>DFNY01000197.1:6205-15032 GCA_002376595.1 Jonesiaceae bacterium UBA3555 | reverse complement strand
CCAGCTAACTAAGTCGTCTGGGAGCACTGAAAAGCAGGCCGAGCCGGAACTAGAGCACACCCCTAGGTATGACCTGTCAGGCGATGACAAGGAATACGATCGCCTTGATCTACCTGACTGGTTTATCTCCTCTAAGCCACCAAAGTGGGTGCTCAAGTCATTGGTGATGGGCGTGCTCACGGTGTTTGTGGCTATCTTCATTTGGCGTGCGATGGGCTCGGTCACCGGGGTGTTCATTAACCTGGTTATTGCGTTCTTCGTTGCACTCGTAATGGAGCCGATGATCTTGTGGTTGGTGAAACGCGGGTGGAAACGTGGCGCTGCTACTGCTGTGGTTCTGTTTTCACTGTTGATCATCATCATCGCTGTGTTGGCGTTGTTCGGGCGCATGTTTTTTGTGCAAACGAGTGAACTGATTGGCTCGTTGCCTAGCACCTATGAATCCGCAGCAAAGTGGATCGAAGGCAAGTTTGATGTTCAGGTTCCACCTATGAACGACCTTCAAACTCAACTAATCAATGAGTATGGCCAAAACGCTGCGGGCCAGGTTCTGGCGATTGGTGCAGGCGTAGCATCCTTCCTCTTCAACTCATCAGTTGTACTCCTAGTGGCCTACTACGTTGCTGCTGCTGGACCCAAGTTCAGGGCTGCTGTGTGCGCCTGGGTCACTCCGGATCGTCAGCAAGAATTCTTGCGTCTGTGGGAGATCACCCAACGCAAGATTTCCGACTACATTAACTCTCGCGTGGTGCTCGCCTCCGTATCATCGGTATTTACGTATGTGTTCTTGGAAATTATCAACATCCCGTATGCGTTGCCTCTTGCCGTCTTTACTGGTGTGGTTTCCCAGTTCGTCCCAACAATTGGTACCTACATTGGTGGAGCGCTCCCCGTCATCTTCGCGTTGACCAATGGGAATGTCACAGGTGCGATCGCGATCCTTGTGTTCATCATTCTGTACCAGCAGGTAGAGAACCTATGGTTCTCCCCTAAGGTCTCGTCAATGGCATTATCACTCAACCCTGCGGTTGCCTTCGTTGTGGTGCTGTCGTTCGGTGCTATTTTCGGTGCGCTTGGAGCGTTCCTGGCGCTGCCTGTTGCCGCCACAATTCAGGCGATTGCGTCTACCTACTTGCAGCGTCATGAACTGATTGATTCAGAGTTACTCCGTGACCCTGAAGTTGAAAAAGGCAGTGACAAAGACCCCGACGATCAAGATTCAGACTCCTCGGACAAGCAAGTGAGAGAATCCGAGGCGCAGGCCAAGGAACGTAAAGCCCGTGAACAGTTTGATGAGCAACTGCGCGAAGCCAAGGAACTCGACAGGGCCCGAAATGCGCTGCGTGACCAAGAACCAACTGATCAGCAGAATTAACTCAGATCGCTACCACGCCCAGCGTCGCCACTGCGCGGAGCGTCGATAGAGCACCGTGAGGCGGTGGCAAGCAGAGAGCCAAAAGCGAGCGGAGATCCCTAAAAGCAAGCGGAGAGTCAGTAGCTACCTGCAAGCCAGTAGCAAACCGAGAGTCAGTAGGGGTTGGCATACGAGCCAAACTGAATATTGCTATTCGGCGGCGCCGTAGAAGAGCCTCTCCATCACTTTTCGGGCTCTTCTCGCAGACCGTAAGTAGTCCTCTTCTACTGTGGATGCTCCGCCTACCGGGTATTTGAGTACTCGTCCGATTCCTGACAGCGTGGTGCGGTCTGAAGGTAGAACGTCCATTTGGCTTCCGGTGAGGCGCCCAGTGAACAGAACTACTGCGTCGCGTAGGTTAGATGCGAAGGACCAGGCGGTGCGCAGCACGTGGGCGTCTTCGGAGTCTATTACTCCAGCGTTTTCTGCTGCCTCTAGTCCGGCAATGGTTTCTGTAGTTTGTAGTGCCGGGNNCACTAACCACTCAACATCGCTGATTGCCCCGCGCCCAAGTTTTAGGTGGCGACTGGGGTGCACTCCCCTTGGCAGCCTTTCAGACTCCACACGGGCCTTGATTCTGCGGATCTCGCGCAGCGTGGCTTGGTCTATTCCTCCGTCTGGGTACCGCAACGGATTGATGAGTTCTACAAACCGTGCGCCAAGTTCGTCATCGCCAGCTACCGGCCGCGCACGGAGCAAAGCTTGGCTTTCCCAAGCTTGGGACCAGCGTCCATAGTATTGCGCGTAGGAATCGAGTGAACGCACGAGAGGACCGTTTCGACCTTCGGGGCGTAGGTCTGCGTCCACCGCCAATGCCGGTTCTGAGTTGGGCTCGGTGAGAATCTTGCGTATCAGCGTCGCTACTTCATTCGCATATTTGCTGACAGTTTCGGTTGAGTGACCTGGAACTTCCTCAAATACAAACATCACGTCAGCATCTGAGCCGTAGCCCATTTCTCGTCCGCCCATGCGACCCATTGCGATAACTGTGAACGCTGCTGGCGCAGATGCTGGGTCGAGTCCAAGGTTCTTTGCTGCTTCATGCTGCGCAATGCGTAGAGCGCCAGCGATGGTGACGTCTGCAGCGTCGGTGATTCCGCGTGCTGCATCACGCGGTGCGATGTCTGTGAGGAGTTCAGCGCAGGCAATTCGAGCGAGTTCACGTCTCCGCACTCCGCGCACGGCTGTGGTCGCTTGGCCTGGGTCGTCTGCCCGTGTGAGGATCGCGTCAACTTCTATCATGAGACGTTCACGTGATCGAATTGCTAGATCGGCGTCGTCATCGAACCAAGTGATTGCTTGTGGTGAAGCGCTTATTGCGTCTGCGACGTATGCGGAGGTTGAAAGCACGAATGCGAGGCGTTGCGCAGCAAATCCAGAGTCTCGCAGAAGTTTGAGGTACCAGTGGGTACCCCCGAGTTCATCCGATAGTTTGCGGAACGCTAAGAGGCCGGCGTCCGGGGAGGCACCATCCGCGAACCAGCCGAGCATCACAGGGAGCAGTTGCCGTTGAATGGCGGCCCGGCGTGAGACACCTTCAGTGAGTGCAGAGATGTGTCGAAGTGCTCCATTTGGGTCGCGGTAGCCGATGGCGCTGAGGCGGGCGGCAGCTGCTTCTGGAGCCAATACTGCTTCCTCTGCAGACAGTTGTGCAGTTGCTGGAAGCAGTGGTCGGTAGAACAGGGCTTCGTGCAGTGAACGCACATCACGTTTGGTTGAACGCCAGCGTGTGAGTAGTTCCTCGGCGCCGTTGCGTTTCATGCCAAGGCTGCGTGCGTGGACTTCTATTTCGTGTGTGGCAGTGGGCATCAAGTGGGTGCGCTGTAGTTTGCGCACTTGAATTCGATGTTCCAACGATCGCAAGAACCTGTAACAGACTGATAGTTCTGCGGCATGTTCGCGCCCCACGTAGCCGGCTGCCGCCAAGGACGACAGTGCTGTGAGTGTGTTGGCGGATCGAATTGAGTCATCGGACCGTCCGTGAACCAGTTGCAGTAGTTGCACTGTAAATTCAACATCCCGCAGACCCCCCTTCCCAAGCTTGATCTGCCGGTCTGCTTCTGACGCCTTGACGTGGTCCTCCACGCGCCTACGCATTGCTTGCGCGTCTTCAACAAAGTTTTCGCGGGCGATGGCCTGCCACACCAGTGGCGAAATGTGGTCTAGGTATTCTTGGGATAGTTCGGCGTCCCCGGCTACGTGCCTGGCTTTGAGCAAAGCTTGGAACTCCCAGGTCTTTGCCCATCGTTCGTAATACTGGAAGTGACTGGCGAGCGTGCGCACCAGTGGACCTTGTTTTCCTTCTGGCCGAAGTGCAGCATCAACTTGCCAAAGCGCTGGTTCACTCGCCGGTATCGCACAGAAGAGTGCGAGATCGGTGGCTAGTTGGGTGCCTACACTTAAGGCTTCGTCTTCGCTGGTTTCACCTTCGGGTTCTACAACATAGATGACATCCACGTCGGAGATGTAATTGAGTTCGCGCCCACCGGTTTTGCCCATACCAATAACGCTGATACGGGCTCCGGCTCCCCCGGTTTCGTGTTTGGCTCGTGCAATTGCGAGCGCTGCTTCCAAGGCCGCCGATGCCAAGTCTGCGAGCGCCGCTGCGACTGCTGGCATGACCGACAGCGGCTCGTTGTGTGAAAGGTCGGTTGCAGCAATCCGAAGGATCAGCCTGCGATACTCGCGTCTCATGGAGGCTACGTAGCCGTCGATGCGTTCAGGAGTTTGTCCGCCGCTGGCCGGGCCATATGTAACTTGGCCAGCTACCGGTACAGACGCGTGAGGGTCAGCCCCAACCGATTCCAACAGCGATGCCCGAATCACCGAGCGATCCACACCTATTGCTGAACTGGTGTCAAACAAATCCGCAAGCAGTTCTGGTCTGCGGACCACTTCGTCGAGAAGGGCTGTGGAATGCCCTAGTACTGCAAATATTCTGCGGCGGGCAAGCTGCTGATCCTCGCTGGTGAGGTCTTCACCAAACTCGCTGCGCGCGAACAAAGCCGCGAATTGCGCAGCCAATTCGGGTTCGCTACCCAGGGACTCAGCCAAACGCACAATGCCTAGCAGCCCTTGGTCAGGGTCCGAGCACAAAGCCAATGAATCAATGAGAGTATGCCCTGAGGTGACCGGACCCAGGACAGCTACTAGAGCGGGATCGGCAAGGAGTCGCTGTGCGCGAGTNNGCACTGCGCGCTTAGGAGCGTTAACGGGTGAGGAAGTGCTTCCCGACGACTCATTGAGCCTGGTTTTCCACTCCGGTTTCGAAGTGGCTGGGCCGGGCGGCATAGACCAAAGGCGCCGGTTTCCCGGCGCCTTTGTGTTAGAGAACTTGGAGAAGTCGCTTTACTTCAAATGGAGTGACTTGGTTGCGGTATTCATCCCACTCAGCACGCTTGTTCTTGAGGAAGTACTCAAAAACGTGCTCGCCAAGAGTTTCCGCAACAAGCTCGGATGCTTCCATGATGTTCAGTGCCTCATCGAGGTCCTGTGGCAGCGGACGGATACCCATTGCCCGGCGCTCAGCGTCGGTCAGGTTCCATACGTCGTCTTCGGTTGCGTCTGGAAGTTCGTAGCCTTCTTCAATGCCCTTGAGTCCGGCAGCCAACGTCAACGCGTACGCAAGATATGGGTTTGCTGCGGTGTCGATGGCACGGTATTCAATGCGTGAACTGTTTGACTTACCTGGCTTGTACATTGGCACTCGTACCAGTGCTGAGCGGTTGTTGTGTCCCCAGCAGACGTATGACGGTGCTTCCGCGCCGCCCCACAAACGCTTGTAGGAGTTCACGTACTGGTTGGTGACTGCGGTGATTTCTGCGGCGTGGTGCAGGAGTCCCGCTATGAACTGGCGGCCAATCTTTGACAGTTCGTACTGTGCGCCAGGTTCGTAGAATGCGTTGCGGTCGCCTTCAAACAGTGAGAAGTGCGTGTGCATTCCCGAACCGGGGTGTTCGCTCATTGGCTTTGGCATAAAGGACGCGAATACGCCTTGTTCCAGAGCCACTTCCTTCACCACGGTGCGGAAGGTCATGAGGTTGTCCGCGGTGTTCAATGCGTCCGCGTACCGTAGGTCAATCTCGTTTTGGCCTGGGCCAGCCTCGTGGTGCGAGAACTCCACGGAAATACCCATGGACTCAAGCATGGTGATGACTTGGCGGCGGAAGTCGTGGCCGGCTGGGCGGGCCACGTGGTCAAAGTAGCCGCCGTGGTCGATTGGCACCAGCTTGTTCGGGTTCAGTGGCTGCTCAAACAGGTAGAACTCAACTTCAGGGTGCGTGTAGAACGTGAATCCCTTTTCGCTGGCGCGGTCCATTGCACGCTTCAACACGTTGCGAGAGTCAGCGAGCGAAGGCTCTCCGTCTGGAGTGAGAATGTCGCAGAACATTCTCGCTGTGCCTTGTGTGTCTCCACGCCATGGGAGGAGCGAGAACGTGGTGGGATCTGGACGGGCAATCATGTCCGCTTCATAGACTCGGGTGAGTCCTTCAATTGCGCTTCCGTCGAAGCCAATCCCCTCATCAAACGCGGATTCAAGTTCCGCTGGGGCGATTGCAACTGACTTGAGCATGCCCAGTACGTCTGCAAACCACAGACGGATGAACCGGACGTCTCGCTCTTCTACTGTGCGTAGCACGAATTCCTGTTGCCTATCCATAGGAATATCTTGCCTGATACACGGGCCTTGAAACGAGTTGGCGCGCTAAAAATCTCAAGAAAACGCATAAGGTTATGTCTATGGCTGAGTTACGAATCGCAATCGCGCAGATTGACACGTGCGTCGGAGACATCGACACAAACACCTCCAAGGTGATCGAGTGGACCCACAAGGCCGCGCAGCAGGGCGCTGACGTGGTGCTATTCCCTGAGATGACCATTACGGGATATCCCATTGAAGACCTCGCTCTGAGAGCGTCATTCCAGAGAGCAGCCGAGCAAGCCCTGCACACAATTGCGCAAAAACTTAACGACGATGGCCTGGGCACCATCCGCGTAGTAGTTGGTTCCTTGGGTGCGCTGGCATTGTCGGATCACGTCCCAATGGACCGGCCAACGAACCGCGCTGCGGTCCTCAGCCACGGGTCGGTGGAAGCCGCGTACGACAAACACCACTTGCCTAACTATGGCGTTTTTGATGAATACCGGATTTTCGCTTCCGGTGACCAAGCAACCGTGTTTGTAGTAAATGGTCGTCGTTTGGGACTGGCGATCTGCGAGGACATCTGGCAAGACGGCGGACCTGTTGCGGAGTACACCCGCGAGAACATCTCCGCACTGTTGGTTCTTAATGGGTCACCGTTTGAAGAGGGCAAGAGCGCTACCCGGGTAAGTTTGGCTCAGCAGCGAGCACAATCTGTAGGTGCTCCGCTTATCTACGCAAACATGGTTGGCGGGCAAGACGACCTCGTCTTCGATGGCGGATCATTCGTGGTTTCAGCTGCCGGTGAGATTGTCGCTAGTGCACCAAAGTTTGTTGAACATCTTTTGATGTGGGACCTAGCGGAAGACGACGAAGCTCCTCACCGTGGAGAGTTCGCTGCGCCCATGGATAATGACCACGAGGTCTACCAGGCAATCGTTACCGGCTTGCGCGGATACATCACCAAAAACGGTTTTAAGTCGGTGACCTTGGGGTTGTCGGGCGGAATCGACTCAGCGCTTGTAGTAGTTATCGCGGCAGATGCCATTGGAGGCGAGAACGTTTACGGTGTCTCAATGCCATCGCAGTATTCTTCGGACCACTCCAAAGATGACGCTCTGGATTCGGCACAACGAGTCGGTGCACACTATCGGGTGCAGCCCATCGCGCCCATGGTTGATGCTTTCCAAAGCCAACTGCATCTGACTGGAGTATCCGAAGAAAACTTGCAGGCGCGTATGCGCGGCGTCATTCTGATGGCTCTGTCAAACTCCGAAGGCCACCTAGTTCTGGCCACCGGAAACAAGTCAGAGCTCGCGGTAGGTTACTCCACTATCTATGGAGACGCGGTGGGTGGATACGNNACGTAGATAAATCACGTGTGTGGGAGCTCTCCAGATGGCGCAACAACTATGCCATTGACCGTGGAGAGATTCCTCCAATTCCCGAAAACTCCATTACCAAGCCACCTTCGGCTGAACTGCGACCAGGCCAAGTAGACCAAGATTCGTTGCCTCCATACGATCTGCTAGACGCAGTGCTAGACGCTCACATTGAGCACTCGGAGGGCCGTAAGGAGCTTTTGGATCGTGGATTCCAGCCTGAAGTGGTTGACAAGGTGGTCTCCCTTGTAGACCGCGCAGAGTGGAAGCGACGCCAGTACCCACTTGGACCAAAGGTAACTGCGCTTGCATTCGGGCGCGACCGCCGAGTTCCTCTCACTTCAAAGTGGCGTGAACCTCAAATCTAGGGTGTGATCACTTGCTCGGGGTGGCGAAACTGAGGTTTCGCCACACCAAGAATGTTGAACACAGAGACACCAATCAGGTGTTACGTGCCTAACACGGAACCACTATTGCCCCAATAGCTTGTTGTTGTAGCACTAGGCTGAAGGCAACGGTGGCAAACATCCGCCTAGACAGATGCAGTTAGGCACCAAGGCCAAACTGGCAGAATCAATGTACCCAGACACGATGTGAGGCAGTGCGATGACAGAGCACACAGTTACTTCGGCGCGGCAGTCTTCAGCTACAGGAGCACGCAAGAAGTTCCGAGTCCAAGACTTTGCAAAGAACAAGCAAGCAGGACAGAAACTCACCATGCTCACCGCCTACGATGTGGTGACTGCACGGATTTTTGATTCTGCCGGCATCGATCTGATCCTCGTGGGCGATTCAGTTGGCAACAACATCTTGGGGTACGAATCCACCATCCCCGTCACTCTCGATGAAATGGTCATTGCGACTCGCTCCGTTGCGCGCGGCGCACAGTTCGCAATGGTTGTTGCAGACCTTCCGTTTGGCACCTATGAAGCCTCACCACGCGATGCTTTCCTTTCGGCAGTACGCCTCATGAAAGAAGGCCACGCAAATGCCGTCAAGTTAGAAGGCGGCGCGCGGGTAGCCGAACATGTCAAACTTCTAGTCAATTCTGGGATCCCTGTAGTGGGGCACATTGGTCTCACGCCACAGTCTGAAAACACTCTTGGTGGCATGCGCGTTCAAGGCCGCTCCGATTCGGCAGCAGAGAAGTTGGCCCAAGATGCACTCGCTCTCCAAGAGGCAGGCGCAAGCGCAATCGTTCTAGAAGCCATGCCAGCGCCAGTCGCTGCACGCATCACGGAAATCTTGGCCATCCCAACCATCGGAATCGGTGCTGGTAAGGACGTAGACGGTCAGGTGCTTGTATGGACCGATATGGCCGGCATGAACGACTGGTCTCCATCGTTTGTGAAGCAGTTTGGTCAAGTTGGCCAAGCGCTGCGTGACGTA
>DFNY01000197.1:4821-6186 GCA_002376595.1 Jonesiaceae bacterium UBA3555 | reverse complement strand
TCCCCCCCCCTTTTCGCGTTTCTAGGATTCATTTTCTGGTACCGCAGGCTCATTGAGCCTAAAACCCCTAGCCACGGGGACAGGCGACTTGCTTGCCCAACCCAGAAATATCGTCGGGAAGTAACTACTTATCTTCTTCTTCGAGGCGCCGAGTTTCTTCATCCCACTGAGCCGTCTTCTGACGCGCGATATCAAGCGCGCGCGCAGCTTCCTCCGCAGTGTCATAAGGACCCAGTTTGTTCCACCAACTCAACAAACCGCCCTTAACCACCCGCTGATTCTTAGTATCAAAGTAGTACTTAGCCACCATCGCTCCCAATTTCAGCCGACCAATTCGTCTTAGAATCCTACCCACACGCCATGCCATCGCGCGCGGGCACATAGAATGAGAGTATGTCTGCACTGCGTAACACCACAGATCCACTCGTTCCTGGAACAATTTCACCGGAACTTTTTGTGCCACACTCCATTGCACGCCCCGAATACGTTGGCCGTCCCGGACCAGCGCCATTTGAAGGTAACGACGTTGTGGCACCAGAAACTCTGGAGAAAATCCGAGTAGCGGCAAAAATCGCAGCACAGGCCCTGCAAGAGGTAGGACGCAATGTTGCACCCGGTGTCACNNCGGACACGAGTTCCTACTCGATCACCAGGCATACCCCTCAACCCTTGGATATCGAGGCTTCCCAAAGTCGCTATGCACCTCCATCAACGAGGTCATCTGCCACGGAATCCCTGACTCCACCGTGCTTGTTGAAGGCGACATCATCAACATCGACATCACCGCCTTCATCGGAGGGGTGCACGGCGACAACAACGCCACCTTTGGTGTTGGAGAAATCGATGAAGAATCCGCACTCCTCATTGAACGCACCCAAGAATCTCTCAACCGCGCAATCAAAGCTGTGAAGCCCGGCCGAGAAGTAAACGTCATTGGACGTGTCATTGAGAAGTACGCAGCCCGATTCGGCTACGGATCCGTTCGCGACTACACCGGCCACGGAGTAGGCGAAGCATTCCACACGGGGCTCATCATCCCTCATTTTGATGCGGCACCGCACTACAACACAATCATCGAACCAGGAATGGTCTTTACCATCGAGCCGATGCTAACCCTCGGCACCATTGACGCTGACGTGTGGGACGACGGGTGGACAGTAGTCACCCGCGACCGAAAGCGCACGGCACAATTTGAACACACGATGGTAGTAACCGAAACTGGCGTGGAGGTACTTACCCTGCCATGAGCAAGAACCAAAAACTCGCATTCGGCATCGACATCGGCGGCAGCGGCATCAAAGGTGCCCCCGTTGATCTGTCCACCGGTGAGTTCACCGCTGACCGAGTCCGTATTCCCACCCCGGA
>DFNY01000197.1:3469-4725 GCA_002376595.1 Jonesiaceae bacterium UBA3555 | reverse complement strand
TCCAAACACTGAACTCGGGCACCTAGAAATCGACGGGTTCGACGCCGAATCACGCGCCGCAGACAGCGCCCGTTCCAGGGAAGACCTGGACTGGGCACTGTGGTCAGCTCGCTTGCAACGCTACTTCTCACACGTAGAAATGCTGCTCTCCCCCGACCTTATTGTGGTTGGTGGAGGCGTTTCCAAGCACCACGAAGAATTCCTGCCACGGTTGCAACTACGAGCCAAGATCATTCCGGCCGAACTCCGCAACGCCGCTGGAATCTCCGGTGCAGCAGCCTACGCGGCAGACCGAGCACGCCACGAACGTAAGAAGAACAAGCACTAGGTACAAAGTGCCCCCAGACGTGTCTTGCTACGCACGCAAAGAGAACGCATAGCAAGACACGTTTGTTTTTGGCCCACATTCACACACCACGCCGATACCATCGTGGTACAGCGCGAGCACTGCCCTATGGATGCGCGCGTTCCACTGGCTTCTGTTGAAAGAGCATTGGACCCATGACCAAAATCTTGATGCGCGCTGCAAAATCACCGTTTACCACGTTGAGCCCCGAGGCAAGCCTCGAAGGCTTTGGCGGTGGCATGTGGGGATCCAACGTTGGAAACCTCATCTTTGGCGACTCGGTGCACCGACTTCTCTCCACCCCGGATGTGGAAGTTGTCACCAATGGATTCCTCACGGAGCGTCCGCGCACTGACCGCGCCTACTTCAAGCGCATCAATGATGAGTTCGACCATTTTGTGATTCCTCTGGCCAACGCGTTTAGGAAGTCATTCCACAAGAACCTCACGTTCCTCACCGACGCCATTGAGAAGCTCGACATCCCAGTAACTGTGGTGGGAGTCGGTGTTGCCGGTGGCGTTGGCTCACTAGATAAGCCAATGCCCAACATCGATGGTGAAGTACTGGAAACTGTGCACCGGTTTATCCGGGCCACGCTAGACCGCAGCGCTTCTATTGGCGTGCGCGGCAGTTACACCGCGGAATACTTGAAGTCTTTGGGCTACGGTGACGAGCACGTGCGCGTTATCGGCTGTCCGTCACTATTCAAGTTTGGCCCCGAACTGAGCATTGAGAAGAAGGTGGCTTCCCTCGATGCAGACAGCGCCGTCACTTTGAACCTCACCCCCTACGTGCCTGCAATGGGAAAGATCTCTCTGCACAATACTGAGCAGTACCGAAACCTGACCTACATCCCGCAGACCTCCAACGACCTAGCCATGCTGATGTGGGGTAAGGCCCAAAAGGCTTA
>DFNY01000197.1:1014-3437 GCA_002376595.1 Jonesiaceae bacterium UBA3555 | reverse complement strand
AATGTACGCCACCCGCTGTACGTTCAGGACAAGATTAGGTTCTTCACTGATGGCCGTCCGTGGACGGAGTACTTGGCCACACGCGACTTCGCTTTTGGGTCACGCATTCACGGCAATATTGCCGCCCTGATTTCAGGTACTCCCGCGTACGTGATCGCCCATGATGCGCGCACACTCGAGTTGGCTGAATACCACGGCATTCCGCACTCGAAGGTTCCTGACCTTGCTGGGCGCCTTGATGCCTCCGAGTTCTATGACATGGCCGATTATTCCGCGTTNNAGAGAACGGATTGGCTCACGTGTATCAAGAGGGCAAGGCCAATCCAGCCTACGACGACAAACTGGCGCAAGTGGAGTTCCCAGCGCCGGTGAGGGCCCTTACCTCAGTTGATCCTGTAGCTCAACGTGCATCATACGACCGCATAGTTGCCGCGCTAGGCTCAGGCTTCAAACGAAAGATGAAGCAGCAAGCCCTAGAAACGTACGAATTACCGTCGAGTTTGGGCACCAAGTTCCTGCCTAAGGTTTTGGGCAGTTCACCTGTTCAAAAGGTGCTACGACGCGTGGAGAAATACACAAACTAAGTGCGCATGCACCATAACAAATGGGGTACCAACACGTTGTGTTGGTACCCCATTTGTAGTTTTGGCTGGTTGTCTAGTTGAACTAGTTTGCCGACGATTCCGCTAGGTCTACAGTGTTGGTGCGGTTGTTCTTTGAAAAGCGCCACACGGTGTACGTGAATACGAACGGCACAATTGCGCTCAGTAATATGCCGGTGCGCAACCCCGAGCCGTTGTCCCCTGGGAGGACCGCGGCAAGCGCGCTGAGTGGTCCGGAAGCGAAGTCCGCCAGAACACCCACAGCGGCTGGGCCAAGGGTTCCACCAGCATCTCCAGCGAGGGCGAGAACACCGAACATTGCGGCTGCACCGTATGGGAAGCGTGCTGCGGTGAGAGACATTGTGCCCGGCCACAGCAGCGCGATCATCATTCCGCACAGCGCACAGGCGAGCAGGCTAACGATTGCCACGCTTGATGTTGCCGCAACGATATAGCAGAGCCCCGCACCGAATGAGGAAAGCATCAGGAGTTTAGCTAGGTCCAGTTTGTGTCCCCATATGCCAAAGCTGAAGCGGGTCACACCCATAAGGATCGAGAACAGCCCAATTCCAAGGAGGTCCCCAGTTTCCTTAGATACGCCAATTCCGTGTTCTGCAAAGAAGGAGGACCACTGCACCATGGTGAGTTCAGCCGCGCCGCCGGTAAGCATGAGGACGAGCGCTGAAAGGAAGAGCGGAGTACCAACCATTTCCTTGAGTGACATTCGCTGATCCTCTGCAACGGTCTGAGGCAAAGGAACCCTGGCAAAAATAAGAGTATTGATCAGAGGAATGACTGCCCACATCAATGGCAGCCACATCCAGTGCTCGCGCCCAAACTGCGCAATCAAGAGAGTGGTGACCACGACAACCAACAACTGGCCCCAGCAGTAGAAGGAGTGGAGCATTGCCATAGACGATGCTTTGGCTTCCTTGGGTGTGGGCAAGTGCTCAATGATGGNNATGATGGGGCTTGCTAGAACTTCAATCAAACCGCCACCCATGGCGTAGATAATGATTGCAATGCAGATTCCCGCAAAAGGGTCCATGATCATGGGCAAGACTGCCAAAAGCGCAAGGCCCAGAGCAGACAGTGCGTTGGCTATGACTATGGGCTTGCGGTACCCGATCTTGTCCACCACAAACATTGCCACGACGTCAGTGAGTAGCTGCACCCCGAAGTTCAGTGCCGCAAGCAGCCCCAACTGTGCAATAGGGATGTTGAACTGGAAGTGGAACACCACGAACAGCAGTGGGGCGATGTTGTTATTGATTGCTTGCACAATGAATGCCACATAACTGGCTTTCTTGGTGCCCGAATAACTAGACAGTTCGGTGTGTGCCGTCGACGTTGACATGGCGGCGTGCTCCTTGGACGTACCGTGCGGGACTCGAGAATCGAAACGATTCGATAAAACGNNNCACGGTCCGCACGGTGAGATGGTACGGCAGTGAATGAATTCTCAACTATGGCCAGATCACTCGCCAACCGCGCCCCGGCATGAGCCTGCCAGATGCGACGCAACATACGGGAAGAAAATATCTTCATATTTTGACCAAGAGTTGGTAATAATTAAGTCGATTGGTGGTTGCGTCACAGACCTGGACGTAACTCGTGCGAGCTATACCGGCTAGCCACGAAACACCACGACACTCTAGGGAGTCTCACATGGGCTTTATCAAGGCAGCAATTGACGCGGTTGGTGGAACCTTCGCCGACCAGTGGAAAGACTTTGTCACCGCACCAGCAGGCCTCGCGCCAACAGTGGCAATATTCCCAGGCCAAAAGCAGGGCCAAGACGCCGGCCGAGGATCAAACACC
>DFNY01000197.1:0-1007 GCA_002376595.1 Jonesiaceae bacterium UBA3555 | reverse complement strand
ACGCCCTAATCACCGTGGAAGCCGGCCAATTCACTGGATTCATTGCAGAACCAGGCGGCTACGAATGGCGCTCCAACGACCAGAATTCCCAATCAATCTTTGCTGGAAACGGCATTGTTAGCCCACTTATCACCACCTCGTGGGAACGCTTCAAATTCGGCGGNNATCCCAAACAACAGGTTCGGAACACAATCCGAAATCTACTGGGATGACGCCTACCTCGGCGCTCAAGTAGGTGCGGTCGCACGCGGAACCTACACCCTTAAGATCATTGACCCACTTCTCTTCACCAAGCAGTTCGTGCCATTGGCATACCTCCAGCCAGGCGCCAAGCACTTCGACTTCTCAGACTTTGACAACCCAGCTGCAACCCAGCTGTTCAACGAAGTAGTTGGTTCCCTCGCAGCCGCATTCTCCAACTACACCAACGACCCGTCACGCGGAAACCGCATTGCCAAGCTGCAAAGCGACTCCATCGGCTTCGCTCAGTCACTCTCCGCAGCCGTAGAAGACGCCTACCGCTGGACCACAGACCGCGGCCTCACAATCGTCAAAACTGCACTCACCGCGATCGAATACGACGAAGACACCCGCGCACTGCTGTCCGACGTAAAGAAGGCAGACGCACTAGGCGGCGCCCGTGGAAACTCCTTCCTTCAGCAATCCGTTGCACGAGGAATGCAAGCAGCCGGAGAAAACGGAGACGGCGCAGCAGGCATGGCGATCATGGGAATGGGCATGAACGCAGCAGGCGGAATGATGGGCGGACTCCAACAACAAGGCGGCCAGCAGAGCTACCAGCAGGTCCCACCACAGCAAACCCCACCAGCACCACCAGCCGAGACCGCACCTGCAGGCGGAGGCGAGGACGTCGTCGCGAAACTAACCCAACTCAAGACCCTCCTTGACCAAGGAATCATCACCCAAGAGGACTTCGACGCAGCCAAGGCAAAGGCCCTCGGACTCTAAACATTCAGACACGGCGGGGGGGCCCCCCCACCCCCACA
>DFNY01000031.1:4736-4965 GCA_002376595.1 Jonesiaceae bacterium UBA3555 | reverse complement strand
TCCGTCATGGGCGGCAACTTCTTGGCCGGTGAATGGGCGGACGTTGCAACGGCCCTAGAGGTCTCGGCATATTCCCTAAAGTCGCTGGCTGTAGCGGCAAAACCACTGTTGACTAATGGTGGTTCCATCGTTGGTTTGACCTTCGATGCGAAGTTCGCTTGGCCGGTCTATGACTGGATGGGTGTGGCAAAGGCCGCTTTCGAATCCACGGCGCGTTATTTGGCTCGTG
>DFNY01000031.1:0-4618 GCA_002376595.1 Jonesiaceae bacterium UBA3555 | reverse complement strand
GGAGGCGTGCACGCGATGGGACAGTGATTTTGAAACTTGCGACCGACACCCGACGACTCGTGCTTTTGCGACATGCAAAGGCAGAGCCAGCTGGTTCAGTACCCGACAACCTGCGGCCACTTGCCCTCAATGGGCGAAGGCAGGCAAGTGCGGTTGGCGGCATGCTCAAAGAGTTAGGGATCGTACCGGACGCAGTTTTAGTTTCATCTGCTCTTCGCACACGTCAGACGTGGGAACTACTGAGCAACGGCTTGGATCTCGAGACGTCGTTCGCGCAGTTCCATGATGATCTGTATGTTGCTCAGCCTTGCGATGTTCTGAGCATTCTTGCTGGTCATGGCTCGGCCACCACAGTGTTGGTGGTCGGCCATGAGCCAACCATGTCCACTCTTGCCACGTTGCTGAGTGGACCTGGAAGTGACCAGAAGGCTTTAGATACCGTGCGTTTTGGTCTGCCTACTAGTGGTTTTGCTGTTCTGGAATCCTCGCTCGAGTTTGGTCAGTGGGATCAAGATTCGGCTGTTTTGGTGGCCCATGACCGCCCCGCAGTCTAGGTGATATCGATGCGAACTGGTGGCTTTGTCATCCCGATTGCAGGCGTAATTGCCGCTGCTTGGGTTGTTCTTGGTCGTGGTGTGTTNNGGTTCAATGACCGGTATTTATGCCATGCTGCTTGGGTTGCCCATCGTTGTGCTGCACCTTTTGATTGCGCGCGCTGTGGCTCGAACCGCTCGTCGTGGGTTTGTTACTCGACCTAGCACGTTTGTGACGTTAATTCTGGCGTGGCTGTGCTTTGCGGTGCTTGGGTTGACCATTCCGGATCGTGTTGATGGTGTGTGGCACACCATTATCACCGGTGACACTAATGGGATCATTGGCATGGCAATTGGCATTTCAAACCCGATGGGCATCATTGGTGTGGGAATGTGCGTGGCATCGTTGATCTTCGCTTCCTTGGATGCGCGCGGTCCGTGCCCATCTGAAGATGACCTTTACGACGAATCGGCTAGTTTGCAGCCATAGGTTTGAGTTCTGAGGTCAGTGGGTGGACAAAACGTCCGCCCACTTTCGTTTTCTTAGGTGTAACCGTTTACTCTGTGATCGTGATGACAACACAAAACTCTTCTTTTGACCGCAGGCTCATTGTGATGGACGTTGACTCCACCTTGATTAAGCAAGAGGTCATTGAGCTGATTGCCCAGCATGCCGGAACCATGGAACTTGTGGCAGCGGTGACCGAACGGGCAATGCGTGGCGAACTGGATTTTGCACAGTCATTGAGGCAACGAGTGTCAACGCTNNTGCTACGGTCCGTTCTGCAATCGAGTTTTCCGATGGAGCACAAGAATTCATTGCTACCTGTCAGGCACGTGGGTGGGAAGTTGCCCTGGTGTCTGGGGGATTCACGGAGATTGTCTCTGGCCTAGCCCAGGAAGTGGGTATCACTCGATTCTGGGCCAATCGCCTGGAAGTATCCAACGGTGCCCTTACAGGTAACACCACCGGAGAAATAGTGGACCGCGCCTTCAAGGAGAAGGCACTACGTGCGCTGGCTCAAGAACTAGATATTCCTATGGAACGCACAGTCGCTTTAGGTGACGGCGCCAATGACCTAGATATGATTCACGCGGCTGGCATTGGGGTTGCGTTTAATGCCAAACCAATTGTGCAAGAACAAGCTCCGTACGCGGTCAACGGTTCAATGATGGGTGTCTTGGACATCATCGACTCCTGACAGATTGCCAGATAAACTTCAACGGTGCGCCAAAGATTCCTTCTGCTCTACCCAGCCTTCACTGTGCTGGCGTTGGGGGCGCACCTTTCAGTGGCGCAACACGCAACATCGAGCTTCGCATTCCTGATTACAGCGATTCTTTTAACTCCACTGGTGGTACTTGCAGCACGCTTCCGATCGTCAATTGTTGCGGCTGCGACTGCTGCAACGTCGCAACTGGTCGCGCACTATCTGCTTGGATTATTCGCACACGTCAGTCTTTCCAGCGTTCTGGGCAGCTATGGTGCTGTCCACCACGAACACGGCAATGTTCAAGAACTTGGGCAACAACTCCAGATAGCGAGTGCTGGCTCGGCCACGCCAACTACGTCTTTGGCCTTGGAATCCGCTACTCACAACGCCGTCAGTGGGACGTTCATCATGCTTGTGGTGCACGTACTTAGTGCCATTCTGATTGCCTTAACGCTAGGCAAAGTCGACTGTTTCCTCGATGCGCTGCGCCGTGTAGTTAGAGCGCTCTTTAGACCGACGACGCCTGTTCTACTGGTGCAAACCCGCGCCACAGTTGCGCCACAGAAGCCACTGCCTATTCGCAGCACCCGTGCTTGGTCTCGCAGCGCACCCCGGCGAGGCCCACCCGTTCCAGTGTTTGCGTAACACGCCAACAAAACCCGACGGTTTCGTCGGGAAATTTCGTATGCCCACACACCGTTTGCCCAACAGATTTCTGCACTGTGGCACGTGGGCGCGAGCGCTTTAGCGCAACGCACAACACCACAACACTAGGAACATTCATGTCTTCTCACACCAGCTTTGCCATGCCCACACATACACGTAGCACCTCTCAGATCGCTGCAGTCCTACTAATCGGGGCACTTACGATTACTGGCTGTAGCGAGTCGGTTAACACGCCTGAAGCAGGCCCAACCTCCTTGTCGCAATCGTCGTCTGCCGCAAACGCCTCACTGACGGTGAACGGCGCGTGGGTCAAAGCCATGGATCTAAGCAACAAACACGCAATGACCGCAGCATTCATGGAACTAACTAACTCAACCGAGCACGATCTGACTGTCACCTCAGCTCAATGTGATTGCGCAGCCATGGTGGAAATTCACGAAACCGTTATGGATGAATCCGGTTCAACTGTTATGCAACAGATTCCCGGGGGACTCACGGTAAAGGCCGGAGAAACCCGAATTCTGGAACCAGGTAAAGAACACATCATGCTCATGGGGCTCACCAAAGAGGTCATCGCGGGTGATGACGTTGCGATCACTCTCACCCTTTCCAACGAAAGCTCACTGGTTGTCACCGCGGCAGTACGAGATTTTGATGGAGCCAAAGAGGAATACTCGCATCAAGAGACCACATCGTCTGACTCTGCAAAACATACAGATGGCGCAGGCTCGGAGGAACACAGCGAACCTGAGCGAGTGAACAGCGGAACGGAACAATTGAACAGCGGAGCTGGGCAAGTAGACAGCGGAGCTGAGGGCGAGCATGACTCACACTCCTCCCACTGACAACTCCCGCGAGCCTGCTCCTAAGGTGTCGCGCAGAGCGCTGCTGCGTTCCGGAGCACTCATTGCCGGAACTACCGCCGTTGGGATCGGCATGGGAGCTGTGACCCAGCCGCGAGCGCCCAAAGAACCGAATAGCCCTGACCGCTCAGTGGGTGGTCAATCTATGACCGCACAATCAGGAACCACCCAAGCCATCCAAGAACCAGCCCTTTTTGGGCATGAAAAGGTGGCGTTCTATGGTGATAGACAAGCCGGAGTGACAACACTAGCCCAGGCGCACTTACTGCTGGTGAGTTTTACAGTGGTGGACGATTTGGGAATCGAAGGTGCCCGAAGGCTACTTACAGTTGTGAGCGCAGATATTGCAGATTTGACTGCTGGTGCGCAGGCCTTAGCTGATACCGAACCTGAACTGGGCGCCCATCCATCCAACCTCACCGTGACGCTAGGGGTGGGACGCGAGTTCCTATACAAGGCGCACTTGGGCGATCGCATCCCAGTATGGCTCAAACCACTGCCCCAATACCGCATTGACCGCCTAGAAGATCAGTGGGGTCAAGGTGATTTGGTGGTGCAGATCTGTGGGGATGACGAGGTTGCTGTAGCTCACGCCAGACGAGTCATTACCAGGCAGATCAAGCGTTGGGCCACACCCTTGTGGGTGCAGCGCGGGTTCAAGGGGGCGCGCAACGCCCAACCCGCTGGAACAACCATGCGTAACCTCATGGGCCAAGTGGACGGCACCGCAAATCCATCCGGGCAGCACGCTGATTCAGTGGTGTGGTGCGCGCGAGACCAAGGGGTCTGGGAGAACGGGAGTTCTATGGTGGTTCGTAGAATTGTGATGAACTTGGACACCTGGGACAACGTGGATCGTATTGCTCGAGAAGATTCGTTGGGCCGGACGCTAGAAACCGGTGCCCCGCTTACCGGGAACGAAGAATACGACGAACCGGATTTCGAAGCCACTAATGCTCTTGGATTTCCAGTGATTCCTTCGTATTCACACATACGCAGGGCGCGGAGCGACAACTCGAAGGAAGTGATTCTTCGCCGTGCCTATAACTACGATGATGGTCCANNTCTGCCTCTGCAGCGCCGGCTAGATGAACTTGATGCACTCAATGAGTGGACCACGCCAATTGGTTCGGCAGTGTTCGCGATTCTTCCTGGATGTCAGCCCGGGTCGTATCTGGGTCAAGGGATTGTGGAGTCCACATAATCCTTGAAGCACCCTGCGCGCGACGTGCCGGGCATTTGGGCCTTGTACTTCCCATGATCAGCGCACCAACGCGCCGAACACAGCAAAAGGTGGTCCCGGGGAATCTACCCGGGCCCACCTTTCTTGCATGTGCCAGAT
>DFNY01000072.1:2601-7332 GCA_002376595.1 Jonesiaceae bacterium UBA3555 | reverse complement strand
ATGTCATTTACGACGAAGGCCTTGCGCTTGAGCGCACCATGCTGGCTTGGCAGCGCACAGTGTTAGCGCTCGCGGTTATTGGCGCTGTGGTTACTCGTTATACACCGATGTTTTCTGGCACCTACCTGCCAGTGGTTTTCGGGGCGTCGGCTGTAGTCGCAGCGTTTGTTCTGTTGTTTTGGGTGCGGTGGCGTTACAACAAAACGAATCGGGCGCTGCACGCTACCGGCAACTTAGAGGGCCGTGACGCTAAGCCGCTCATTGTGGTGGTGGTGCTGATGGTTTTCATTAACGTGGGTGTGCTCTGGTTCGTGCTCGCGCGTTGAGGCCTTGTGCCCAGCCCCTCCAGCGCAACAAACCTATAACTGGTCGTGCAGAATTAGCGGGCGCTATCGTCGTAAATTTCGCTCGTACACCACATATAGAAAGTGGAGCGCCTTCCCATAGCAGGAAGACGCTCCACCAATGGAATTACGGTGTTTGGCTGTTAGGCAGCTAAACCGCCCATCTCNNAGGAACACTTGTTAGCCCCGGTTTTTGGCATGCTGAACTGCGATGTGGCTAAATACCATGCCCTGACCGATGGTGGCACCAGCGCCTGGGTAGCGGTTTCCAAAGACGTTCGCTGCGGTGTTTCCAGTGGCATACAGTCCCTCGATCGGCGCACCCGACGTGCTCAGAACCCGAGCGTTTTCGTCTGCCTTCAAGCCACCACACGTACCCAAATCGCCGGTGACCATCTTGACCGCGTACAGCGTTCCCTTGAGCGCGCGAAGGTTCGGGTTCGGGGTGATGGTGGGGTCGCCGTAGTAGCGGTCGTAGGCTGCAGCACCACGGTTGAAGTCGTCATCGCGGCCAGCCCGGGCGAACCCATTGAAACGATCGATTTGAGCGGTTAGGGCATCGCCTGGCACCCCAATTTGCTGGGCCAATTCCGCTGCAGATTCGGCCTTGAATGCGATACCCGCGTCATACCAAGCTTGTGGAAGTGGCGCGCGAGGGAAGGCGACCGCCCCAAAGATGTAGGAATTGCGGTATTCCTGGTCAAAGATGATCCAGGTGTCTCCGATTGGGTCCCCAGACTTTTCACGTTCCAGCACGTACTGGCCATAGGACATGTAGTCCACCGACTCGTTGATGAACCGCTTGCCGTCGCCGCCCACAATGAACGATCCAGGCAGGGATCGTTCTGCGAGCATCACAATAGGTGCTCCGCCTTCTTTGAGTGGGGAGATCGCTGGGAACCACCAGACTTGGTCCATGAGGTCAGTATCTGCCCCGTGTTTCTGGGCAATGGTGATGGCGTCGCCGGTGTTGTGTTCGTTTCCGAAGCTCCACTCACCAGTGAAGAAATCGTCTTCATATTTCTGGCGCATTGCCTTGTTGTGGTCGAATCCACCGGCAGACAGAATGACACCCTTGCGGGCTCGGATTGTGACCTGCTTGCCGTGTTGCTCAGCGATCACGCCAACGACTTTGCCGTCTTCTTCGATGAGGTCAATGAGTTCTGTTTCGGTCCATACGGGAACCCCAGCTTTTAGTACACCGGCGTAAAGTCCGGTTCCTAGTGCTTGGCCGCCGGCAGTGAACTCCTTCTTAATCGCGAGCCCGCCGATGCCTTGGAATGCGCGCATTGCGGACTTGGTCAGACCACGCTGAGGCACCTTGGCCATGAGGTTCATCCACTTATAGTCCACGCCGGTGACGGGCATTGGGATGGGGGAGCCGAGGGAAGATGCGATCACTCGGCTACGTTCAGACCCGAGGATGGAGGCGTTGAATGGCTTGGATTCTATTGATCGAGAGGACGGTGCGGCTCCGGGCAGTTCTGAGTGGTAGTCGGAGTAGTCCTTGCACCACATGAATTCCAGTGGGGTCATGCGCTTGAGCAAGTCCACGGTGGCTGGGCCGTGTTCTAGGTAGGCTTCCCAGCGCTCTTGTGGGGCGCTGTCGCCTACTAGTGTTTTGAGGTAGAGATGGGCGCGGTCTTGGTCTACGTCGGCGCCGGCTTCGCGCAGAACGGAGTTTCCTGGGACCCAGAACGCTCCGCCCGAAAGCGCGGTGGAGCCACCCACGTAGGTGGACTTCTCGATGATCAGGGCGGTAAGCCCCGCTTCTTTTGCAGACAGCGCGGCGGTCATGCCGCTTCCCGATCCAACAATGAGGATGTCCACCTCGGTGTCGCGTGCTGGGGTTACGGGGAGATTTGGCTTGTTTGCCATAGGAATCACCTTTGATTGTCTCGGCCTTTGGGTGCTGTGGGTCACATCACGCCATCCTTGTACAGATCAAACCACATTTTTGACTGGTAACGCCAAATATCCAGAAGTCAATGGGTTGGACGCCTGAAATAGCCACCTTCTTTACGACGACGCGTCAGGATTTCCTGCCCCGCGGCCCAGATGTTGGCTGGGTTTCGAGGGGTTGGGTGTGCGGTCAGTTAGGAGTTTTCTCTAGCGGCACGTACTGAGCGGTAGATCGCATAAGGAACGAATAGCACGGTGAAAGCACCGAGAGTCCATGCACCTTCTCTGCCGCAACTTGCCAACGGGTGGAAGTTTTCATGCGCCCGCTCCGATCAATGTGGGTACGCACTATGAGTAGCGCATGAGTGCACACGGGTGGATAGGTTCCTAGTCAAAACCAAACTACCGCGTTAGGGTTACAAAAAGTCTGTTTCCAACCAATTTTGTTCATTCCTCCATTCATTGACAGCACATCCAAGCGAGGCATCAATGCAGCACGCACAACTCAGCCCAGGCTGGTATGTCGATGCCCGGGGAAAAAAGATGTACTGGACAGGGCACGAATGGGTTTCCAAAGCCCCCGCTCGCCCCACTCAAAACAATCAGACAGCTGATCGCCGTCAAACCACTCCGGCACCCATAGCCGCAATGCCTAGCGCGCTCCGTTGGGACGCGAGCCACAGTGACAAGCAAACTGATTCGTCGCAAAGCAAACAGAGGCACTGGGGGCCGCTTTCAGTGGTCCTACTGATAGTGGCAATCACGGTGGCGCTCGCGGTCGGATGGGTTGTGTCAGACAAAGTAGGAAGTGTGCTGGGACTCCCGGTTGCGGTGACCCTCAATGTGCCAATAAGCCCGTTTTCGTAACAATGTCGTAGGCACCCGCTTTACTAGAAATGAGCCCACCCCCCACACGGCTCGGGAATCGTTTAGCAAAGGAGCCACGCATGACCACAACCGCACAACCAGNNGACCTTGCAGGGTCCGCAACTTCCAACTCACACGCCTGTTCGCCGCAAGGCTCGCTGCCCAAGGCGCCACGCCCTTCGATGCTGGCTCGCACAATTGGCTCGAATCTGCGGGCAGACCAAGTTGCACTTAAAGCGATTCCAACGCCAACTCGTTTGCGCGTGACGCTACGCATGCACATCAGCGAAACCACCAACAATCTTGTGTGGGCGGCCCACATCCACGAGAGTGACGATACGTTCGCGCTGTGGAGCGGGGCCACGAGGTTCCATGGAGACGCCGAAGACCGCAACCTCCGCTACTTCCAAGCTGCTGGTGCCTGCCTCGATGCACTCACGGAACGCCTCAACTACCACTTCGGGCCCACCGTCCAACTGGACCTGCACTCCTCGCAAACCCGCATGCTTGAATACCTTGCGGCCACCGTTGGAGACAGCTGGACCGTACAAAGCACGGACCCGCACATCTCTGTACTGCGGCACCTTGAAGCCCTCATTGGAACTATCAAAAAGGGCCCCAGTGAGCGCCACATGCTCGCACGTGAACTGGCTAGGACCCACAACGACAGGAAACGAATCATCGTTGCAACAGATGGGTCAGTTGGGCATGGCCGCTCATCATGTGCGTTTGTTGCTGATACTGGAGACTTTGACGCCCGGTTCCTCCCTCGCGTGGCGGCCGGACGCGACGCAAAATCGACAGCCGCAGAACTGCACGGAATCGCGCTAGCTATTCGCCACTTTGCTGAGTTCCAGGGGGACCTTGTAATCAAGTGCGACTCCACGCGTGCAATCGAACTCGCCACCATCGCAGTAGACAAGAGGCTTTCCACCGAGTCTCGCTGGAACCGTTCCGCGCAACTAGCGGTGCTGAACGCCGTTGTTCTCTCGTCAGCGCGTTCCATTACCTTCCAATGGGTGCGCGGACACAACGGAGATCCTCTCAACGAAATTGCCGACGACATGGCGGTCAAGGCCCGCCGGCACGGTCAAGCAAAAATCGGATATGAAGACTCAATTGCTCGAATCCGAACGGCAACAGCTGAAGCCATGAGCCAATTCATGACGCTAGCTGCTTAGTAGACATGGGCAAGAGTCCTAGAAATAGAAAGTGGGGCCCGCACTCGGTGCGAACCCCACTTTTCATGAGATCAGTTGAACTAAGGAACCTCAGTTCTACCGCTAAAACCAAGAGCGATTAGGACTCTTTTAGGTCTGAACTAGTGAGCTCAGCTTGGTCATGCTCCACACCTGGAGCAGTCGAATCGTCAATAGCGCCAGATCCGCCGGTAGCGGCACCTACCAATGCCAACTCAGCCGACTCGTCGGAAAGCACAGCAGCCTTCGCAGGATCAGCAAGAGCCTCACCACGCGCCACCATTCCCGCCTCATCAGACAACTTGATCTGCTTGATGAACAGCGCAATCACAAACGCAAGCACCAAGAACGGCACCATGTACAAGAAGACCGGTGCCAGCGCATCAGCGTACGAATCAATGACACCCTGCTTCATCTCG
>DFNY01000072.1:0-2587 GCA_002376595.1 Jonesiaceae bacterium UBA3555 | reverse complement strand
GCGAAACGGTGGACGCAGCAGCAGCAATCTCCTCAGGAGACATTCCAGCCGCAGCAAAGACCTCAAACAAACGGTCACCCAAACGGTTGGTGAACAACGTACCGAACACTGCAACACCGAGAGCCGCACCCACCTCACGGAAGTAGTTGTTAGTGGACGTCGCAGTACCAACGTCATGCGGGTCAACCGAGTTCTGCACAACCAGAACCACAACCTGCATAACCAAACCAAGACCAACACCAAAGAAGAACAAGTAGGTGCAGATCAGCCACAGCGGGGTAGAGCCCGTCATCGTGGACATGATCAGAAGAACCACAACCGTGATTGCGGTACCAGCGATTGGGTATGCACGGTACTTACCGGTCTTAGTAATACGCAAACCAGACCAAATCGAGGTGCCCATCATGCCGACCATCATCGGCAAGGTGAGCAAGCCTGAAACTGCAGCAGAAGTACCGGAAGACATCTGCAAGAACGTTGGCAAGAACGCCAACGCAGCAAACATTCCCAGACCAAGCACAAAACCAATCGCAGTCGCGTTGATGAAGGTGCGGTTCTTGAACAGCGACAAAGGAATGATTGGGTCTTCAGCACGAGCTTCAACCAGAATGAACAGTGCAACGGCTACGAGCATGCCGGCGCCCCACATCCAAGTAGACGTGGCAGACCAGCCGTGGTCCTTAGAACCACCAAAGTCAGTGAAGAAGATCAACGCGGTAGTCGCAGCTGAAAGAAGCACAACGCCCAAGTAGTCAATCTTCTTTTCAGCCTTGTGGCTANNGGCTACGGCGAATGCGATGATGCCGATTGGGATGTTGATCCAGAAGGCCCAGTGCCATGTCAGGTGATCCACAAAGAATCCACCAAGAAGAGGACCAGCAACAGCGGCAATACCGAACACGGCACCCATTGGGCCCATGTATTTTCCGCGTTCAGACGCTGGAGTGATATCAGCGATGATTGCTTGGCTCAGAATCATCAAACCACCACCGCCGAGGCCTTGGATGGCTCTGAAGATTACAAATCCCCAGAAGTTAGTGGTCAAAGCAAGCGCCAGAGACGCCAAAGTGAAGATCGCAATCGCGGCAAGGAACAGATTGCGTCGGCCAAGGACGTCACCGAACTTGCCGTAAATCGGCATAACAATCGTGGTAGCCAACAGGTAGGCGGTGGTGATCCATGCTTGGTGCTGGACGCCACCGAGATCGCCCACAATCGTTGGCATCGCGGTAGAAACAATAGTTTGATCGAGCGACGACAAGAACATCGACGCCATCAATGCGGCGAAGATGACCCAAATCGTCTTTTGGGTCAGTACGAGCCGGGGCTCGTCAGTGACCGCTCCGGTGGGAGCGTGAGACATGGTTACCTCTGTATCGTGTGGGCCGGTGCACCCTATGCGGGTGAAGGCGCGGTGGCTTGGGCTGGTTGTGGCCGCTCAAACTTCGCATTCGATCGGGGTGCGACCGTAAGTGCGAGGGGCGAACCTACCTGAACGGCTTGTGCTTAACGGGGCATGAGNNCTGCACTTGCTCGTTCAGAAGTTCTGATTCCTAACACGCGTTGCGCTAGTTAGGGGTACTGCTGGAAGGGGTACTGCTGGAAGGGGTGGGCTCTGCTTCGTTGAGAAAATCACGAATGTGCTGGAGTCGCCCGGTGAAGTGTTCGATGAACGATTCTTTGTCGCGTGGAGCCTGCGGAGGCAGACAAAGATCCGCCTCCGATTGCGGCATCTGTGCAATGGAAGACATTGTGAGGTGATGTGAAACGAACGCCACGGTGTTTGCGTACGGGTTGGGGTACGTAAGTCCTTCCCGTTCGCAAATCAGCTTCTCCACTTCAATGCCTGCCATGATTCCGTTGTGCCTCATTCGATTCACCAGGCTTGGTTCCTTATGGATGATGCCCATGAGNNTGGTTTCAATTACGTTTGAGGTCAGCTCTGTCAGTGCCTCGGCAAGGGTGATTGCCCCTTTGCTGGCGATGAAATCATGGCTGAAACTCTCGAACGGTGAGTGTTTGGGCATGCCCAACACTGCATCATCCTTGGAGGCAAAGTGATTGAAGAACGTGCGGCGCGAGATTCCCGCCGCAGTGCATAACTCGTCGAGCGTGAACCCTGCCAGGCCGTGTTCATTAGTAAACTTGCGAGCCAGTTTCACCAACGTAGTGCGTGTTTGTTGCTTCCGGCGTTCCCGTAGATCCTGTGGGGCAGCCTCACTGACCAAGTTTGCACTACTACTCATAAAGTGAATGTTTGCACTATCTTGTCAAAAGTGCAACTTGATGTGGTGCGGGTCTCGTTTACGCATAGACCGCTGCTCAGTTCTATTTCGCCATACTCCCTGCCGCGCTGCCTGACCACTCTGGCGCTCCGCTTCCCACCAGCTATCTTCCCACCAGCTATCTTCCCGCACTGCCCACCCCCGCCCACCCTGGCTCTGCCCACCCCCGCCGCGCTGCCACTTCCCACTGTGCCCACTTCTCCCTCGCACTAGGCAGATTTTCCGTGACTTTGCAGGTTTTTACCTGCCGTGTCACGGGATTCCTGCCGTCCTGTGGGCACGATCGCCAGTGCCAGTGCCAG
>DFNY01000065.1:4036-4453 GCA_002376595.1 Jonesiaceae bacterium UBA3555 | reverse complement strand
GCGTCTGCGAGGTCTACGCCAACCTTCTTTGCGTCAACATCGAAGGCAGCTACGAAGTTCAGGTCCGATACGTGGTAGTCACCGAACTGAACGTGCATGAGGCCTGGGACCTTGTCGTTTACGTCAGCGTTCTTGTAGTACTCCACACCCTGGATGAGTGACGTTGCGCAGTTACCTACACCAACGATGGCGACGCGGATGGATGACATCCTCGCTCCTTCTTGTCTGTGCCCAGTTGGGCAGATATGTAACGGAAAATACTTAGTTTTTCGACGAGTTGTCCGGATCAGTTGTTCGCAGCACGTTGGCTGCGTTTTGCTGTCCGGCACGGCGTCTGTCTCGTTCGGTGTTGATGAGGCCATCAAGCCACCGCACTTCGCGTTCCACTTGCTCGAGTCCGTGGCGTTGTAGTTCGAG
>DFNY01000065.1:3693-4000 GCA_002376595.1 Jonesiaceae bacterium UBA3555 | reverse complement strand
ACGGGTGCGTGTGTTGGATTCGCGTACGGATTCCAAGCGTTCGTTGAGGCGGGATCTGCGTCCTTCGAGGATGCGGATTCTCGTTTCAGCGTCTGTTTGGCCGAAGAAAGCGAATCGGACGTCGAAGCTTTCGTCTTCCCAGGCGGCTGGCCCGGAGGAGGAAAGCACGGTTTGCAAGTGTTCTTTGCCTGGTGCGGTGAGCTCATAGACGATTCGAGAGCGTTTTGCCGACAACGGGTGTGGGGGTGCCGCGGATGATGCATGCCCGTCGATTAAGCCGCGGGACTCAAGCGATTTGAGGCACGGG
>DFNY01000065.1:1820-3668 GCA_002376595.1 Jonesiaceae bacterium UBA3555 | reverse complement strand
GAGAGGGGAGTCGTTCAGCAGGCCCAAGATGGCAGTCTCTAGGACTGATGACTTGTTGCGCACGGACCCTCCTCTCAGGTCGAAACAATAATGCGATGTATCGAATCGATACATCGTAAGCGTATGTCGATATGAATCCGGAGGCAATGATGTCAGGGCTCGAAAATGAAAAAAGTTGTGAAGGACTTAGGGAAGAGTGGCAATTACGGGCAGAAACTCGGTTGTTTTCGTCACTCACAGGGACTGGGTGGGGAGAAGGGCACTAAAGTTCAAGATGGATTAACGTGTCGCAAAGAGCGGCAGTGATGGTCCGAAACATGCCCCAGTGCGAAAGGTATAGCGTGGCGAGCTCAAGCAAAGGCCGTCTTACTTCCATTGAGAAGCCCAAGAAACGTCGGCTCATTGATTACCCTCGGCATGGACGTCGAGGCTTCAAGCGGTGGATCCCATCGTGGCGCTTTGTGCTTGGCACATTCCTTACCTTCTTCGCACTCGGTGCCGGTCTGCTGATCGCTGCATATAACAGTGTGGAAATCCCTGAGCCAAATGACTTCGCTATGGCTCAAACCACCACGGTGTACTACGCCGACGGTAAGACGGTTATGGGTCAGTTCTCCCAAACTGACCGAACCATCATTGAAGACGGCAACTCGCTGCCTAAGTTTGTTGGGCAAGCCGTTGTCGCTGCGGAAGACCGTACGTTCTATGAGAACTCTGGTGTGGACCTTAAGGGCATGGCCCGCGCGTTCTACATCAACGTCACCCAGAACAAGCGCCAGGGTGGATCAACTATCACCCAGCAGTACGCCGACAACTACTTCCTGGATGACAACAACGGGTACATAGACAAGGTCAAAGAGGTCCTGCTGTCTTTGAAGTTGTCGCGAGTGCAGGACAAAGATGACATTCTGCTCGGGTACATGAACACCATCTACTTTGGTCGTGGTGCATTTGGTATCGAGGTCGCAGCGAACCGTTACTTTGGCAAGTCAGCATCTGAACTCACCGTAGAAGAAGCAGCCCTCATCGCTGGAATTATCCCATCCCCAACGAACTGGGACCCACGCAACTCCCCTCAGGATGCAGAGCGCCGATTCAACTACGTGCTTGATGGCATGGTTTCGCTGGGCTACCTGGACGCAACAGAACGAGCATCCATGGTGATGCCGGAGACCAAGGAATACAGCAAGTCCAACAAGTTTGCCGGGCCTCAGGGCTACTTGCTAGAAACTATTCGCAAAGAAGTTCTGCAGCTGCCTGACATGGACGAAACCAAGCTAGAGACGCGTGGATACTCCATTGTTTCTACCTTCGACTACGGCATCCAGAAGAAGTTGGAAGAAGCAGCCAAGACCCTGCCGGAAGATGCGCCAAAGAATCTGCAACTTGGTGGCGTCACCATTGATCCGCACTCGGGCGCAGTTCTTGCCATGTACGGCGGGGAGGACTACTTGGAAAAGCAGTTCAACTCTGTCACTCAGGGTAGTGCGCAAGCTGGATCCACCTTCAAGCCGTTCACTCTTCTTGCAGGACTCAAAGAGGGTATTTCCGTTGAGAACAAGTACTACAACGGAAACAGCCCACGAACCTTCAAGCAGGAGAACGGCAAGGACTACAAGCTAGGAAACTTTGGCGGGTACGACTACGGCCACATTAACTTGGTCAAAGCAACCGCTAACTCCGTGAACACTGCCTATGTTGAACTCAACCAAGAGGTTGGACCACAGGCAACGGTTGATGCGGCAATCTCGGTGGGTATTCCAAAAGAGACGCCGGGACTGGATCCAGTTCTGTCCAACGTTTTGGGTACTTCCTCCGTGCACCCAATTGACATGGCCTCGGCTTACG
>DFNY01000065.1:0-1766 GCA_002376595.1 Jonesiaceae bacterium UBA3555 | reverse complement strand
TGCCAACCCGAGCCTACTCAGATGAGATCGGCGCTGAACTGACTTACGCGCTCAACCAAGTGGTAGAGAAAGGGTCAGGAGACAAAGCCTTGTCCATTGGTCATCCAATTGCCGGCAAGACTGGTACCTCGAACGACAACTACTCTGCCTGGTTTGTGGGATACACCCCGAGCTACGCCACCGCCATTAGCCTCTACCAAAGTGGCGCAGATGGAACCCAAGAAATGATCGAGCCGTTTGGTGGCTACCGTGAAATCACGGGATCAACAGTTCCGCTCGATATTTGGGTGGAGTATATGGGTGCGGTTCTGGATGGAACCGAAGTTGAGGAGTTCCCTGAGCGCACCTTGAAGCAGACGCAAAGGCCACGTCCAACACAAACTCAGACTCCATCCGAAGAGCCAAGCGAATCGCCGTCTCCAAGCGAGACCCCTTCGCCTGCGCCAAGCGAAACTCCAACTCCAACACCTACGCCAACCGAAACCCCAACGCCGGATCCAACACAGACTCCAACTCCGNNCCAACACAGACTCCAACTCCGGACCCAACACAGACTCCAACTCCGGACCCAACGGATGAACCAACCACCCCACCGGGTGGCGGATCGGACGGCACGGGCACAGGTGGCACCGGAACCGGAGGCACCGGAACTGGTGGTGGTACAGGAACCGGAACTGGCGCCGGTACTGGATCAACCGGTAACCAGACCAATCCGGGCCAAGGCGCAACAGGCTAGACCTTGAATGTGACCAAGTTGAGTTTGCAGCGTCGGCCTGAGGCCGACTAGCCAGCCAACTACGCAGCGCAAGGGACGCTGAAAACCCGGTGATTCGTCGGGAAGCGGAAAGGGGTGGGTAGCTCATACGGGCTACCCACCCTTTCCCAGTGTGAAATACGGCAGAAAACTGCCATTACTCTGGTGTGCCGCTCAAATGTCAGAGTAGAGTTGTAGATTGCTATGTGTATTGGAATTCGCGTGAAAACCAATGCCACAGCACAGCATGAACCCTCTTGTCACGGAACGACCGTGACCGTTAAGACCATAGGAGGTGGGTACACATGCGTCAGTATGAACTGATGATGATTCTCTCCCCAGAGATCGACGAGCGCGCAATCGCCTCGACCATCGAAAAGCTTGTTGCAGTAGTTCCAGCCGAAGGCGGAACCATTGACAACACTGACATCTGGGGTCGTCGCCGTATGGCTTACGAAATCGCAAAGAAGTCTGAAGGCATCTACGCGGTTATCGACTTCACTGCTACTCCTGCAACGTCGAAGGAACTTGAGCGTCAGCTCGGACTCAACGAGTCCGTTCTCCGCATCAAGGTTCTCCGCGCAGCAGCCTGAACCCGCTGAGCCCAGACGAAGTCTTTACACGTAGAACAAGGAGATAACAATGGCTGGTGACACGATCATTACGGTAGTCGGAAACCTTACGGGGGATCCTGAACTCCTTTTCACCGCCTCTGGTGTTGCTGTTGCAAGCTTCACCATCGCGTCGACTCCACGCAGCTTCGACCGCCAATCCAACGAGTGGAAGGACGGCGACGCGCTGTTCATGCGTTGCTCGTTGTGGCGTGAAGCAGCAGAGAACGTTGCAGAATCCCTGACAAAGGGTATGCGCGTAATCGCACAAGGTCGCCTTGTTCAGCGTTCGTACGAGACCCGTGAGGGCGAAAAGCGAACTGTTGTCGAACTCCAGGTTGAAGAAATCGGCCCATCACTGCGTTACTCTTCCGCGAAAGTTACGCGCAATGCTCGCTACG
>DFNY01000066.1:7672-8337 GCA_002376595.1 Jonesiaceae bacterium UBA3555 | reverse complement strand
CCCGGGGTTAATAAGCCACGTCCGTACAAGAGTTTCTTGGGGAGTGCGCAGAACCAACGCCGCGGTCACGATTCGGTCCGTGGATGTGTCCACTCCCGTGGTCTCCGTATCAAAACCGAGGAGCGTACCACCGAGCCAATGCTGAACCGTCACAAAAATCCCTTCCCTTCCACTACTGCAAGCATGACAGTTGCATCAGACATTTTCTGGCCACCACGCCACAGCCTCTAGGTGCCGGGCAGAAAAGATACGTCACAGATGCAGGTGATATGCCCAACGAATCCCCATTGCACACTAGAAACACGGTAACCTTATTGGGTGACTAATGAGATTGAGATTGGCCGTGGAAAACGCGGTCGTAGGGCATTTACGTTCGACGACATCGCAGTTGTTCCATCACGCCGTACACGTGACCCACAGGACGTATCGACCGGATGGCAGATTGACGCCTACCACTTCGATCTCCCAGTAGTTGCGGCTCCTATGGACTCCGTAATGAGCCCAGCGACCGCAATCGCACTGGGCAAGTTCGGAGNNTCTCGATCTCGAAGGATTGTGGACCCGCCACGAGGACCCCACACCACTGCTCAAGGAAATCGCAGAACTGGCACCAACAGACGTCACAGCACGTATGCAGCAGATCTACGCTGAGCCAATCAAGGCCA
>DFNY01000066.1:5510-7662 GCA_002376595.1 Jonesiaceae bacterium UBA3555 | reverse complement strand
TTAAGGAAATCCGTGACGCTGGCGTGACGGTTGCAGGGGCACTGTCACCTGCACGTACCCAAGAGTTCTACAAAACCGTTGTTGACGCAGGCGTTGACCTCTTTGTTATTCGTGGAACCACAGTTTCCGCTGAGCACGTCTCATCCAATGCGGAACCACTCAACCTCAAGCGTTTCATCTACGAACTAGACGTTCCAGTTATCGTTGGTGGCGCTTCCTCCTACACCGCAGCACTGCACTTGATGCGTACTGGCGCGGCTNNGGCGCAGACGTTGCAGCCGCTCGTCGGGACTACCTCGACGAATCAGGTGGACGCTACGTTCACGTCATCGCAGATGGCGGAATCGGACGTTCCGGCGACCTAGTTAAGGCTTTTGCATGCGGCGCTGACGCAGTCATGATCGGTGCGGCTTTGGCACGCGCCGAAGAGGCACCTGGCAAGGGCTACCACTGGGGTTCAGAGGCACACCACGCCCAGCTACCACGTGGCGAGCGTGTTGAGGTAGGCACCAAGGGAACCCTCGAAGAGATCCTCTTTGGCCCAGGACGTGCAGCAGACGGAACTTTGAACCTGATTGGTGCTCTTAAGCGAGCTATGGCCACAACCGGCTACAGCGACCTCAAAGAGTTCCAGCGCATTGAGGTAGTTGTTTCCCCATACCAGGGATCTATCGTCTAGTTGTAACCTCTGTAGGTATTTCGTTTGTGGGGCCACCAGCGTTGCTGGTGGCCCCACAAACGTATCTGCTGGGTCACTGTAGGGCAGTCGGAGTCGCGCCGGTTGCGTGCAGTTGGAGCATCTTGCTGCATGCGAGCAGTTGCCCCGTTCTGGCATAGAAAAACCGCCGGGTGTGTTTCCACATCCCGGCGGTTATTCAGATCACATTGGTCTTACTCCGCGATTTTTGCAACCGTCTGACGAGCAATCTCAACCTCTTCATTAGTTGGAACAACCAAGATGTTTACGGTTGAGTCCTCGGTGGAGATGATGCGTGGTTCATCGGAACGAACGTCGTTCTTTGCTGCGTCGAGCTTGATGCCGAAACCAGCCAAGCGGCCCACGACGAGGTCACGAACCATTGCATTGTTTTCGCCTACACCAGCGGTGAAGGTGATTGCGTCTGGTAGTCCGCCAAGCACGCCCATGTACGAACCGATGTACTTAACAATGCGGTGCACGAATACGTCCAGTGCGAGCTGTGCGTCTTCGGATCCTTCTTCGATGAGGCGCAGGATCTGACGGAAGTCGTTCTCGCCAGCCATGCCCTTGAGGCCGGACTGCTTGTTGAACATGGTGTCAATCTCATCAATTGACATGCCCTCTGCACGGTACAGGTGGAAGATGACAGCAGGGTCAATGTCACCAGTGCGGGTTCCCATAACGAGACCCTCAAGCGGGGTCAGACCCATCGAAGTCTCAACAGCCTTGCCGTTCTTGATTGCGGAAACCGAAGCGCCCGAGCCAATATGCAAAACGATCTGGTTGACCTCGTCGTTTGGCTTGCCAAGAACCTGGGACACCTCACGTGAAACGTACTGGTGTGAGGTTCCGTGGAAGCCGTAACGGCGGATCGCGTGCTTCTGTGCAATAGCCTTTGGTAGTGCGTACGTGTACGACTCAGCTGGCATGGTTTGGAAGAACGAGGTGTCAAAGATGACCACGTGTGGAACATCGGTGAACAGCTCACGCGCAACCTCGATGCCGCGAACGTGGCCTGGGTTGTGCAAAGGTGCCAATGGGATCAGGCCGCGGATCTGCTNNTTGGCCCAGGGAAGATCGAACCACCCTGAACAATGCGGTGACCGACAGCTACGATGCCAGCTTCAGCGAGGTTTGGACCGAACTCTTCAAAGAGTTCGAGAACCTTGCGCAAGCCAATTCCATGGTCTGCGATAGGAAGTTCGGTGGTGTGTGCTTCACCGTTGAACTTGTGGGTGACAATACCGTTGTCTTCACCGATTCGCTCTACGATTCCTGATGCAATCGCGGTGCCGTCAACTGGATCGGTCAACTGGTACTTGATGGACGAGGAGCCTGCGTTGATAACGAGGACAGTCTTGCTCATGATTACTTAATTCCCGATTCTGTAAATCAGTTGGCGGCGTTCTTCGCAGCCAGTGCCTGAGCCTGGATTGCGGTGATCGCTACGGT
>DFNY01000066.1:0-5503 GCA_002376595.1 Jonesiaceae bacterium UBA3555 | reverse complement strand
CAACGGCGCCGGCGGAACGCTGAACAGCCTTGTAGGTGTTGTTACCGGTGTTGAGGTCTGGGAAGACGAACACGGTTGCTTTACCTGCAACGGCGGAGTCTGGCAGCTTCGATGCAGCTACTGACGCGTCTACTGCTGCGTCGTACTGGATTGGGCCTTCGATTTCGAGGTCTGGGCGGCGCTCGTGTGCGAATTCGGTTGCTGCGCGCACCTTGTCAACGGCCGCACCAGATCCGGAGTCTCCGGTGGAGTAGGAGAGCATGGCAACGCGTGGGGTGACACCGAACTGAGCAGCCGTCTGCGCGGAGGAGATCGCAATGTCTGCGAGCTGTTCTGCGGTTGGGTCAGGGTTGACAGCGCAGTCACCGTATACGAGTACGCGGTCTTCGAGGCACATCATGANNAGGTGTGTGCCGCACCGGAGACCATTCCGTCTGCGTAGCCGAGCTGAACCATCATGGTTCCGAAGTAAGACACGGAGGAGACGATTTCGCGGGCGCGTTCCACGGTGACACCCTTGTGGGCGCGTAGGCGTGCGTATTCGGCTGCGAACTCTTCGAACATTTCGCCGGACTTGGTGTCGATGACCCGTGCTGCGGAGATGTCTAGGCCGAGTTCGGTGGCGCGTGCTCGTACTGAGGTTTCGTCTCCGAGGATGGTGAGGTCCGCTACTTGCCGCTGCAGCAGGGTGGAAGCGGCGCGCAGGATGCGGTCGTCGGTACCTTCTGGAAGCACAATGTGCTTGCGGTCAGCGCGGGCGCGTGAGAGGAGTTCGTGCTCGAACATGAGTGGTGTGACTACATCTGGGGGCTCCACTTGGAGAGCTTCGAGTAGAGCGGCGCCGTCAATGTTCTGTTCGAACAGGGCGAGGGCGGTGTCTACCTTGCGCTGTGAGTCCACGGTGAGGCGGCCACGTACGTTTGCGGCTGCTGATGCGGAGCGGAAGGTGCCTAGACCAGTCTGGATGATTGGCACTGATGGGTCGATGTCATCGAGTAGGCGGGAGACCTGCTCTGGTGGGTACACACCGCCATTAAGGATGATTCCGGCCAGTGACGGGAATGACTTAGCAGTTTGCGCTACGAGTAGCCCCAGGAGAACGTCGGTGCGGTCACCAGGGGTGATGACTACTGCACCGTCTACGAGCTTCGCCAGGAGGTTTTCGAACGTCATTGCGCCCACGAGTACATCGAATACTTCACGTCCGAGTAGGGTTTCATCACCGTTGACTAGTTGTCCGCCTACTGCCTTCATCAACTGTCCCACTGTTGGGGCGGTGAGGAATGGTTCGGTGGGGACGGTCCACACCGGNNGCAGTGATGCTGTCTTCGTTTCCTGGCTGGCAACGGTTGATAACGGTTCCGAGGATGCGTGCGTGATGGTTCTCGAGCTCTGCTTTGGATACCACTGCGAGCTGGTGGATACCTGCAGGGGAGCGGTCGTCGCCTGCGAGTACGAGTAGTACTGGCGCACCGAGGTTCGCTGCGATACGAGCGTTGAATGCGAGTTCGGTTGGGGTTGCTACGTCGGTGTAGTCAGATCCGACAATAACAACGGCGTCGCATTGCGCTTCCATCTCGTGGTAGCGGTCCATGATGGTGGCGAGCGCTTCGTCTGGGTTTGCGTGAACGTCTGCGTAGGTCACACCAACACACTGTTCGTATGGGAGGTCTACGCCGTCGTGGGCGAGGAGCAGCTCTAGGACGTAGTCGCGTCCCTTTGTGTCTTCTGCGGGGTTGTTTGCACCGTTACGGGTGATGGGGCGGAAGACTCCGACCTTCTGTACTTGGCGGGAGAGGAGGTCCACAACGCCTAGTGCGATCGTTGATTTCCCTGTGTCGCCCTCCGGCGATGAAATGTAGACACTGTTTGCCGTGCTGCTCACGATTTTCCTCCGGTGCATTTGTGTTCGCGCGAGTTTGTGAGAGTGGGGGGATAGGTGGTGCAAGATCGTTGTACCGAACGGATCTCCCTCGGCGCTGCACTCAGCGAACAATGCAGGAGCGCCGGAAACGTTAGATACAAAAATCTTTCCATAAATGCGGGTCCCAATCTCGCCACATTGCGTAGGTTGTTGGTTACATTCTTGCCATTGGTTTTCTGACACACCGTGGGCCTTAGGGACTAATTCCTTTATTTTCTTAGTAAAACACTTGCTTTTGGCGGTGAATTCGATCACGAAGGACCCATTTGAACAGATTCTTGCAAAGAATTGTGATTTTTGCCGCATGTGCGAGAAGGTTCCCCTCACTGCGGTGATAAAACCCTCAGCAACTGCCATTTAACCGGCAATAGTCAGCCGGTAGTGTTAACAACGTGCCAGAACAGCATTTGCCAACAAACGCTCGCGACAACACCGATCAAGCGGAACAGGTTTCCGCGCAAGATATGCGCGCTGCTCAGGAATCACTGGAACCCCAGGAATCACTGGAACCCCAGGAGCCACTGGAATCACCAGAGCCACAGGCATCTTCGGAGCCTGCGCTACGCGGTCTTCCACTGCTTAGGGCCATGGCGCGAGTAGCCGCCACCCCAAGCAAGATCGCACTGTTGGTGCTCTTTTTGGTTGCTGCACTGGTCTGCGGTCGTTTGGGTGTGTGGCAGCTCGATCGCGCGTACGAGCGCGCAAACTTGGCAAAGCAGCACGAAATCGCTGAGGCAGAGGCACAAGCTCCAGTTGCTCTTGCCGAGAAACTCAAACCCCAAGAGACATTTGGCGGAGACCTAGTCGGTCAGCGAGTTGCGGTGACTGGAACCTACGAGGCAGAAAACCAACGCCTTGTGGTGGACCGTGCAGTTGATGGTCAGGTGGGATATCTGGTTCTTGATTCGCTTGTGGTCACCGAGGACGGCTCGGATGGCGCCTCGTGGGCCAACCTCTCAGGCAATCCAAAGATGCCTGTTATCCGTGGGTGGGTGCCGCTTTCGGCTGTGGACGACAGCGGTGCGCTTACCGACGAATGGGCGGCTCGTGCGGCAACCCCTACGTCTCCTGTGGAATTGGTGGGGTGGCTTCAAGCTTCGGAATCAACGCTTTCAGCGTCACTCCCAAACGGACAAACCCAGTCCATCAGTTCCGCTGCATTGGCTAACGAGTGGGGCGGGCCCATGTACGGTGGCTACTTGGTGGTATCGGCAGGTGATGAACCTGCTGCACAAGGGCTGACTATGCTGCCTCGGCCACAGATTGAGGGCGGCGATGGGCTCAACACCCAGAACCTCTTCTACGCTCTTCAATGGTGGGTTTTTGGCCTCTTTGCTGTGGCCCTGTGGCTCAGGCTGGTGCGTGATGAAGCGCTGCGCTCAGTCCAGGAAGTCCCAACCAACCCATTTGATCTGGTAGATCTCAACGCAACCGAAGACCTTAAGTAACTAGGCCTATTAGCGAGCATAAGTAGCCAGCTCAATTAGCGAGGCGGTTCCTAGTTCTTCACCAGAGTTAGTGAGAACTCGATGGTGCCTGCGTCTTCCACTTGTACAAAGCCGAGGTTTGGCGCGGAGATGCCNNGCCAGAGTCTGCGACGTTTTGGACTGTTACGTGTGCGGTGACTTCTTTGGTTACTCCCGCAACAGTCAGGTTTCCATCGAGCTCGTAGTCGGCTGAGAGATTGTCGCTTGCAACTGTGCCAGCAGATAGTGCAACTGGGCTTGTGAGTTCGAAGTCTGCTGATGGGTGCTGCGTTACTTGCAAGAGTTCGCGGAATGCATCATCGCGATTTGGTCGGTCCGTTTCCACAGAAGCTAAGTCCACCGACAGTTTCACTGACGTTAGCTCGGTGCTGGAAACTTCCGCGCTGCCACTGACGGATGATGTGCGGCCCACAACCGTGACGTCTTGACCTGTGAGTACCTCGTCAACCCTGTAACCAGCTGCCGACGGCGCGGTCACTGTCCACGAGCCGGCAAGGGCGTTGGTGGAAAACTCTTGAGCAGAGACAGAGGGCGCAGGCGAAAGCTCGTCGAGTGCGCGGTTATTGGCTACTTTCACGTAGACAGCGATTGCTATCACTGCAACCAAAAGTAGCGCTACTAAGCCAATCAAGATGAGCCGAGTCTTGTGCATAGACAAACACTGACACGGATTCCTGAATATCTCCTTGGAAACGGCCCTTAAGTGCGCCGTATCTAGACGACACCGCTCCTAAAGAACACGGCTCTCAAACCCTAAGGCTCCCAAATCAACACTGCCCAGGCTGCCGTCCTTGAAAGGACGTGCAACCCAGGCAGTGTTGATACGGCTACTTCTGTTGCCAGGAGTGCCACAGCGAGGCGTATTCGCCTTCCGCTGCAACTAGTTCATCGTGGGAACCGATTTCGCTGATCTGTCCGTCCATCACAACTGCAACGCGATCTGCATCGTGTGCGGTGTGCAGGCGGTGCGCGATTGCCACAACGGTGCGACCTTCCAGCACCGCGTTCAATGACTTTTCCAAGTCACGTGCCGCGCGGGGATCCAACAAACTTGTGGCTTCGTCGAGAATCAGTGTGTGTGGGTCAAGCAGAACCAGACGCGCCAGCGCGATCTGCTGGGCCTGTGCTGGTGTCAAGGTGTGGCCACCAGAGCCCACCTCGGTGTCTATTCCCTGCGGAAGTTTGGTGGCCCAGTCCAGAGCGCCCACTGCCGCAAGCGCACGCTCAATGTCCTGCGGCGTTGCGTCTGGCAAAGCTAACTGGAGGTTCTGCGCCAGTGTTCCCACAAACACGTGGTGTTCCTGGGTAACGAGTGCAACGTGCGAACGCAGGTCTTCCAGCGGCAAGTCAATGAGAGGCACGGCGCCAACGGTGACCGAACCACCGGTGGGTGGGTGGATGCCGGCTAGCATTCGACCGAGCGTTGACTTTCCAGCTCCGGACGGTCCCACAATTGCTAGACGTTCACCGGGAACTAGGTCAATGTCCACCGAGTGCAACACGTTGTGTCCTTCCCGGTAGGCGTATGTGATGTCGCGGCCAATGATCTGTTCGTGTTCCGGTGTGCCTTCTTTTTCCTCGCGGTCGTTGGCAACCTGGCCGACTCCCACGATGCGAGCCATGGAAGTAGCTGCAACCTGGGTTTCGTCGAGCCAGAACACCAGATCCCAGATGGGGCCAACCAGCTGGGTGGTGTACAGCAAGATGGTGGTGACTGCGCCAACAGAAACCCAACCCTGTGAGGCACTGAACGCGCCCCACAGAAGTACCAAGATAGGGGCGATCGCGAAGGACAAGTCCATTCCGGGGATCAACACTGTGCGCAGGTTCAGGGTTTTGCGTTCGGCAGCGATTGCACCTTGCAAGGATGCTTCAACGCGGTCGATTCGGTTCTGCGTTAGCCCCAAGGATTCCGTGGTGCGTGCGCCTTCCACCGACTCGGTGATGTCTGCATACATTTCGGTGTATCGAGCAGATTCGGCAATGTACGCCTTTGGTGCGCGCGGTAGGTACCAGCGGCCAACCAAATAGACCAGCGGCAGGCCAGCGAGCACCGCAATAGCCACAATTGGTGAAGTTACTATTGCAGCGA
>DFNY01000190.1 GCA_002376595.1 Jonesiaceae bacterium UBA3555 | reverse complement strand
TTGGAGCTGCGTATCGATGTACCGCAAGGCAGCATCTGGCCAAACCAAGAAGATCGGCGAGATGAAGGTGTTCCACGGTTCGATTACTTACCTCACGCTTCTGTTTGTTGCAGTTGCGGTAGATGTGTTCTTGCCGTTCTAGTGTCAAANNGGGGAGCGATTGTCTGGCGCTACACCGGTTCAAGCCGGCCCCGCAGCTCCTGAAGGCGAATCTGCCACCTGTATGAGTAGGGCTTCAACGCGATACCTAAACCTCTACCTGAACCACCTGGCGGTGGAAATGGGGAGGTCTCGCAACACTATTGACGCCTACCGCAGGGACCTTGGGAAGTATCTGCACCTACTTGAGTCCTGGGGTATCGAACTCACTGAAGTCACGCGCGCTGACATCGAGCGGATCTTGCTTTCAGTCAGTGATCCAACCTCAAAGGCCACCCAGGATCCGCTAAGCCCGACTTCTGTAGCGAGGTTGCTGGCAAGTATTCGCGGTCTGCACCGATTCCTGCACGCGGAGTCACTGTGCCCTGATGATCCCAGTGCCGGTTTGAAGCCACCAAAGGCTGCCAAGAAGCTACCCGCCACCTTGAGCGTTGAGCAGGTTTCGCAACTGCTTAGCGCGCCGTCTTCTGACACCCCCGATGGGCTTCGTGATAGGGCATTGCTTGAGTTTCTCTACTCAACTGGTGCGCGTGTGTCAGAAGCAGTAGCCCTCGACGTAGATGCATTGATTGAGGTCAGGGAAATCGGGATCATTCGGTTGCTGGGTAAGGGGAGCAAAGAACGAGTGGTGCCTGTTGGCAGTTTCGCTCGTGACGCCATAGATGCCTACCTAGTTCAAGCAAGGCCCGGCTTGGCATCAGGTGGAGTAGGCACACCTGCATTGTTTGTGAATTCTAGGGGCCGACGGCTTACTCGTCAGAGCGCTTACGCCATCATTAGCAAAGCGGCCCAACGCGCTGGGCTACCTGAGGATTTGGAAATCTCACCTCACACACTGAGGCACTCATTTGCAACACACCTTCTCAATGGCGGAGCTGATGTGCGAATTGTTCAGGAACTTCTTGGGCATGCTTCTGTGACCACCACCCAGTTGTATACGCACGTTACCCAGGATGCACTGCGCGAAGTGNNCTATAGGAGCGGGACGATCACAACACATCACACACCAAAACACGTGCAATTGCGCGGAATTGGCACGTGGTTGTTGTAACGTGAAATCGTGACTAGCGACTCCCTGTTTGGTATTGAAAACAACGCCCGAGCGGTGGACCCTGTCGGGCGCGAAATTCCCGATTTTCCGGTTNNTGCGATGTGTAACCAAAAGGGCGGCGTAGGGAAAACCACAACTTCGATCAACCTTGCAGCGTGCTTGGCGGAATTGGGACGTCGCGTCCTCATCGTTGACTTTGATCCTCAAGGTGCTGCCTCGGTGGGGCTTGGAGTACCCACCCATGAACTTAATGTGACTGTGTACAACACCCTCATTGATCGGACCGTAGACGTCCATGACGTGATCGTTGGAACTAACGTACCGGGCTTGGATGTACTGCCGGCCAACATTGACCTATCTGCTGCTGAAGTTCAGTTGGTGGGTGAAGTTGCTCGTGAATCGATTCTTGCGCGCGTTCTGCGTCCAGTAGTTGATGAATATGACGTGATTCTGGTGGACTGCCAGCCCTCGTTGGGTCTGCTCACTGTGAACGCTCTGACTGCTGCACATGGCGTACTCATTCCGCTCGAATGTGAGTTCTTTGCACTTCGCGGTGTCGCCCTCTTGGTCGAGACCATTGAGAAAGTCCGTGACCGCTTGAACCCACGCCTCGAGGTTGACGGCATCATTGCCACCATGTTTGACNNCTATGTACGCTCCAAATCACCCAGGTGCTAAGGCGTACCGCCAGCTTGCGCGGGAATTGGTAGCCCGTGGTGACGCTGCCTGAGGTTTCCACGCCCCAGGTGGGCTTGGGCCTTATGTCAGGTGAGGGCTCCCTTGCTCTCGAAGATGGCGCAGAACACCTAGCTGGCACAGCCTCTGATTCTGGCCCAGCGTCTGATTCTGAATCCGCGCCCGATGACGGGGGATTCCACGTCCACCTCAGTAACTTTTCGGGACCCTTTGATCTCCTGCTGTCGCTGATTGCGAAACACAAACTCGACATCACTGAAATTGCGTTGGCTCAGGTCACCGATGAGTTCATTTCGTATATTCGAACTGCCTTCAGCGCGCCCGAACACGGCGATGCGCTGGGAGGTGGGGACTCGTCGAAAAATCTGGGCGAGGCCAGTGAGTTCTTAGTAGTGGCAGCTACGTTGCTGGACCTGAAAGCCGCCAGGCTTTTGCCGCACACCGATATTGACACTGAGGACGCCTTTGAGTTGCTAGAAGCGCGCGACCTGCTGTTTGCAAAACTGCTGCAGTATCGCGCATTCAAAGAACTTGCTGCAGTGTTCGAGGTGCGCATGTTGCGTCAAGCCACTTACGTACCTAGGTCGGTGTCTTTGGAACCCAGGTTTGCGGCCGCACTACCGCCTTTGGTGTGGAACCTTGACGCTGACGCCTTGAAAAATCTGGCTCAGGTTGCGTTTGGGCTACAGCCAACCCCGGCGCCGCCACAGGTTCGTGTCACGCACCTGCATGCACCCCGAATCACCATGGCCGACGAAATCGAGCACATGCTGACNNCGACGTACTCACTGTCGTGGTCAGGTTCTTGATCCTGCTTGAGCTGTATCGCGATCAGGTGCTCTCATTCTCTCAAACAGAGCCCCTTGATGAACTCCAACTGCGCTTCGAAGCCGTGGAAGGCTATGTGCCCAGATTTTTCGACGAATATGACGGGACGGCAGGTACGTGAACGAAACGCTATTACAGCGCCTCGAAGCAATCTTGATGGTCATAGACGAACCCGCAAGCGCACAGGATCTTGCTCAGACACTCGAAATCGACGAAGCCACCATTGATGCGGCCCTGCACACATTGGCCGCAGAATATCGGGGGCTCGACGGTACCCGAGCCAGGGGATTTGAACTGCGTTTCACTGGAGCTGGCTGGCGTATTTACAGCAGCAGTGCCTTCGACCAAGACGTCTCGGCGTTCCTACTCGCGGGGAAAACTGCTCGACTTTCACAGGCCGCCCTCGAAAGACTCGCTGTGATTGCCTACCGCCAACCAGTCACACGCGCTCAGATTGCAGCAGTGCGTGGAGTAAACGTTGACGGGGTTGTCCGCACGCTTGTGGCACGCGATTTGATCACAGAATCGGGAAATGACCCCATTTCTGGTGCCATCGCGTACAAAACTACGAGATACTTTATGGAGCGGATGGGAATTGAGTCTCTTGCAGAACTCCCACTGCTCGCACCTGCACTGCCGCCAATCGAGGCCTTGCCTGAGATTGATGAGCTGGTAAATCAGCGAACCGCGCGCGCATATGGCGCATCCAGTGCAGCTACCGAAACACCTAACGCATCGCAAGAAAGCCACGCACTCGGCGCGATGCAGGAAAAGGAGATGTAATGGGCTCGACCCGCGGAGGTCGCAAGAAGCCGATGGCTGCTGTTAAACCAGCAGACCACGATGTGCACGTAGCCGATGGCGTAGNNATGCAAAAGGTTATGGCAGACGCAGGAATCGGTTCACGCCGTCAGTGCGAATACCTCATTGAACAAGGTCGCGTGGAAGTGGACGGACAGATTGTTCTGGAACTCGGTGTTCGTGTTGACCCAAAGGTCAACGCAATCACGGTTGATGGTCTGCGGATCCAAACAGACTCCAGCAAAGTCACCATCGTTCTGAACAAGCCTGCCAAGATGATGTCCTCGATGAGCGACCCAGAAGGCCGTCCAACGATTGCGGACTTGGTTACGAACCGTACCGAACGCCTGTTCCACGTAGGCCGCCTGGACTATGACTCTGAAGGCATCATCCTTCTCACCAATGACGGGGAACTCGCTAACCGCTTGTCACACCCAAAGTTTGAGATCTCCAAGAAGTACCTGGTAACCGTTAAGGGTCGCGTGCCCAACGGATTGGGATCCCAAATGCTCAAGGGAGTCGAGCTCGAAGACGGCTGGGCAGAGTTTGACCGCTACCGCGTCATCGACGCCACCCCGTTGGAAAGCCTCATTGAGGTTGAACTTCACAGCGGACGTAACCGTATCGTTCGTCGTATGTTCGATGAAGTAGGCCACCCAGTGTTGCGCCTCGTGCGTACTCAGATTGGTCCAATCAAGATTGGTGACCTCAAGCAAGGCCGTTACCGCGTCTTGGGCAAGGTCGAACTCGGTACCTTGATGAAGTCCGTCGACCTGTAAAAACCACACCTTGGCGCGCCCTGTAATCGGGCGCGAACATTATTGCGCCTGAAAGGGAATCCATGTCTGCACACCCACTCACCATCGCGATTGACGGACCATCTGGCTCCGGAAAATCATCAGTATCAAAAGAGGTAGCACGCCGACTCGGCTTGGCATACCTCGATACTGGTGCGATGTACCGCGCAGCTGCCTGGTGGTGCCTGCGCGAGGGTGTGGACTTGGACGACGCCGAGTCCGTGACGGCTGTTGTAGACACCATGCCGCTCACGATGAGTGTGGACCCCGATGATACGACCGTCCGCATGGACGAATTCAATATCACCGAACTCATCCGCGATTCCGCTATCTCCACTCGCGTTTCCAAAGTCGCCACAAACCTAGACGTGCGAGCAATTCTGCAAAACCTGCAACGCGCACGAATCGCAGCAGAACGCAACGGCGGATTCTCTGGTGGCGCCGGAATCGTAGCTAAAGGCCGCGATATCACAACAGTGGTAGCGCCCGACGCTGACGTTCGCGTGCTCCTGACCGCATCTGAAGAAGCCCGACTCGCACGCCGAGCAAAAGATGTTCACGGCACCGCTGACGCACAAGCAGTTGAAGCTACCAAAGACGAGGTACTGCGCCGTGACGCCGATGACTCAACAGTGTCACAGTTCCAGATCGCTGCGGACGGCGTAGTGACCGTGGACTCCTCAGACCTCGATTTTGAACAAACCGTTGCTGCGGTTATCGCGGCAGTACGCTCCGTGAGCGCGCTCTAGAGCACGTGCAATGTCACTTCCAGACACACCTGCGTCAACGACTTTACTGACCGCACCTTCCACGTGGCGCGCACGCTGGGCACGAATCGTAGGTAAGGTTTCGTGCCGGGTGTTGTGGCGCGTGGAAGTCTATGGAACAGAAAATGTTCCATCCGCTGGCAAGTCCATTGTTGCTGGTAACCACACCGGCTTCATTGACGGCCCGCTCCTCATTGGCGAAACACCAAGGCCAACTCACTTCTTGGTGAAGGGCGCATTCTTCGAAGGCCCATTGGGTGTAGTTATGCGCGCAGCCGGCCAAATACCTGTGCTGCGCGGCAACGGTAAAGCATCGCTCGTCCAGGGGGACGCCGTCTTGGCGCGCGGGGGAAGCCTTGGGATCTTCCCTGAAGGCACGCGAGGCAGGGGAGACGCTGCCCAAATGCACCCGGGTGTTGGATGGCTGGCGCTGCACACCAACACTGCGGTCGTTCCCGTTGCGATACTTGGAAGTCGCGCCACAGGTGACTCAGTGAAGGCACTGCCAAAACTGCGATCCCGAGTCATTGTCGTTTTTGGCGCTCCAATTGCACCAACCGTTCAGTTGCCAGAGCACGAAATCACACGTGAACACATCGCACAGATGGTGAGCCACGTACAACGGGCCATGCAGGAATTGCTGAAGCAATCGTCGGAAAAATACGGAATATCGCTTCCATTCGATACCGGAACCGCAGATCACACCGATTCGAACGTGTGATCCGCCACTTAGAGGTCTAATTTTCGGGTAAAAACCATTCAATGCTGAAAGAATGGTTACATGACCACTTCTGAATTCCCTCAACACGACGACGTCCAGGACGTAGACCGCGAACGGGCTCTGCGCGCTGGGCTAGCGGAATATGAACTAGCCGACGAAGACTATTACATTCTGAATGAGGAATTCGAAGCATCTGACGCTAGCGAAGCCTCAGAACCACTGCCAGTGCTCGCAATTATCGGCCGACCAAACGTAGGTAAGTCAACGCTGGTCAACCGTGTCATTGGCCGCCGTGAAGCTGTTGTCGAAGACAAGCCAGGCGTAACCCGTGACCGCGTGTCTTACCCAGCAGAATGGGCAGGCCGCGACTTCACGGTAGTAGATACCGGTGGTTGGGAAGCTGACGTACTCGGAATCGACGCGCGTGTAGCTGAACAAGCTGAGCTCGCAATCGAACTCGCAGACGCCATCATCTTTGTTGTTGACGCAACCGTTGGCGCAACCGCAACCGACGAACAAGTTGTGAAGCTCATCCGTCGCTCCAAGAAGCCAGTTGTACTGTGCGCGAACAAGGTTGACTCACAGCGCCAAGAACTCGAAGCCTCAGAATTGTGGGCACTGGGCCTNNTGAGTGCTCCGTCCGCAAGGACCACGTCGCATTGCGCTGGTTGGCCGACCAAACGTTGGTAAGTCCTCGCTACTCAACAAGGTTGCCCGCGCAGAGCGCGTGGTAGTCGACGACTTTGCCGGTACCACCCGTGACCCAGTGGACGAACTCATTGAACTCAAGGGCAAGCAGTGGGTATTCGTGGACACCGCGGGTATCCGCCGTCGCGTACACCAGACCAAGGGCGCTGACTTCTACGCATCATTACGTACCCGTGCAGCCATTGAAAAGGCCGAGGTTGCGGTAGTGCTCCTCGACGCCTCAACCACACTCACCGAACAAGACCAGCGTGTAGTTTCGCAGGTTATTGATTCCGGCCGTGCGGTTGTGCTCGCCTTCAACAAGTGGGACTTGGTAGACGAAGACCGCCGACCATACTTGGAACGCGAAATCGAAAAAGACCTACAGCAGATGACCTGGGCTCCACGCGTCAACGTCTCGGCAAAAACCGGATGGCACGTTGAAAAGCTGGTTCCATCGCTGGAGAAGGCTCTGGAATCATGGGACACTCGAATCCCAACCGGTCGCCTCAACTCGTTCCTTGGTGAACTCGTAGCCGGAAACCCACACCCAGTGAGCAGCGGAAAGCAGCCACGCATCCTCTTTGCAACCCAAGCATCAACCCGTCCACCACGGTTCGTTCTGTTTGCAACCGGCTTCATTGAAGCGGGCTACCGCCGATTCATCGAGCGTCGTCTGCGCGAAGAGTTCGGATTCGAAGGATCACCTATCGAAATCTCGGTGCGTATTCGTGAGAAGCGCAAGCGCTAACAAGTAACATGGTGAGCATGTCATCTGAAAGCCTCCTCAAAGCACAAGAGAAAATGCGGGCCGCTGGCGTGCACAACATCGCCATCGATGCATTTACTCGGTTCTACTCAATAGTTGAGGCTGGTGACGATTCGTACATCCATGAAAGTGACATCGAACCACTGACCGATGTCACTTTCATGGACGATGTGTTGGCCCAATATGCCAACGAAGAGCCTGGATGCCACTCTGGTTCCAGCGCTCTATCTCGTACCGCCATGCTCAAACTCAACGGCGGTCTTGGTACTTCGATGGGGCTTCAGCAAGCAAAATCACTGCTTGAGGTCCGCGATGGTAAGACCTTCCTAGACTTCATAGTGGACCAGGTACTCTGGGCGCGTGAAACCCACCAAGTACAGCTTCCGCTGATGTTCCTTAACAGTTTCCGCACCGAAGCTGACTCGCTTGCCGCACTCTCGAAATACCCCACATTGCCTGTTGAAGGCCTGCCACTGAGCTTGCTGCAAAACCAAGAACCAAAAATCAGCGAAGAAACGCTTGAACCGGTCAGCTTCCCGCAAGATCCGGAACTCGAATGGTGCCCACCAGGACACGGTGACGTGTACACAGTACTCGCGACTTCAGGCGTACTGACTGAGCTGGTTGAACAAGGTTTTGAGTACCTCAACATTTCTAACGTTGACAACCTTGGCGCAGCCCCAAGCGCCGAAATTGCGCAATGGTTTGAAGAGAGCGGAGCGCCGTTCGCCGCGGAAACCGTGCGCCGAACCCCAGCCGACCGCAAGGGCGGGGCAGTGGTTGTGCGCGACGGACAATTGCNNGATTCTGCGTGAAACTGCGCAAATCACTGACGAAGACGCAGCAGCGGCATCCAACATTTCGAAGCACAAGTACTTCAACGCGAACACCTTGTGGATTCGAATCTCAGCGCTCCTTGAACTGCTTGAAACGCACCACGGATTCCTTCCATTGCCGCTTATTCAGAACCACAAGACGGTAGATCCTACGGATCCAACCACCGAGCGTGTAATCCAACTGGAAAGCGCAATGGGCGCCGCAATCGAACTGTTTGACGGCGCACGTGCACTGGTCATTGACCGTTCCAGGTTCTTGCCAGTGAAAACCACCAACGACCTCATGCTGCTG
>DFNY01000119.1:8738-9126 GCA_002376595.1 Jonesiaceae bacterium UBA3555 | reverse complement strand
AATAAGTGGCGCAACGTCTTCTGGGTATGCTTCCCAGTTCACAATCAGTTGGCCTTCACCGATCAGTTCACCAACACGTGCACCGATCATGTGGACACCAACTACTGGTCCGTCCTTCTGACGAACAAGCTTGATGAAGCCCTGGGTGTTGAGGATCTTGGACTTTCCGTTACCAGCAAGGTTGTATTCGATTGATTCAACGTTCTCGGCGCCGAACTTCTCAATGGCAGCCTTTTCGGTGATTCCTACTGAACCGATTTCTGGCTCAGAGTAGGTGACACGTGGGATGCCGGATTCAACGATTGGTTGTGGGTTTAGGCCCATGATCTGCTCGGCTACGAAGATTCCTTGCTGGAAGCCACGGTGTGCGAGCTGGAGTCCTGGAACG
>DFNY01000119.1:5993-8719 GCA_002376595.1 Jonesiaceae bacterium UBA3555 | reverse complement strand
GTATCCAAGGTCTGCGGTGCGTGGGCCGCGGCCGATTGCGATGAGGAGGTACTCAGCGTCGAAGGTCTTTCCAGATTCCAAGGTTACGTGTACGCCGTTGGCGTCCTGAGTTACTCCGGAGAAGCGGTCGCCGAGGTTGAACTTGATACCGCGCTTGCGGAATGCACGCTCGAGGTTCTTGGAGATTGCTTCATCTTCGTTTGGTACGAGGTGTGGCAGACCTTCGATGATGGTTACGTCTGCACCGAACGACTTCCATACGGAAGCGAACTCGGATCCGATGACACCGCCGCCGAGGATGATTGCTGAGCCTGGCACTGTGTCCATTGCGAGTGCGTGCTCGGAGGTCATGACGCGACCTTCGATTGCAAGACCTGGAAGTGAGCGAGAGTACGAACCGGTAGCAAGTACGATGTGCTTTCCGGTAATGCGCTGTCCGTTGACCTCAACTGCGTCCTTGGCAACGAGCTTTCCGTAGCCTTCGATCAGTGTGATCTTGCGGGACTTAACCAGACCCTGGAGGCCCTTGTACAGTCCGGAGATAACGCCTGACTTGTAGTTGTTGACGCCAGCCATGTCGATTCCGTTGAAGGTTGCGTTTACACCGAACTGGTGACCTTCACGTACGTTGTCAGCTACCTCTGCAGCGTGCAAGAGTGCCTTGGTTGGAACGCATCCGTAGTGGAGGCAGGTTCCGCCAAGCTTGTCCGCTTCGATGAGGGCAACGTTCTGTCCGAGCTGTGCAGCGCGGAGAGCAGTGGCGTAACCACCACTTCCTCCGCCCAGGACGACGATGTCAAAGTCGGTGCCGGGGGTTTCGGCCACGTTATGCTCCTTAAGCACAAGGGTTATGGGTACGGTTCCATCTTTGCATTAAGCGAGCAGTTGCTAAAGCGCAAACCACGACCTTTCGTCCCACCTCACGTGTGATTCTTGGAACAAATGGCTTAAACCATGTGGTCTGCGTCCCTTTTTACGCTAACAGGAAACGAAAACAGCATGTTGGCTAGCCAATGGCTTGCAGTTATTGGTGGCGCGGTATTCTTCCTTCATGAGTTTTTTCTCGCGCCTCTTTGGTGGATCCACCAAGCCTTCGGGACCTATGGCCTCCCCACAAGCGCCTGCGACGTCTGATCGCCGACGCTCGACTTTTGCGCATTTCGAGCAGTTCAAATCTTCTCGTGTGGGTGTTGAAGCGTACATTGAACCCGCGAACAACAATGAGCCTGTGTCTCTTCTGCTTATTGCAACCACGGGGGAGTGGACGCGTCGGCGGATTCCTAATGCGGCCGAGGGGCGCAAGATTGCCGGTGAACTTGGCATCCCGGTATATGACGTCAACTTCACGGGGTATCCGCAACGCATGCGTGACTGGAACTCGGCTCAGCGGGCCAAGAAGAAGGGTTACGGAGCGAGCTCCTAGGTGTTGAGAGTGCACGGCGCTTGAGGTAGTGAATACAAGGGCGGGTCAGTTCCATTGGAACTGGCCCGCCCTTTGTTGTGGTGTGAGTTCGTTGGCTAGTGTGCGCAACGAGCTACCTACCCGCAGTCTCTGACTACTGCGCTTGTGCTTCCAAAAGCGACAGCATGGTGCGTACGCCAACACCGGTGCCGCCCTTTACGGTGTAGCCGTATGGGGCTGATCCGTTGTAGGCAGGTCCTGCGATGTCGAGGTGTGCCCATGGTCGGCCGTCAGTGAATTCCTTGAGGAAGTGTCCGGCAACTAGCATTCCGCCCCAGCGTTGTCCCATGTTTGCAAGGTCTGCAACTTGTGAGTCAAGGGTCGGGCGTAGTTCTTCTGGCAATGGCATGGCCCAGAAGGATTCGCCTGATTCTTGTGCTGCAGCGAGTACGTCAGCGATTGCTCCGTCGGTGCCCATGACCGCTGATACGCGGTTTCCTAGCGCCATCATCTGTGCGCCGGTGAGTGTTGCGATATCTACGATCAGGTCTGCTCCGTCTTCAACAGCGCTGACGAGGCCGTCTGCCATTACGAGTCGGCCTTCGGCGTCGGTGTTGAGCACTTCAACGGTCTTTCCGCCGCGGATGGTGATGACGTCTGATGGACGTGTTGCCGATCCGGATGGCATGTTCTCTGCAATGCAGAGATAGCCGGTGACGGAAACGTTGAGNNCTCCATATCGGTTTTCATCTCTTCCATGCCAGCGGCAGGTTTGATTGAGATTCCACCGGAGTCAAAGGTGATGCCCTTTCCTACGAGTGCAACCTTCTTCTTTGACTTTGGTGCGGTGTAGGTCAGTTTCACCATGCGTGGGCCGCGTGCGGAACCCTGTCCTACGCCTAGGATTCCGCCGTAGCCGCCTGCTGCTAGGGCCTTCTCGTCTAGGACGGTGACCTTTACTCCGGTGCCTTTCGCGGTGCTCTTGGCAATGTCTGCGAAGGCTGCTGGGTAAAGGTCGTTTGGTGCTGCGTTGACTAGGTCACGCGTTGCTTTTACCGCCTGGGCAAGTACTTCAGCGCGGGTTGCGCCCTTCTTTACTGCGGATTGGCGTGCGAGCGGTGTGACGATTTCGATTGCGCTTACCGGGGTGCCTGCCGTTGCAGCGTCGCCGGTGCGGTAGGTGCGGTAGGCATACGATCCGAGAAGTGCACCTTCTGCGATTGCTACGACTTCTTCTTCGTCTTGGGTTGGGAAGGCGATGGACGCTGAGGTGAATTCAGCGAGGTTGCGTGTTGCACTGCCGGCTGCGCGACGTAGTTGCTCT
>DFNY01000119.1:546-5982 GCA_002376595.1 Jonesiaceae bacterium UBA3555 | reverse complement strand
TCTTCTCCGAGTCCCACGAGCAGGACTGCGGTTGCCGCATATCCAGCTGGCGCTGGGACTCGTGTGACGCTGTCAGCTTTTGCGCTGACGCCGAGTGCCTTGAGGTTGAGCCCTGCAAATGCGCTGAGGTCGGCATTTTCTGGTCCAACGATGGTGAGTTGTGAGTCTACGTTTTGAACACCGAGTACGAGTGCCTCAGTTTTCAGAGCTTCTAGGTCTTTGGTTGTAAAAGTTAGTTCAGCCACCCTTTGATCTTAGCCAAGTGCGTTGGGTTGAGGGCGGTGGGCAGGGTAATCTCGAAAGCGTGTTCCCTGTTCTTAACATCTTGGTGTTCGCAACTGCGGCTTTTGTCCTGCTTTGGTCACTCTTTTTTGTGATCAAAGACCGTCCAGTAATCCTGAAGCAGTTGTTTGCGGCTGGAGCGGTTGAGGCAGTTTTGCTGCTACAAACCATCACGGCTGCAATTTCTCTGATGGGGGAGCCGCGTGAAATGCCTACGTGGGAGTTTTGGGGCTACGTGTTCACAATTCTGATTATTCTTCCGGGCGCCGCTCTGTGGGCGTTTGCTGAGCGCACCAAGTGGAGTTCAGTTGTACTGGCAGTCGGTGCCTTTACGGTGATCTTCTTGCAGTTCCGGTTGATTCAGTTGTGGGGTTAGTGAGCGCTTTTCGACGAGTCGTTTAGGTCCGTTGTTTAGGTGCATTGCGTTGGACCACACGTTGGTGGCGCGGCTCGATTGGCGCGTAGCGCCGCCAGTTGCCCGCAGTGCACCTTGTTAAGTTTTGATTTTGAAGTTGGGAAGTGAAATGGATTCTTCGCAATCCTCACAAGAACCGAAAGCCAGTTTGGAAGAACGGCTGAATGCGCGCCTTGCTCAAGGGCCAGCGAAGAACGCTGGTAGCACAGGCCGCGGGTTTGGACGAATCTTGGTGGCTGTGTACGCGATTCTCGCTATTGCGGCTACCGCCCGCGGTGCGTGGCAATTGCTCGATCATGGGGCAGAAGCACCGCTGCCTTACTCGCTTTCATTGCTCGCCGGCATTATCTACATTGTGGCTACCGTGGCTCTAGCCAAAGGTGGTCCTCGTTGGCGGATGGTTGCTTGGAGCGCGGTGGTGTTTGAAGCCCTCGGTGTAATCGGGGTGGGAATTTCCTCACTTGCGGAGCAAGACTGGTTCCCTGACAAGTCGGTTTGGTCAAACTTCGGCCAAGGCTATGGCTATATTCCACTGATTTTGCCGTTTGTTGGAATGTACTGGTTGTGGCGTACTCGCTTATTGAACGACTAGTACCTCCCGCTGATTGCATTAGCACACAGAGTGCAGAACTGATTTTGAGTAAGCAGCCCTACAAGCCCACATGAGAAGGTCACAGTGATTTACCGCCAGATTTTCAAGCACGTGTTCTCAAAAATGGACCCAGAGCAGGCGCACCATCTGGTGCACACAGGAATCACAGTCGCAGGCAAAACGCCATTTGTTGCTGGGGTAATCGAGGGTGCGCTCGCTCCATATCTGACACGCGGTGCAGGAGTGCGCGTTTTTGGTAGGCGGGTTCCCGGACCGTTTGGACTTGCGGGTGGGTTTGATAAGGATGCGCGAGCAGTACGCGGTCTCAATATGCTCGGTTTCGGTTTTATCGAGATCGGCACCATTACAGCTCATGCTCAGCCAGGCAACGAAAAGCCTCGGATGTGGCGCGAAATTGAGATGGAAGCATTGCGCAATCGCATGGGCTTCAACAACCAAGGTGCGGATGTTGCCGCACGAGAACTAAGTGCTCTACGTTCTACTCCAAAGGGTCGCTCCATTTTTGTTGGAGTCAACATTGGGAAGACTAAGGTCACCGAGCCGCAAGATGCTGCTGCCGACTACGCCTACAGTGCCCAGAAGCTTGCTCCATACGCGGACTACTTGATTGTGAATGTGTCTTCGCCGAACACTCCGGGTCTGCGTGACCTTCAAAACGTTGAGGCACTACGCCCAATTCTTGTTGCGGTTCGCGAAGCCGCAGACAAGGCAACTGCCGCGGCCCATGCAGGTAGGGTTCCACTGTTGGTGAAGATTGCTCCGGATTTGGCAAACGAGGATGTCATCGCAGTTGCCAAACTGGTACAGGAACTGGGCCTTGATGGCGTTGGCGCCGTGAACACGACTATCAACCATAATCTCGGGCCAGGTGGGCTCTCCGGTAAGCCAGAACTCGAGCGAGGAATCGAAGTTGTTTCGCTGCTCCGCGAGCACTTAGACCCAGAGCACGTAATTATTGGTTCAGGTGGTATTTCTACCTCTCGAGACGCTCAGCGCTACTTGGACGCGGGAGCCAACCTCGTGCAGGGGTACACCGGCTTCATCTACAACGGCCCATTGTGGGCCCGGCGAATCAACAAGGCACTCTTGGGGCGCTAAAGGCATCGTGCTGCCTGAGCGTCCAGAGCGAGCGACAAGGCGCCACTCGTTGTGAGATCCAGCGATGGAAGTACGACAAGCGCAATGGAGAAGCACAGACAAAAAGATGGTGGGGCGACCAGTTCACGGTCACCCCACCATCTTTTTCTGTTGCAGAGAAACTCAGCGTTCGCCAGGTTGGTCTGCCAGAGTCTGACCTGCGTCGCGGTTGACGTGGTCACCCAAGATCTCATCGATCTTCGTCATAAGTTCTGCCGGGATAACTACGCCTGAAGCCTTGACGTTTTCGGCGATCTGTTCTGGGCGTGACGCGCCANNGGTACCCATGCAAGACCGAGCTGTGGCAGCGACAATCCCAGCTGCTCACCGATAGGCGCAAGCTGCTGAATTCGATTCAGCAAGTCGTCGTTCATCTTGGAACGAATGAAACGCGAAACGGTGTCACTTGCGGCGCGAGATCCGGCTGGGAACTCGTGTCCAGGCAAGTACTTGCCAGTTAGCAAGCCTTCAGCCAATGGGCTCCATACGATCTGGGACAGACCTAGTTCCTGGGATGTTGGAACTACTTCTTCTTCGATGACGCGCCAGAGCATGTTGTACTGCGGCTGTGAGGAGATCAGTTGGAATCCAAGCTCCTTGGACCACTTGTGAGCCTCGCGGATTTGGTCTGCAGTCCACTCGGAGACACCAATGTAGAGGGCTTTTCCAGACCGTACGATGTCTGCAAAAGCGATCATGGTTTCTTCGAGAGGGGTCGAAGCGTCAAAGCGGTGTGCTTGGTACAGGTCAACGTAGTCGGTACCTAGGCGCTTCAAGGAACCGTTAATGGATTCCATGACGTGCTTGCGGGAAAGCCCAGTGTCGTTGTGTCCGCCTGGACCTGTTGGCCAGTACACCTTGGTGAGGATTTCAAGTGACTCACGACGCTGACCCTTGAGGGCGTCTCCAAGAACGGACTCTGCCACTGTGTTTGCGTACACGTCGGCGGTGTCGAAGGTTGAAATACCAGAGTCAANNGTTTTCTACTTGGGAACCGTGAGTTAGCCAGTTGCCGTAGATGAATTCGGAAATTTTCAGGCCGGAGTTGCCGAGGTATTTGTATTGCATATCTCCAGACTACTGGAACCAGACGCCTTTAGAAGACCTAGCTGGCGGCTTCTCACATGCGCAGCCACAGCAGAACGTTATGTTCGTTTACAACTACTTCTCTCAGGCATCACAGCGCAATGAGGCAAAACAAAAGAGGGTGTGAGGAACCCTCACACCCCCTTTGTGTTCAGTTACGAATCAGTTTGGGTATTCGCCATGCTTCACAACGGGCTTTGGCAAACGTCCGCGGCGAATCTGGAACGCACGCATGATGGCGTACATAGCCAAACCACGGGTCTTGAGTGCGTCGTCGCCAAATTTGGTAACCAAGCGCTTCTTGAGCTGGCGCCACAGAATGTACGCATCAACAATCGCGATGAGAACGATGAGATACATCAAGCCGAGCGCGATGAGCGCGAGCAATGGAGCTTGCTTGCTAAAGAACGTGCAGATCAGGCAGAACAGGGCGATGAAGAGGAAGTACTCTCCAACATTCCAGCGGGCGTCCACAAAATCACGGATGTAGCGCTTGACCGGTCCGCGGTCGCGGTAAGGCATGTTGGCTTCGTCGCCAGACTTCATAGCCTCGTACTCGCGGTCGCGGTCAGCGTTCGCCCGAGCCCGGGCTGCCTTTGCTGCAGCCTTGCGGTCTGCTGGAACTAGCGGACGACGTCGAGCGGCTTCGGCTTCTGCTCGGGTTGGGGTTGGGCGCCCCTTCTTGGCAGAACCGCCGTTGGCCTTTTCAAGCATTTTCGCAGCGTCATCTGATTCGGTGACGGCCGAAACTGATTCATTTGGGGACTTGTTTGAGGAACTCACATGAACATATTAAATGAGGTGAGTGGAGTTGCCGAAAACCGTGACCAGATCAACGCGGTGGTCAGTGTTGCTCGTACGGGAGAATCGCGATACTCGGCGCTCTTCGCCTGCTCGCAAAGAGTACCCTTGAATGGTGAGCCAAAAGCAAATCCTCCAAGAGCGAGTGCAACAACTTTTCCCTGCACTGCGCAAAGATCTAGAAGATCTTGTCCGTATTCCTTCTGTTTCGGCAGACGCTTTCGATCAAGCACACGTTGCGCGAAGCGCGCAGGCAGTAGCAGAACTGCTGACTGCACAGGGCATTGAAGATGTCCGTGTAGTCACAGCAGGTCAAAGCCGTCCGGCTGTTATTGCTCGAATCCCGGCGCCTGCGGGCCAACCAACTGTGCTTCTGTACGCACACCACGACGTTCAGCCTCCTGGGGCCGACTCTGCATGGGAAACCGCCCCGTTCGAGCCTGTGGAACGCAACGGCCGGTTGTATGGACGTGGCGCGGCTGATGACAAAGCCGGAATCGTCGCACACATTGGTGCACTCCGTGCTTTGGGTGATGACCTAGGAATCGGTGTCACAGTATTTATTGAAGGCGAAGAGGAGATTGGATCACCATTCTTCACCCAGTTCCTTGAAGAGTTCCGTGATGACCTCCGTGCCGATGCCATAGTTGTTGCAGATTCAGCTAACTGGAAAGTTGGAGTACCTGCATTGACCACCTCACTGCGTGGTCTGGTTGACTGCGTCGTTGACGTCGAGGTGACTACGCACGCAGTTCACTCTGGAATGTTTGGCGGTCCAGTTCTCGACTCACTAACCCTGTTGTCCCGACTCATCTCAACCTTGCACACCGAACAAGGAGACGTTGCAGTCTCCGGTCTGGTTCACGCACCAGACCCCACAGTTGACTACGATGAGGCAGATCTGCGGGCAGACGCTGGTGTGCTTCCTCAGTTCGAACTCGCAGGTACCGGGCCGCTGACCTCGCGTCTGTGGACTAAGCCAGCAATCTCGGTAATCGGCATAGATGCGCCGAGCGTAGCTCTTTCTTCGAACACCATTGTCCCAAAGTCGAGTGCCAAGCTGTCCATGCGCATTGCACCTGGTCAAGACCCTGCTCTTGCA
>DFNY01000119.1:0-526 GCA_002376595.1 Jonesiaceae bacterium UBA3555 | reverse complement strand
TTCTTGGCAAAGGAAGACACTCCGGCCATGGTTGCTGCACGCAATGCGTTTGCGCAGGCGTGGGGCGTTGATCCAGTGGACATCGGTATTGGCGGATCTATTCCGTTCATTGCTGACTTGCTTGAGGTGTATCCGCAGGCAGAGATTCTGGTCACTGGTGTAGAGGATCCTGATTCTCGTGCGCACGGTGCCAACGAGTCGGTTGNNTTTTTTGTGGCAAAAGCAGCTCATGAATGTTGTTCTGGCCATCGAACAGCGACGATAACTACTGGTTTTGGGGTTTTTCTCGGAACAGTACGCCCACGGCATTGGCCCAAACTCGTAGTGGTTCAGGGAGCGTAGGCGTGTCTTGTTGGTACCCAAATGCTTCCATAACCTGAGCCGGCGACGGATTCTTACCGTGCCTAGACAGGAATCTGGCGGCCACCCATGCTTCTGTAACCACTTTGTTGTTGTGTTTGATGGTTTGGCTGAGGTAGCAGATTCTAGGATCCCACCCCATAACACGTGTTTCAACTACAGCCTC
>DFNY01000106.1 GCA_002376595.1 Jonesiaceae bacterium UBA3555 | reverse complement strand
TTGTGGCTGGTGGGTGACTCATTACATGGAATTAGTGCCGTGGCACAATGCTCTCGAATGTAAACTGGGATGTGTGAATACACCAGACCAGACTTCGCCAATCGCCACCGGTGCGCCTAGCGGCAGCGGTGAGCCAGCATTCCGTTACAACGCAAAGCTCGCGTCCGAGATTGAGCTTCGTTGGCAAGACCTGTGGGAAGAGCGCGGAACGTACTTCGCTGCAGACCCGCAGGGTGGTCTCCCTAACGGCAAGGGCGAATACGCCGACCCAAACAGTTCTTCGTTCTTTGTTATGGACATGTTCCCGTTCCCTTGGGGTGCTGGTCTGCACGTTGGGCACCCTCTCGGTTACATTGCAACCGACGTAGTGGGGCGCTTCCGCCGTATGCAGGGTGACAACGTCTTGCACGCAATGGGCTTCGACGCCTTTGGCCNNACCCACGTGTTGCTACCGAGAACAACATTGCAAACATGAAGCGACAGTTGCGTCGCATGGGCTTGGCGCACGATCCGCGCCGGTCATTTGCAACCACTGACATTGACTATGTTCGCTGGACGCAGTGGATCTTCCTGCAGATATTCAATTCTTGGTATGACACCGAGGCAACCAACCCATTTGGTTCAAAGGGCAAGGCTCGGCCAATTGCGGAGCTCGAAGCGGAGTTCGCAGCTGGTACCCGTGAAGTGCCTGCAGCTGCGGGAGTTACCGCAGGAACCGCGTGGGCAGACCTGAGCGTTGTACAGCAGCGCGCAGTGCTGAACGAATACCGTCTGGCCTACGTGTCACAGTCACCAGTGAACTGGTGCCCCGGACTGGGAACCGTGTTGGCAAACGAGGAAGTGACCTCCGAGGGTCGCTCCGAGCGCGGCAACTTCCCAGTTTTCCAGCGTGCCATGAACCAGTGGAACATGCGCATCACCGCGTACTCGGACCGCCTCACCGACGACCTTGAGCACATTGACTGGCCAGACAAGGTTAAGTCGATGCAGCGTAATTGGGTTGGCCGTTCTGAAGGCGCACACGTAACGTTCGCTGCTGCAGGCGAAGATCTCACTGTATTTACCACTCGTCCAGACACTCTGTTCGGTGCCACCTTCATGGTGGTTGCTCCTGAACACGAGATTCTTGCATCGAAGGTCCCAGCCGCTTGGCCGGATGGTACCCGTGACGCATGGACTGGTGGGTTTGCTACCCCATCAGAGGCTGTGGAGAACTACCAGGCCGCAGCTGCAGCAAAGACTGCGGTTGAGCGTCAGGCAGGAGCGAAGGACAAGACCGGTGTGTTCACCGGAATCTTCGCAACCAACCCTGTCAATGGAGCACAGATCCCTGTGTTTACAGCTGACTACGTCTTGATGGGCTACGGAACTGGCGCAATCATGGCAGTTCCAGGCGGAGACGACCGCGACTTCGCGTTCGCTCAAGCCTTTGACCTAGACGTCATCTACACCGTAGAGACCCCAGCCGACTTTGCTGGAGATACAGCGTGGACCGGCGACGGCGCGCTCATCAACTCTGCAAATGACGAGCTGAACCTGAACGGTATGAAGGTTGCTGAGTCGAAGTCAGCGATGATCGCTTGGCTCGAACAAAAGGGCTTTGGCACCGGAACCACCACCTACCGCTTGCGTGACTGGCTGTTCAGCCGTCAGCGTTACTGGGGTGAGCCATTCCCAATCGTGTTCGATGAGAACGACCAGCCAATCGCGCTCCCTGAATCCGCGTTGCCTGTGGCTCTCCCAGACACCCCAGACTTTGAGCCACGCACGTTCGACCCTGACGATGCAGACTCGTCACCGGAGCCTCCGTTGGGTCGCAACGATGAGTGGGTTTATGTGGAGTTGGACCTCGGCGATGGTTTGAAGAAGTACCGCCGCGAAACCAACACCATGCCTAACTGGGCGGGATCATGCTGGTACTACCTGCGCTACATCGACCCAACCAACAACTCTGCCGATGCAAGTGCTCCGGCAGCGGTAGCATTGGACAACTACTGGCTCGGCGCTAACCACAACGAGACTGCGGGTGCATCGGGCGGTGTTGACCTCTACGTTGGTGGAGTCGAGCACGCAGTACTGCACCTGCTGTACGCCCGTTTCTGGCACAAGGTTCTGTTCGACTTGGGTTACGTCTCCTCGGTTGAGCCGTTCTACAAGCTGTTCAACCAGGGTTACATCCAGGCGTATGCCTACACCGATTCGCGCGGACAGTACGTTCCAGCGGCTGAGGTGGAAGGCGACGAGAAGGGTGGCTTCACCTGGAACGGAGAGCCCGTCAACCGTGAGTACGGCAAGATGGGTAAGTCCCTCAAGAACATCGTGACACCGGATGAAATGTACGACGCATACGGCGCCGATACCTTCCGCGTGTACGAAATGTCGATGGGTCCACTGGACCTTTCGCGTCCGTGGGAAACCCGCGCAGTTGTTGGTGCACAGCGCTTCCTGCAGCGCCTGTGGCGCAACATCTTAGACGAGGAAACTGGCGCACTCGCTATTTCCGAGGACGAAGCCGACGTAGCCACCAAGCGCAAACTGCACCGCGCTTACAAGGAAGTTGCCGAAGAGATGGATGGCATGCGCGTGAACACCGCAATTCNNACTCATTGAACTCAACAACTACCTGACCGGCCTTGACGTTGTGCCACGTGAAGCAGCCGAAGGCATTGTCACGATGGTGGCACCAGTTGCGCCACACATTGCAGAGGAACTGTGGGCAAAGCTCGGTCACACCGATTCCGTGGTGTACCAGCAGTTCCCAGCAGCTCAGGACGAGTTCCTTGTTGAGGACACTGTTACCTGCATCTTCCAGGTGCAGGGCAAGGTGCGCGGTAAGGCAGACGTGTCGCCATCCGCCACCGATGCTGAGCTCGAAGCGCTCGCACTCGCCGACGCCGGTGTTCAACGCACCCTCGACGGCCGCGACGTACGCAAGATCATCGTGCGAGCACCAAAGCTCGTCAACATCGTGCCAGCCTAGGACCCAACCGACACCCCTGGTAGCCAGCAGATTCTGAGAAACTGAGGGACTCGTCGGAAAGCAGTGACCGCAGGTGGAGCCACGCACGTGGCCCCACCTGCGGTTGTTTGTCACAGTCAGCAAGTAGAGTCTTGCCGTGCGCCG
>DFNY01000042.1:425-5296 GCA_002376595.1 Jonesiaceae bacterium UBA3555 | reverse complement strand
TGCAGCGCCGCTTTGTATCCGATGTTTCCCACGAACTTCGCACCCCGCTCACAACCGTGCGGATGGCCTCCGAAATGATCTACGGCAGCAGGGATGAATTCACTCCGGTGATCAAGAGATCCGCCGAGCTGATGCACACCCAAATCGACAGGTTCGAAGATCTACTCGCGGACTTGCTTGAGATTTCGAGGTTCGATGCCGGAGCCGCGATCTTGGACGCTGAAGCTCGAGATCTGTCCGAAGTGGTTCTGCGTGCAATAGACAACGTGATGCCTCTGGCAGAAAAGAAGGGAGTATGGCTAACCGCTGACCTCTCTGATTCATCAACCCGAGCTGATTTTGATCCAATCCGGGTAGAACGCATCTTGCGGAATCTCCTAGTAAACGCGGTAGAACGCGCCGAAGGAAATCCGGTACACGTGACCGTAGCGGCAAACGAAACTGCCGTTGCCGTTTCGGTGCGGGACTACGGAATCGGCATGGACAAGGAGCAAAGCNNGACCGATTCTGGCGTGCCGATCCAGCTCGTGCACGTACAACAGGCGGAACGGGCCTTGGCCTTTCCATCTCGAAAGAAGACGCGCACCTCCATGGCGGATGGCTGGAAGTATGGGCCCGCCCAGGCTTCGGATCTAACTTCCGACTCACGCTGCCACGGCGCGCAGGTATTGTACTCACTAGTTCCCCAGTGTTCCTCGAACCACCTACTGCTGAACAAACAACACAACCGCCAGTGACGTATTCACACGAGACCCACGGACCTTCTACCGTTCCGCAGTTTGATTCAACGCCATCATCAACATTCCCAATGAGAATCGAAGCCAGCAGCGCGCACGACTCACCAAACAAACCAGCGTCACAGGTACCGCCGCCTCCATCCACATCCAGCCACCCAAGCGATCCTACTGACCGCACCGCGCAGAGTGGAGGCCACAATGCTTAACCTGGCGTCTCGTCGGAAAACGCTGTGGCCTTCGGCCAAAGCAAAGATCGCAGCAGTCATCGCGTTGAGCGTGACATGCGCACTCGTCCTTGCAGGGTGTGCACAAGTGCCAACCGACTCCCAAGTGCACTCCCAAGATATTTCCGTGCCAGACCCAGGTCCGGTGTTCTTGGAAGCATTCGGACCATCATTGGGAGCAACACCACGTGACGTTGTGGACGGTTTTATTTCAGCGCAGGCCGCAGGGCTCAATGACAACTGGACCGTGGCACGAGAGTTCCTCACCCATAGCGCCGCAGATAAATGGCAAGCCAGCACAGAGACCACCGTCTACCAAGGTGACCTCTCACTAAGTGCGTACCGCCAAGGCCAAGACTCACGCGAACTTGAAGAACTGAGCGACACCGAACTCAAAGACCTCAAGTTAGCAACCGTGAAAGTATCGGCAAAGCATTTGGGCACACTCAACGCGCAAGGGATGTACACCGAATCCCTGGCAGAGTCGAACTACGAAGCTACCTTTGACCTAGTTCGAAACAGCGAAGGAGAGTGGCGAATCAGCGATGTTCGAGACGGCATGATCATCTCGCTCACAAACTTTTCCACCACCTTTAGAGCGCTCTCCATCTACTTCCTCAGCCCGCAAGAGAACTACCTAGTGCCCGAAGTTCGGTGGGTGTCTCGCGCTCGCGCAGAAACCTACGCAATGCTNNTCACTGCTTGCAGGCCCATCGGACAACATGCGCGACACCGTCCACACAGCAGTGCCCGACGGAACTCGTCTGGTGCCTGACTCAGTTTCAATCGAAGCAGGCGTCGCGACGGTAAACCTATCCGCCGAACTGCGTAACGCAAATCCGGAAGAACGCACGCTACTAGCCACACAGATACATGCCACTCTGACACGAATCCCGGGGATTAGGTCGGTGGTAATCCAATCAAATTCGGTAGATATCTCTGCAGAACCAGACCCAGCCATCCAGCGCGATCCAACGCGCGCAGTGGGAATCGCCGCATACCCAGTTGCACTAGTGGATGGAACCCTCAGCAGCCTCAGGAACGATGGACCCGTTGCCGTGACCCAGGTGGGAGACCTCTCCCAATACGATGTCACCGCGTTGGCAATTGATGAATCAATAGCCAACGGCGTCTTCGTGGACCGGCAGTCGATACTGCGCCGCTTACCAACAGCAGGCACACCCACGGTTCCCTCCACGCCAGACACCGACACCGAAACTCCTCAAACCTCAGACCAAGAAGTTGGCAATGCGTCCGAGCTACTCCGGGGCTCGCTCCTAGTAGATCCCACAATCGATCCAGCCGGATGGGCATGGACCGCTGAACGCTATCAACTAGGAAATAGCGCCGGACTACTGCACGCAGTGGACTCAACCGGAAAAACCATCGCAGACGTAACTGTTCCATGGCTTCGCGGTCGAACAATCGTCTCTATGAGAATTTCGGCCGACGGATCACGAATCGCGGTAGTGTCCAGCCAAGATTCAGTGGTGCAAATTGACGTAGCTGGAATTGTTCGCGACGACTCCATGGTGCCGCTCTCCGTAGGCAACCCGGTGCAAGCCGGAGGCCAAGTGACAGGTGCGCGCAAAGTAGTGTGGATAGACGAATCCACCTTAGGCGTCATCGGCAACGCCCCAAGTTCCGAAGCCTCGGCGCTCTTCTCCGTGCCTGTTTCCGGGCGAAGCGAAATGCTCGCATACGTAGAAGACGTTGAAGTAATAACGAGCGCACGAGGCGCACGATCAATTCTGATCGGCACCACTACCGGCAAGGTACTCACACGCGGAACCTCAGGATCCTCGTGGTCGGAACTGGCGCGCGACGCGCAGTTCGTCACCTACCCAGGATAAGTTCTCAGGAGCTTCAGAGAGCCCCGCTTCCAATTCAGTGTCCCAGCGTCACTGCTCTTTATAAACACCAATGTGAAAACAATCCCGTACTCAGATTGGCTGTCCTTTCTCTTAGGGGCGTGCCTGCCGGAACCAGCCCTACTAGGTTGACGCCATGGCGCCACATCGCAACCAAGGTTTTTGGGAAACTCGAGTACCAAACACCAGCAAGCTGATCAGGCAAGGCTTCCAAGCCCGACACCCATGGCTGTGGAACGTTACGCGGGCGCTCGCAGGCAGCGCACAGGAATTACTTGGATTGGCGGTGCCTCTGCACTGTGCTGGGTGTGGGGCGCCAGACGTCGTCCTGTGTACTCGCTGCCAGGCAGCGCTCTACCCACAGCTGCGTAAGGTCCCAGATCTCGATTTCTCAGTTCTCGCATGTGGAGCATACGAAGGCACATTGCGCTCACTACTAGTGGAGTGGAAGGACCACGGACGCGGTGACTTGAGTGTCTGGATCCAAGCCGCAAGCCGGATTGCAGGTGCACAGTGTGCCCGTGGATCTGACTGGTCCGAGTCCTGTTCTCAGAGCGTATTGGTCGTTCTGGTTCCGATGCCGAGTTCACGTGCAGCAACCGTCCGCAGGCAATTTGTGCCAGCGAAANNCGTCGAGGTGAGCGTGGTAGATGCTCTGCGCATGGCTCGAGAGCGGAAAGACCAAGTAGGGCTTGGCAGAGTTGATCGGCGACGGAATGCACTAGGGTCACTGCGGGTGTCAGAAAAACATGCCTCACAAGTTGGGCGAGCGTCACTTATTGTCATAGTTGACGACATCGTCACCACAGGTTCATCAATGAACGAAGCCAAGCGCAATATGTCAGCTGTGACCGGGACTAATGTCCGTGGTTTTGCCTTTGTGCATACGCCTAGAAGTTAGCCAACAGAGAAACTCACGCAAAACCTGTCCAAAACTCGTGCCTAAAAGTGACCTTTGACACGTAGGGATGTACCCTTAAATTCAGATCCCAAGCAGGCAGGGAGGTGATACATCTTCGCGTTCGTCGAACGCCCCACTTGAATGATGTAGGCGCTTGAGCGCCCTAACTGCCAGGAGGTACACATGGAGATCGTAGTTGTTGGTCGGCACACCGAAGTCGCAGACCGTTTCCGCCGCCACGCTGAAGAGAAGCTCGGAAAAATCGAGCAGTACTCACCAAGCGTCCGCCGCGTTGATGTGGAAGTTACCCACGAAAACAACCCACGGCAAGCAAGCAACCGAGAACGAGTAGAAATAACCGTTCGCGACAAAGGCCCAGTAGTGAGGGCCGAAGCTGCAGCCGACGATCGATTTGGCGCATTGGACCTTGCGCTAGACAAACTGCAGGAAAGGCTGCGTCGCGCACATGAGCGACGAAACAACAAGCGGCGCGGACCTCAGAGAAACTTCGTTGCACCAGTTGACGTTCGGTCACTGGAGGACGTCAACGCAGCCCTCCCAGAACCCGAAGCAGCACCGGCAGTACTAGAGAAACCAGGTGAAACGGCAGAAATNNCTCTTGAAGAAGCAGTAGATGAGATGGAACTAGTAGGCCACGACTTCTTCCTTTTCATCGACGCGGAAACAGGCAGGCCATCAGTTGCATATCGTCGTCGCGGATGGACGTACGGTGTGATCGCGTTGGATACCAAGTGCGATCATTCGAAAGATAGTGCAACGGACTGATATCTAGAATCCGCCGCATCGGGCGCTGCTCCGCTCCATCTCTTGGNNCAGCGCCTTTTCATGCCTTGGTGGCGGGGAAGGGCAGTTCACTGCTGTTCCTGTATGTGGGCGCTGTAGATGCCTAAAGGTATAGGTGAGGGCCAGAGTTCAAACTCATTGCCCACTATTTTCGGCGTTATTACAGGAAATTACTCTGTGGGCGGATAAGAATGTCGCTCGGAGGTGCAAAAACCTAATACGATGGGATGTTGAATAACACCCTACGCTCAGTGGGGTAGTAGAAGCGCTCACATGGGAGTTCCGCGTGGCTAACATCCTCGAGAAAATCCTTCGATTTGGCGAAGGCAAAATT
>DFNY01000042.1:0-341 GCA_002376595.1 Jonesiaceae bacterium UBA3555 | reverse complement strand
CACTACAAGTCATTTACCGACGAAGAACTGCGCGAGGAAACCGAGCGCTTCAAAGAGGACGTTGCATCTGGCACAACGCTAGATTCGCTTCTGCCCCAAGCTTTTGCGGTTGTGCGAGAGGCATCCAGCCGCACCCTCGGTCAACGCCACTACGATGTGCAGATTATGGGTGGTGCAGCACTTCACCTTGGCAACATTGCAGAAATGAAGACCGGTGAAGGTAAGACTCTGGTTGCAACACTTCCTGCTTATCTCAACGCGTTGTCAGGCAAGGGCGTACACGTTGTTACGGTGAACGACTACCTGGCTGAATACCAGAGTGAACTGATGGGGCGCGTATT
>DFNY01000009.1 GCA_002376595.1 Jonesiaceae bacterium UBA3555 | reverse complement strand
ATTCACCGTCGAAACCAGAGCGGGACACTGGAGCCGGTGGAACGTGACATCAACTGGAAGTGCACCCTCATATGGAACAAAACAATTCGCTTGCTAGAGGCCAGACCTTCTCCGTAGCGGCAGCTGCTGCGATGGTTGGGGTGGCCCCGGCAACTCTTCGGACATGGGCGCGCAGGCACAATATTGGTCCAAGTGGTCACTCAACGGGCAGCCACCGGCGCTACACCGAGCACGATGTGACTCGGCTAATCCTCATGCGCACTCTCATTCTGCGTGGAGCGCAGGTGTCCGAGGCTGCATCAGCGTCACACGAAGCAATCCTCAATGGAGTGGATCGAAATGAAGCCGAGCAGGTNNATAACGCGGTGCAGACTGAACAGTTCTCCGCCACCCCATCACCTTCCCGACTGTCTTTTGCGCGCCCGCTTGAGGACTCGTCGGAAAGCAATGTGCAATCAGACGTAACGGAACCTCAAGCCGTATCCCCAATGCCGCGGATGCTGTCGCTGGCGCCTTCGGCGGGAAGCGCCGCAGACGACCACGAGCACCCCGACTATAAACAGCGCTGCACCCAACTAGTAGATTCAGTTCTACGCAACGACGAAGGCCGCGCCGCACGGCTGATCGAACTTGCGTCAGAAGATAACCTCATCGATTGGTTCAAGTTCCTTATCCGTCCAGCGTTAGCGCGGCTGTCCAGCCACACTGTTTTGGCCCGCCCTGGCCATTCACCCAAGGTGATGATTAGCTACCACGTGCAGCGCAATGTTGCGCGAAGGGTTGCTCAAACGCGACCAGATCTGACTGCGTCGGCGCGACCGCACCCCTCGCAACTGCGCAATATTGCACNNTAGCGGTGCCAGCCCACGTGTTCGCGGCCGCACTGTTGGAGTACGGCTGTAACGCGCACCTCGTACTTGGCCCCGGAAACACCAAACGCGTGACGGAACTGGTGAAGATGGTCCGGCCCAAAGCTCTAGTTCTCGTGTCTGACTTGCCTGACCCAGATGTGGACACCGTCATCCATGTTTCGGAGCACTTCCCGGACCTACCGGTGTTCGTTGGATTGCCCGAGGAAGTGGATCAAAGCAAGTTACTCGCGCGCCCGCAGATTACCCGTATGAGGTCGTTCCGTGCTCTATTCCATGAAGTGTCATCCCGGATCGGTGGCGCCGGAACAGTGAGCGATTACTGGGCTGAACCTGACACTCAGGTGTCTCATTAGTCGGACCGCTCACACAATTTAGGTGGAGTCGCCCAGTACGCGGCGTGGTGCTCGTCTCATTGACGGCCGCATCGGAATATTCGAGGTCAATCCGGCGTAATATTTTGACATGACCGACATGATTTCCACCCAGTCGAACGATCCATTTGGATTCCTAGGTTTGACCTATGATGACGTCCTTCTCCTGCCAAACGAGACCGATGTAATTCCTAGCGAAGTGGACACCACGTCGCGTCTTACTCGGGACATTTCCATCAAGACTCCATTGATCTCTGCGGCAATGGACACCGTCACCGAATCCCGTATGGCCATTGCCATGGCCCGCCAGGGTGGCATCGGAATCATCCACCGCAACTTGTCCATCGAGGACCAAGCAGCCCACGTGGACACCGTCAAGCGTTCCGAATCTGGAATGATCACTGACCCAGTCACCATTGGCCCAGACGTCACCATTGAGGAAATGGACCGCCTGTGTGGTCAGTACCGAATTTCCGGTCTTCCAGTAGTGGACGACGACAACAAACTCGTTGGGATCATCACCAACCGTGACCTTCGTTTTGTGCCTGCAGACGCATGGCACACCACCAAGGTGTACGAAGTGATGACCAAAATGCCACTGATCACCGGTCCCGTGGGAATCTCACGTGAAGACGCCGCTCACTTGCTGGGCAAGCACCGCATTGAGAAGCTCCCATTGGTTGACACGGACGGTCGCTTGCAGGGTCTGATCACGGTTAAAGACTTTGTCAAGACCGAGCAGTACCCAGACGCCACAAAGGACGGCGAAGGCCGCCTGCGTGTAGGTGCAGCAATCGGATTCTTTGGTGACGCACTGGACCGCGCTCGCGCATTGGCTGAGGCCGGCGTAGACGTGCTTGTTGCAGACACCGCAAACGGTCACGCACGTTTGTTGTTGGACATGATTTCTAACATCAAGAAGGACCCGTTCTTCAAGAACGTTCAGGTCATTGGTGGAAACGTTGCTACGTACGCCGGTGCACGTGCACTTGCTGAGGCTGGCGCCGACGCAGTGAAGGTTGGTGTTGGCCCAGGCTCGATCTGCACCACCCGTGTTGTTGCTGGTGTTGGTGTGCCTCAGGTTACCGCCGTGTACGAGGCTGCCAAGGCTGTGCGCGACTTCAACATTCCGGTTATTGCTGATGGTGGACTTCAGTACTCCGGTGACATTGCTAAGGCTCTAGTTGCTGGTGCGGAGTCGGTTATGCTTGGTTCGCTGCTCGCAGGCTGCGATGAGTCACCTGGTGACTTGGTGTTCGTTAACGGCAAGCAGTTCAAGCACTACCGTGGCATGGGTTCGTTGGGTGCGATGGCTTCGCGTGGCAAGAAGTCCTACTCCAAGGACCGCTACTTCCAGGCTGACGTTGCTTCCGATGACAAGATCGTTCCTGAGGGCATCGAAGGTCAGGTTCCTTACCGCGGACCCCTTGCTGCAGTGGCTTACCAGCTCGCAGGTGGATTGCACCAGTCGATGTTCTACGTTGGCGCACACAACATTGCGCAGCTGAAGGAACGCGGCAAGTTCGTTCGGATCACCGCGGCTGGCCTCAAGGAATCGCACCCGCACGACGTGCAGATCACGGTTGAAGCACCAAACTACGGCAGGCACTGATCATGGGGCGTGCTAAGCGCCCTTCGCCGCTTCCTGTCAAAGACGGTTTGAACCCCGTCAAAATGCAGCTTCCGCACCCTGGGGCACAATTGCCCCGGGGTGCGCGTTTGCGTACTGAGGCAGAAGCCCGCGAACTGGGGCAAATTGAACCTGTGGATGAGCGGATTTACGCGCCTTCTTTCACCACCTTGGTGGAGTACCTGGAATGGCGCTTCGCAGATGACCCTGCAGAGATGTTGGGAAAGTTGGCTGCGGGCGAGATTGTCGACGAGATTGGCAGACCCTGGACACGTGACGCCCGGTATGTGGCTGGTGCGCTGATTTTCTTCTACCGCGATCCCGTTCCGGAGAAGCGTGTGCCATTTGAAGTTGACGTCCTCNNAGACTTGCTAGTTGTGGATAAGCCTCACTTCTTGGCATCCACACCCAAAGGTTTCTACGTTGTGGAGTCTGCGCTGGTTCGGATGCGCCGTGCGTTGGATTTGCCAGAGTTGTCTCCGGCTCACCGGTTGGATCGGATTACCGCAGGCGTCCTAGTGATGACCAAGAAGCAGGAACTGCGGCGTCTGTATCACGAGCTGTTTTCACGCAGAACAATCCTCAAGACGTATGAAGCTGTAGCGCCTGTTCGCAGCGATGTGTCACTTCCGGCAACCGTGAAGTCACGCATAAAGAAAGATGCTGGCATCATGTGGGCTCAAACCATTGATGGTGAGCCAAACACGCACAGTGAAGTCGAACTGCTCGCTACCAAACAGGTGGATCCTGCTACGCATTGCGGTCATGATGAGNNAGACACACCAACTGCGTATCCACATGGCGTCTTTGGGGTTGGGGATACTCAACGACAACTACTATCCACAGTTCTATTCTGTGGAGCCGGACGATTACGCCAATCCGCTTCAGTTGTTGTCTCGGTCTATCGAATTCGAAGACCCAATTACCGGTAAGACCCGACACTTTGAGTCGGAGCGCAACCTAGACTTGTGGGCGAACTAGCCACTCAGTAGGAACATCACCCTGCTTGCCTTGACTCTGCAAGTAAGAGTTAAAGCTCTTCGCCCAGCGCGAGTGTGCGCCTTCCTGGTACAGGTGTAGCTGCTCCAAGCCCATCGACGCGGTATCTGGATAGCGATCCATCATCGCAGCAAGCACGTCCAAGGTGGCAACAACATCCGCATCCGCGGTGTGCAAGATTCCGGTATCTACAACCCCGTACACTTTGCACAGATCAACGAGTTTGCGCGGACCCTTACGGTAACGCTCCAAGGCACGGTCTAGCACCAGTGGGTCGATGACGGGGGAGACCTCTTTGCCAAGGCGTTCTTCTAGGGTAGGCAGCCCGTGCCGCTCAAGTTCTGCCTTCAAAATTGAGATATCAAAGCTGGCGTTGAATGCCACCACAGGGTGGTTCAAGGCCAGATGCTGCGCAATTTCGGTGGCGATTTCATCGAGAG
>DFNY01000227.1:429-4983 GCA_002376595.1 Jonesiaceae bacterium UBA3555 | reverse complement strand
TGGAGTGGGTGGCCAAGTACCGCCTATTCAAGTCGATGCGTGCTAGACACTCAATCGGCTGGGATCACCCCAAGATTGCCGCCATGGATATTCAGTGGTCGGATGTCCGTCCTGAGCGCAGTCTGTTCCACAAACTGAGGGCGGCGGGTGCAGTAGACCACATTGTTAGCCCCGAACGAGTGAAGTTCGCGGTGGCTCATCCGCCCGCGGACACCAGGGCATTCTTCCGCGGTGAAGTGATGGCACAGTTCCCGGAACACATCTGCGGAGCGAGCTGGGATTCAGTGATCTTTGATGTGCCACAGCGCGCCACTCTGCAACGCGTGCCGATGCTTGACCCGTGGAAGGGGACTAAAGAACATGTTGGTGAACTCATAGCAGCTCACCACCAAGACATAGATGGTTTCCTCACGGATCTTTTGGGGAAATAACGGGGAACAATGTGCGTGACAAAGTCCGGTCCTTGCGGCCCAACTATGTAGCGCACGAAGCCCTAAACTGCGGTTAGATGTAATAAGACGTCAAATGTGACCACCGCCACGGTCCACTTGTCCACAATGAAGGAGTAAAAATGGCTGGACAAGAACAGAAGCAGAGCGGCGAGTTCNNGCTGAAAGCTTTGTTAAGGGGTTTGTGCAAAAGGGTGGACAGTAGGCCAGCCATGACCTCTGCGCACAACAACAACATTTTGGGAACTGACACATCATTCTTTGAGTACCTCCAGGCTCACTCAACGCCTGGAACAGGCTCTCGAATTGATGAAAGCAGCGCACACCTGAGTGTGCCGCATGGGACCACCATCGTTGCAGTTCAGTGCGCACAGGGAGTGGTCATGGCAGGTGACCGACGTGCCACGGTTGGGTCTGTCATAGCCTCGCGCCAAATGGAGAAAGTGTTCCCAGCTGACGACTCGTCTGTAATTGGAATAGCAGGCACCGCAGGACTAGCACTTGAACTAGTGCGACTATTCCAGTTGGAACTTGAACACTACGAAAAAATCGAGGGCGAACCTCTTTCACTCGACGGCAAAGCGAACCGACTAGCAACTATGCTGCGGTCGAACCTCTCTATGGCTCTTCAAGGCTTGACCGTGCTGCCTTTGTTTGCGGGATACGACACCCACAGACGCGCCGGGCGTATCTTCTCGTTTGATGTGACAGGTGGGCGTTATGAAGAAACCGCTCACCATTCAGTGGGATCTGGCTCAGTATTCGCGCGGGGGGCACTCAAGAAACTATTGCGGCCCCAACTCTCAACACAGCAAGCCGTGCGGGTGTGCATTGAAGCACTGTGGGACGCCGCAGACGATGACTCCGCCACGGCAGGTCCAGACGCAGTTCGGCGCATTTGGCCCATCGTTGGGGTTGTCACTGAGCAAGGGTTCGATTACGTCAATGCCGAAGACCTCACCAGATACGCGCAAGAGGTCATCGCAGNNAAATTCCGCAGGTCCGGCTGGCGCACTGGAGGCACCACAATGAGCATGCCTTTCTATGTCTCACCCGAACAGCTCATGGCAGACCGGGCAGACTTCGCGCGCAAAGGAATTGCTAAGGGCCGGTCCGTGATTGTGGCACAGTATGCGGATGGCATCGCTTTTGTGGCCGAGAACCACTCCAGGGCTCTCCATAAGATCTCAGAAATCTATGACCGCATTGGATTTGCTGCGGTGGGGAAGTACAACGAGTTTGAGAGTTTGCGTATCGCCGGAATCCGATACGCTGACATGCGCGGATACACCTATGACAGATCTGACGTGAATGGACGTGGTTTGGCAAACGCGTATTCACAGACCCTCGCAGAGGCATTTACGAATAATTCCAAGCCGCATGAGGTCGAACTTGTGGTTGCTGAGGTAGGCAACAACGCATCACATGACCTCCTCTACCGAATCTCCTTTGATGGATCCGTGGCCGAAGAAACAGATTTCGTAGTTATGGGTGGTCTGGTGCAAGACACGAGAGCGGAGATGAAAGAACTGTGGGAGCCGCAATTGAACCTAGCCCAAGTTCTTGATCGCATGATCTCGGTTCTNNCGGCACATCAACTGGAAGCAGCGGTGCTCGAGAGAAACCGGCCACGGCGAACATTCCGACGGCTCGACGCCGTTCACATTGAACAGATACTAGGGGAGTGAAGTGAGTCCCCGCCGCATTTTTGGACTCGAGACTGAGTTTGGCATCACCTGCGCAACAGCGCAGGGCAACGGGCCTAGCGCAGATGAAGTAGCAAGAATCCTCTTCAAAAAAGTTGTTGCTTGGGGCAGATCATCGAACGTCTTCCTGCGAAACGGATCTCGACTATACCTAGATGTTGGATCGCACCCTGAGTACGCAACTGCTGAATGCGACGACATTAAGCAGCTCATCGCCTTTGATAAGGGCGGCGAACGCATCATCGAGGACCTTTGGATTGATGCCCAGCGGCGCCTCGAAGAGGAAGGCATCGAGGGGCGTATTCACCTGTTTAAGAACAATCTGGATTATGCAGGCAATTCCTTTGGCTGCCATGAGAACTACCTGGTGCGCAGGAAGGGCGACTTCAATCGCCTGGCGGACATCTTGGTGCCGTTCCTCATTACNNCTGACCGGAGCCGGTCACATTATGCCAACCTCGAATGGCGCAAAGTATTGCTTCTCCCAGCGCGCTGATCACATGTGGGAGGCAGTCTCGAGCGCCACCACCCGTTCACGACCCATCATCAACACTCGCGATGAACCACACGCAGACGCCGAATACTTCCGTCGTCTACACGTCATTGTGGGGGACTCATCCATGGCTGAGCCCACTGCTCTGCTCAAAGTGGGAGCCACCGACATAGTCCTGCGGATGATCGAAGCGGGGATTCCGATTCGTGATTTCGCGCTGGACAACCCAATGCGCGCGATCCGTGAAGTCTCCCACGACCTCACTGGTAAAGCACTGGTGTCACTATCCAACGGCCGCACTATTACTGCAGCGCAACTACAAAGCGAATATCTCACCAAGGCCCGTGAGTTCATCGAAGCCAGCGGACAAAGCGGTGAACATGACAGTGAAGTGTTTGACCTGTGGGAACGTGGAATCAATGCGGTGGATACGCAAGATTTTTCGCTAGTGGACACCGAACTCGACTGGGCAATCAAACTGAAGTTGCTCACTCGCTATCAGGAGAAACTGAACTGCGAACTCGATGATCCTCGGATTGCTCGTCTGAATCTGGCATACCATGACATCTCATGCACCGACGGGCTCATGCACAAGATGACGCAGCGCGGGCTGGTTAAGTCAGTGGTCCAAGACGCTGAAATCAAGGCTTCCACCGAATATCCTCCACAAACTACCCGAGCCAAACTCCGCGGTGACTTTATTCGTGCGGCCCAAGACAAGAAGCGTGACTACACGGTGGACTGGGTGCACCTAAAACTCAACGACCAATCTCAGCGGACCATCCTGTGTAAGGACCCCTTCGCTGNNCCTGCCACGTACCCAAAAGCGACATGGCAGGTCACACCCCCCGGCCGCATCGGCGCCGACAGCCTCCCTCCGGGGAAACCACAGAAAACTTCGTTAGCATGTATGTTCATGCGCTTGATTCAACTTTTTCCGTTAACCAGCCCTGCGGAGCGATCCATTTCATTACGATCCAAACTTCTTGGCGCTGCACTGGCAACGGTCCTTGCAGTGAGCCTGGCCGCGTGTGGCGAGGAGAAAAAGGAAGAAGCACCTACTGCCCAGCCAACAACAACGGAAGTTGAAGTTACCGGGACCGCAAACGAGATACCAACACTCACTTACGACAAGCCTTTTGTATTTGAAAAGCCAGAGTCGAGAGTCGTATGGGAGGGTAGCGGAGAGAAAGCCACCGAGGGATCATGGGTTCTGATGCGCATTTACGCGGAGGATCCTTCAACAGGCCTTTCGGTGCGCAATGACTTTGAAGCTGTGCCAATGGCCTACCAGCTGACTGAACAAGAGCTGGGTACACAGCTGTTCTCGGCGCTAGAAGATCAGCCATTTGGCACGCGAATTGTGCAGGTAGCTCAGCTCGATGAAGAGACGCAAGTAGTGGTAATTGATCTGTTGCCCGCGCGCTCTGTGGGAGATGTAAATGCCCAAGAAGCGACCCTTCCATCGGTATCGTACGAGAGTAACGGTGAGCCAAAGATCCAGATTGCAAAGGATCTTCAGGAGCCCACAAACACCGTCATCTCTCAGCTCAAGTCTGGAGGCGTCCAGCAGGTAGAAAAAGGTTCGCAAGTAGTTATGCAGTTTGTAGCGCAGCGGTGGGACAACGGTGAAGTCATAGACTCGACCTGGACGAAAGCTTCAGGACCAGTCACGGTCCAAGTAGGCGCAGACCAGATCATCAGTGGGCTCGACGAAGCACTAGTGGGTTCGCCCGTTGGCTCCCAAATCATGGCAATCATTCCACCGGAGGCTGGTTTTGGTCAGGCCGAGTCTGAATTGTCCAATACGGCACTTGTGTACGTCGTAGATATCTTGGCTGCGTCCGTCTCGCGAGAATAGTAGGCCGGTATTTTTCCATCCGATCGCAAGACCGGTAGCGTTGAA
>DFNY01000227.1:0-411 GCA_002376595.1 Jonesiaceae bacterium UBA3555 | reverse complement strand
GTGTGGTGCCTTGCTTGGACGTCGACGCTGGACGTGTGGTCAAGGGTGTGAACTTTGAAAACCTCCGCGATGCTGGCGATCCAGTTGAGTTGGCACGCAGGTATGGACAGCAAGGGGCAGACGAACTCACGTTCCTGGATGTCACTGCGTCTTCTGGCAACCGTGAGACCACGTATGACGTGGTTCGCCGTACGGCAGAAGAAGTGTTTATTCCCTTAACTGTGGGCGGCGGCATTCGCACCACTCAAGACGTTGATCGTTTGCTGCGCGCTGGCGCTGACAAAGTTGGTGTCAACACTGCTGCCATTGCTAGGCCCGAACTAATCAATGAGATTGCCTCCCGGTTCGGCTCACAGGTTTTGGTTCTGTCGGTGGATGCTCGCCGAGTCCAAGGGGACACCCGCACTGAAT
>DFNY01000208.1 GCA_002376595.1 Jonesiaceae bacterium UBA3555 | reverse complement strand
AATGAAGGGCACCATGCCTGCAACGGTGAACAGGAGGGATGGGTCCGGCGAGATCAAGGACGCCGAAGGCACGACCGCGTGTCCACGCGATTCAAAGTAGTCGAGCCATCGTTGGCGGATTTCAGCGGTGCGCATGTTTTCCTCTGCAACTGTTCATGAGTTATGGGTATGCCCGTACACAAATTGGGCACTAGATAATTCTACGTCGGGTAGGCAAATTGGCTTGTAAAGCGGTGGGTCGCCTTGGTCACGCTCGCGTGTGACGTGTGGGCGGGGAGCCGCGCTCCCCTATTTCCCGACGATTACGCGCCTTCCAGCGTTCCCTGATGCCAGGCTGTTGGCAGATAAAAACCCATGGCTTTACGGGCGTCACCGATACAACCTTACTGAGGATGTCGTCGGGAAACCAAAGGGCCAGCGCCCTNNAAGGCGCTGGCCCTTTGTGGATACTCAGAACGAGTATCCCAAGTCTTGTTCTATCGGATCTATATCCGGGTAGTCTGCGGCTGTTGCCGTGGGCCCGGTGGATGCTGCGTGACGTGCATTGGCGGCACGGCGAGCACGTAAGTCGTCCACGCTGCCTTGAGTGTCAGCCAGAAGTGAGTTCATGAGGTCTTCTTCGCGCTCCGCAAATGCGGCTTTGAAGTCAGACATGAATCCACCGAGCGCGCTTGTGGTGCGGGCCGTGAAGTCAGCAGCCTGAGTAGTGGCACGATGAGCCACCGCTTCTGGCGTGTACTGGAGAACAATTTTGCGACCCTTGACCATCACGAATACGGTCAGCGCCACGCCGGTTCCTACCCAGAAAAGCCGCCTCACTTTGCGCCGCCCTTGAGTTTGGAAATGCCATTTCCAACAGCCTTGCGGACACCGTAACTAAAGGCAGCGACTTTAACGAGTGGTCCACCAAAGGTTGCCGCATAGATGCCGGTCAACGCTGAAATGTTTTGGGTAACTTCAGCAGCCGAGGTGGTAACTGTGTCGACCTTTGCCAGCTGCGTATTCGCGGACGTGATAGTGGTTGAGGTTTCGTCCAAGATGGGCAAAGTGTGCTCAGTGATCTCTTCCAGCGACTTCGTTGCCGCGTCAAAGACCTTGCCAAGTTTGATGAGCGGCAATGCGAGTAGCCCAACCAAAGCAACGAATGCGATTGCAGCGATCAGACCTGCAATATCTCCGATCACGAGTTTCTCCCTCAAGTGGTGTGTCCGTTTGCATTTACTTTACCGGCCGCTGGCTAACTCGCACACAGGACACTCGTGATCGCACGAACGTGCAGTTTACGGCAAGGTGCTGAACACAGCGAAAGGGACGCCCCGCGCAAGCGGAACGTCCCTTTTATCCGATCAGTTGATCGAAGACCTATTGATCAGCGAGCGTAGAACTCAACAACCAGGTTAACTTCGCACTGTACTGGGATCTCGGCGCGGGCTGGCTTACGAACCAATACGGCAGAGAGCTTCTCGAGCTGAACGTCGAGGTAGCCTGGAACAGCTGGAAGAACGTCGCGGTGTGCGCCTGCTGCTGCAACCTGGTAAGGGGTTGCTGCCTGCATCTTTGGCTTAACCTGAATGGTCTGGCCTGGCTTTACCTTGAACGATGGGCGGTCAACGAGCTTGCCGTCAACGAGGATGTGGCGGTGAACCACAGCCTGGCGAGCCTGAAGGATGGTGCGAGCAAAGCCTGCACGGAGTACAAGAGCGTCAAGACGGGTCTCGAGGAGCTCAACCATGGTCTCACCGGTCAGACCTTCGAGAACACGTGCCTTGTCGTATGCTGCGCGCATCTGCTTCTCACGAAGTGCGTACTGTGCGGGAAGACGCTGCTTCTCGCGCAGACGAACTGCGTAGTCAGACTCGGTGCGGCGGCGGGTACGGCCGTGCTCACCTGGAGCGTATGGACGCTTCTCGAAGTGCTTTACAGCCTTTGGGGTGAGAGCGATGCCCAATGCGCGGCTCAGGCGAACCTGGCGGCGCGAACGGGTTACAGAAGACATAAGTTTTCCGTTCCTGTCGTGTTAGTTGACGTCACATTCCCGCACTTGTGTGGGGAATGTGGGACCAGCCGATGATCTTTTCACTAGTAATTACTAGTAAAAGTCGCGGGCCGAGGTCCCAGGTGGTTGCCATATGGCAACCTCACAAGTTTAGCAGTCACTTGCCTTCGCGTCTGCGCAGAATGGCGTTGATTCCTTCGAGGCGCTGTGTGACATTGCGCTCAAAGCCGCGATCGCTTGGTTCGTAGTATTCGGCGTCAATTAGCGCGTCTGGGAGGTACTGCTGGGGAGCTATGGCATGCGGATAGTCATGGGCGTATTTGTAGTCCACGGCATGCCCCAATTTCTTGGCGCCAGCGTAGTGTCCATCGCGTAGGTGTTCCGGTACAACTCCGATTCGCCCAGATTGGACGTCCGCGAGTGCAGCATTAATGGCGTCGTGGGAGCGGTTGGATTTCGGTGCTGTAGCAATGTGAACTACCGCTTGGGCCAAAGCGTAGCGAGCTTCGGGCATACCGAGTAGTTGCACGGCTTGGGCTGCTGCGGCAGCGGTTTGGAGTGCGGATGGGTCTGCCATACCCACATCTTCCGATGCCGAAATCATGATTCGGCGGGCTATGAAACGAGGGTCCTCACCGGCAATGATCATGCGTGCAAGATAGTGCAGCGCCGCATTGACGTCGGAGCCACGCATGGACTTGATGAAGGCGGAGATGACGTCATAATGCTGGTCACCGTCTTTGTCGTACCGCACAGCAGCAATATCTATGGCCTGTTCCATAGTGGTCAGGTCGATGAGTGGCTTGTTTGCACGAGGGTCGTTNNTTAACTAAACCCTCTTCATTTTCCGACGATGGGTCTAGTTGATCGGCCGGCTCACCTTCCGGCTGGTAGTGCTTGTCCAGCGCGGCGCCTGCGGCTGCTTCGAGAATGGTCAGTGACTTGCGAGCGTCACCGCCTGCCAGACGCACTAGGTGCTCTTTTGCTTCGGCGGCTAATTCCACCTCGCTGGCCAAGCCGCGATCATCGCTGACTGCGCGATCAACCAGCGTCGAGATGTCTTCGTCTTCGAGCGGTTTGAGCGTGAGCAACAGTGACCGTGAAAGGAGCGGTGAAATCACGGAGAAACTGGGGTTCTCAGTGGTTGCAGCGACTAGCGTCACCCACCGATTCTCAACTGACGGTAGAAGTGCGTCTTGCTGTGATTTTGAGAACCGGTGGACCTCGTCGATAAATAGGACCGTTTCGTCTCCCCCGGCGGTTAAGCGCCTGCGTGCATCCTCTACGACTGCGCGCACATCGCGCACTCCAGCGGTAACGGCCGAGAGTTCCACAAATCGGCGCCCAGAGTTCTGGGCGATGAGGTACGCGAGCGTTGTTTTTCCGGTGCCCGGAGGGCCCCAAAGAATAATCGATCCCGGTGCAGTTCTGCTGCTTGCGGGAGTTGGCTCTAGCAGGCGACGCAATGGGGAACCCGGGCTGAGCAAGTGGCCCTGACCTGTCACCTCGTCAACTGATCGCGGGCGCATGCGTACAGCCAACGGTGCATGATCAAGTATCTCTGGCACACCCACTGCGCTTTGGCCCGATGATTCGAACAAGTCCATGAGTCCAGCCTATCTGGAGAANNCTCAAGGGCGTCGCGCAGGCCTGCGATACAACTTGGCCGGTTTGCCTACCGTGCCTTCTGACATTTCTCCGGTCTCCTCTAGTTGAGCGGACATCCGACGCCTAAAGGTGTCCTTGAGGAGCGGGGCGTTTCCCCCGGCCACCGTGCGGTGCAGGTCCATGAGTTGCAAGAGCGTGAACTCTTCGCGTTCCAGAAGGTTGTATGGGTCTGGCTGCTGCTCATATTTGGATCGCAACTCGCGCACTGCGGCATCGATGATTTCGGCATGGTCGTACTTCAAGGAACGGGCCTGCTTGTCATCTACGTTCAGCAGCATGAGGTTGTTGTCTGCGAGCGCCGTGGATACGGAGCTGTATGGGAGTGCGCCTAGATGGGCCACGGACATGACCCATCCCCGGTTGTCGCGGTCGGGTCGGTCAAAGAGTTGCAGTTGGCGTACCGGGATGTGCGTGAGTCCAGTTTTGGTGAGCAGGCCGCGTTCGAGTGCTTGGTGTATGCGTTCACCTTGGTGCACGAATGTGCCTGGTAGGCAGAGTTCTTCATCCTCGATGACGAGTACCGCGAGGGTGTGTTCGGGTGTGACGGTGAGGAGTGCGGCATCGACGGCGACTGATGGTTGGGGGTAGTCGGAGAGTTGTTGGACGCTGGGATCTTTGTACGTCATGGTGCTATTTAACCACGCAATTAGCGCAAGAGTGCGCTAGTGAATTGTGCCAATCAGTAGATTGTTAGCGCACGGTTGCGCTAACAGCGGGCGCCGTGCAATACTAGTTACAGCAAACCTGCTCTAACTGCAGTTTCCGTGATCCGCCTACCGCAAGGAGACCCCATGGCCCTTTCCTCTCAGCAACTTGACCGCGCACTTGGATGTGTTCTCGCATCCGCTCTCGGCGACGCCCTCGGTGCGCCCTATGAATTTAAGCCGGCACTTAGAAACCACACCACGCCTGAGCTGAAACGCAATCAGATGTGGGGCAAGGGCGAATGGACCGATGACACAACAATGGCCACGTCAATCCTGCTGGCACTCGCCAACGACGAGCTCAACCCGGTCCCTGGCTCCCCCACCTACACTGACTTCCTTAACCAGATTGTTGATGGATGGGTTACCTGGGCATCGAGCGCGCCCAAGGACATCGGTACCCAGACAAGCGCAGTCTTCCAAAAGCTCGGCACGCTTCGGCGAACCGGCGCTGCAGGACCAAACTCCGCGCTGTGCCACCGTGCTGCGCTAGATCACCACCAAGAAGCCGGAAGAAGCGCCGGAAACGGTTCGCTCATGCGCAGCAGTGGTGTGGTCATCGCATCGTTATCACCGCAGATGCTTGCGCTGTACCCACAGCACGAGCAACACCAAGTGTTTGCTGACTTCCCGCAGGACTACCTTGAAGCAGTAACTACATTGGTTGAAGATGTTAGCTCTCTGACACACATTGAGTCTGACGCGACAGAAGCCTGCGTTCTATTCACTTTGTGCGCACTGAACGCAGTGCTCGGCGCAGGCGTTATAGGCATGGCTGGCCCCCTCGGCGTGCTAGAAGCGGATAGAAGAGAACTATGGTCAGTCCGACTCAAGCAAGCAGCGAGCATTCCCCCATGGGAAGTCCCAGAAAACAACTACTGGGTTGTTGGAGCCGCACTGTGTGCATACTCAGCCATAAACGCCAGCATCAACTTGGCCGATGCCTTGACCATGGCCGTCCAAAGTGGGGAAGACACTGACACTGTCGCTGCAATAACCGGCATCCTTGCTGGCGCAAGCTACGGGGCAAGTACCGCCCCTGGGCAATGGCGCAGGTACCTCCACGGGTACCCACAGTTAAGCGGACAGGATCTCCTTAATATCGCTTTGTCCGGGCTGACCAGAGGTACGCCGGATACCTCCTGGCCAAAGGCCAAGGTATTGGCACCAACTGGCGCTCCTATCTGCGCCGCACATCCAGGAGATTCTGGGCTACTCGTCGGCAATCTTGGGGGTCTGCAAAACTTGCCCTCAGACGTAGACGCCATTGTTTCTCTCTGCAGAGTTGGCACCGAGCAAATCCCCCAGAAACCGAACAGAGAACACTTCGCACTCTGGCTCATTGACCGACCAAACCAAAACATTGATACCTTCATCGCGCTCACCCAAGCAGCACAACTCGTCAAAGAACTGCGCGACGAAGGCAAGAAGGTTTTCTTACACTGCCAAGAGGGAATTTCACGCACCCCCTCGGTTGCCGCCGCCTACGCGATGATGTCTGCCGGCATCACCGCCAACGAGGCTCTAGCCGAGTTACGGCCGGTTCTTCCTCACTCAAAACCAGGCTGGTACTTCACCGATGCACTCAACTTGCTTGAGGAACAGCTCGAACCCGCGCGCAACATCGACTGATCAAGTACAACAACCCGCTGGTAGAGCCTGCATAGGCGGCTCATGCCAGCGGGTTAGAGTAGATCAACTCGAATCTTCAAAACGTAGACAGCNNCAGGCTGCCTACCACCCCACTGCTACTCGCCAACCAGGCGCACAGCAACCGTTTGCTCAGCAGCCAGTTACTCAAGAGCCAGCCGCACAGCGCGCCTTTGAAGAAGCCATGGCTCAAAAAGCACACGACGTTGACTTCGTTGCCTTCGTGCAACGGCAACAAGAGCTCCGATTCGCGGTTGAAGCACGCTGGCACCAGCAGCAAAAGGCGTACCAAAACACGCGGCTTCTACTGAAGGTTCTAGGGCCTGTGGCGATCGTCGTGGTCATTTTTGCGGGCTACTTCTCAATGGCACCTTGGCTAGTCACAACCGCCATTGCACTGCTGGTGGCACTTGTGCTCGCAACACTGTGGCGTTCTAACGAAGCAAGGAACACGACGCTAGCCAACGCACTCGCAGCAGCCGGAGTCACCAGCGAACGCCACTCGGGTTTCACCGGAACCTCTTCCTCCGCGCCTCGGCGCTGGTAGGTTCACTCAAAGAA
>DFNY01000151.1:6487-6983 GCA_002376595.1 Jonesiaceae bacterium UBA3555 | reverse complement strand
TCACCTAGGGCGGGCCCCACTTTAGGTGGGGCTGGGGAGTGCGGTGTAGTCGGGAAATTCAGTCCACTTGTGGACTGCCGTTACTAGATGTCGCTGAGGAAACGAAGCACCCGCTCTAGCGCGGCGTGGGCGTAGTCTTCGTTGTAGTCGGGTACGGAGTCGTCAGAGAAAAGGTGTGAGTCGCCAGAGTAGAGATATACCTGGGTTGGTGCGGATGCGGCGGTGGCGGCGCGAAGCGAATCCAATGCGTCGAATTCCATCCATGGGTCTGCGTCGCAGGCGTGGACTTGAACCGGTAAATCTGCAGGCCACGGCGTTGGGAACCAACCCGGATCAACTGCTGCATGCATCAAGATGAGACCACGAGCGTCGGGGTTGGCCAGCGCATGAGTGGCGGCTGGAACCGCACCCATGGAAAAGCCCATGTAGACGCGGGGTTCTGCTGCTGGAAGTGCATCGACCGTGGTCAGGGCGCTGTCGGCGCGCGCGAAAGCGG
>DFNY01000151.1:0-6449 GCA_002376595.1 Jonesiaceae bacterium UBA3555 | reverse complement strand
CTCATACATGTCAGGCATTGTGACGCTATGACCAGCGGCTTCGAGTGCCGCGGCAAAACGCTTGAGCCCCTCGGTGAGTCCCTGCGCGTGGTGGAACAAGATAATGTGTGCCATTTCCACATGTTAACGCGGGCGGTGAGGTTGGGCCCGGCAGTGGTGTTTGGGGTTTGGTTATGGGATCCGACAGTGTTGTTGGGCTTGGTTATTCGTGCATGTCTATTGGGATGTGGTCGGCTGCCAAACGGGGTAAGGCGTGGCCATGACCAACCCAACTGGGCAAGAATTCCGTGACTTTGCACCAGAATTCCTGCCCAGTCACGGAAAAGTTGCCGTGTGTGGGCGGGGAGGGGTTCCAGCGCTGAACACTTGGGAGTGCACGAAGGTGCGTGATGCTCGAAGCTACATTCAACTTCTGTATGCCCGTTCGCTTGCATACGAATGCGGAGGGGCCGGACACTTCAAAGTGTCCGGCCCCTCGCCACATTACGTCAGTTGATGATCTAGCTAGCCGCGTGTGCGGCTTGAGAACTCGCCCACACGCGGCGGCAAGCCTAAAACCTAAACCAGGTACTCGTCGACAAGCTGTTCAGCCAAGCCCACGTAAGTGGCTGGGGTCATGGCAACGAAGCGTTCGGTGACGTCTTCAGGCAAGCCCAATCCGCGCACAAACTCGATGAGTTCTGCGGAACCGATGCGGTGACCGCGGGTCAGGTCCTTGAGTCGCTCGTAAGGGTTTTCCATGCCGGGAACGCCCGCAACGCCTGCGGCGCGCATAGCCGACTGGATTGGTTCACCCAGGACTTCCCAGTTTTCGTCGAGGTCTGCGAGCAGTACCTCTTCCGAGACGGCCAAGCGGGTCAGGCCCTTGGCTACGTTGTCGATCGCGAGCAGCGAGTGGCCGAACGCGGTTCCGATGTTGCGCTGGCCGGACGAGTCAGTGAGGTCGCGTTGCATGCGTGACTGCACCAGGGTCGCGCCCAGAACGTCGAGCAGAGCGTTCGAGATTTCGAGGTTCGCTTCAGCGTTCTCAAAGCGGATTGGGTTGACCTTGTGAGGCATGGTGGAGGAACCGGTGGCGCCTTCGACTGGGATCTGCTTGAAGAATCCGAGNNAGCGCGCAACGTCTGCGTAGACCTCGGCCTGCCAGTCGTGCGATTCGATCTGGGTGGTCAGTGGGTTCCAGGTCAGGCCCAAGCCCTCAACGAAGGAACGGGAAATCACAGGCCAGTTAGCGCCTGGAACTGCGGCAACGTGTGCACCGAACGTTCCGGTTGCGCCGTTGAGCTTGCCCAAGTATTCGGCGCCCGCAATGCGGCGCAGTTGGCGGTCGAGGCGGTGCGCGAGCACCGCGAGTTCCTTACCAATGGTGGATGGCGTTGCTGGCTGGCCGTGCGTGCGGGACAGCATTGGGACGGCCTTGTGTTCGCGCGCCATGCCCTTGATCTGCTCAACCAAAGCCGTTGCGGCTGGCAGCCATACCTGCTGGACGGCGCCCTTCACCATGAGGGAGTAGGACAGGTTGTTGATGTCTTCCGACGTGCAGCAGAAGTGCACGAGCTCGGACACCGCAGGCAAGTTGGTGTCAGCGCCCAGCACCTCTGGTGCCGATGCGATGCGACGCTTGATGTAGTACTCAACTGCCTTGACGTCGTGTACGGTTACGCGCTCGATTTCGCCGAGCTCTGCGATTCCTTCGCCACCAAAGTCCGTGACGATCTTGCGCAGGTACGCCTTTTCTGCGTCGGTGAGGGAAGGGGCTCCCGGCACAACTTGGCCGTCGGTGAGGGCAATGAGCCACTCAACTTCAACGTGGATGCGTTCGCGGTTGAGCGCGCCTTCGGACAGGTGGTCTACCAGGGGAGCGACGGCCCCGCGGTAGCGTCCGTCCAATGCGCCGAGCGCGATTGGTGGAGTGAGGTCAGCAAAACTTACGCGTGCATCAGTGTTGGCCATGGCTCCCATTCTTTCACGTTTGCCACAGGGCATGGAATTCCTGTCCGCGTTAAGCGTTCGCCGTGCTGAACTCCACAGAGCGCTGATTGTCGGAATCGCTGTGGGCTTTGGGAACAGCGAATTTCCCGACGATGTTCTGGGGCCGGTGGAGCCCTCACCTAGCAAGCTGGCTAAGTCTGAAGAAGACCTGCATTTCTCCCATCCAGACAAACGGCGTGCCAGCTCACCTAGGCCCTCGTCCTCAGGTTTCAGCCCTCCCATTTGAGACAATGGTGGCCATGACCTCCGAACCCGTCCCAAGCGTGGCGTCCGTGCGTAAGCGATCCCGTAAGCGCCGCGGTCCCGGGTGGATTCCCGACCACCATGGTGCATGGGCGATGCTCACAGTCCCGTTGGTTTTGGGCATTGCGATGGGTGGATTCCGATGGATTCATGTTCCTCTCACGGTTACTTGGTATCTGGGGTACTTCGCCTTTTTTGCTATGGGTTTGTGGTTGAAGTCGAGGCGTCGTCCTAAGTATTGGCCACCGGTGCGAGCGTATTGCTTGGCTGCGGTTGNNAATTGGCATATTCCTATGACCGCAATGATCGGGCTTTGGCCAACGATGCGCTGACAGTTATCGCTGGTTGTTTGATGCTTCCGGTTGCCTATTACCCGTGGGCGCTGGCTGGCCCAGGGTGGGGTTGGCCAGCAGTCTTGGTTGCGTTTGCGCTGGTGCTCGCCTATTTCTTGGGAACTGTTTTCTATGTGAAAACGATGATTCGCGAGCGCGGCTCCGCGCTCTACTTGCGCATGTCAATCGCCTTTCATTTGGCGACGATTCTGTTGCCGTCTGTTCTTGCGCTCACGGTTCCGGCGGCGCGACTTGGGTCTTGGGGCGTTGGAGCGTTTACTATCTTCTTCACGCTGGCCGCTGTGCGTGCCACGTTGATGCCCAAACGTGGTGCGACTCCGAAGCAAGTTGGAATTGGCGAGATTGTGGCTTCAGTTGTGTTGACGGTTTTGGTGCTTGTTTTCCTTTAGAGCACGCTGACTTGCTGTGTCCACAGCCTGTTGGCGGTGAATTTCCAAACTGAATTTAGCTTAGGTTCCGCACTCTTACCACGGGGTTCCGCGTGTGGTGGTTGTCTTGATCGCACCAAGAAACAACAACCTTTGGGAGCTTCGATGAGCTATCCGATCGAGTCGATGCCGATGGTGAATACCGCGCTGCACGAACTAGAAATCGTTGTCGCATTAATGAAGAGCGCGGTCGCAACCAGCGAATCTTGGGTATCAGAATCCGCCTCAAGGTACCGGGAGAAAGTGTGCGATCTACAGGCCAAAACGACGGAAATCTCCAAGTCATTGGAGGGGANNACATTGAGAAGTTCTATGTCCGCGGTGGAGCGCATTGAATTGAAGCGAACGTGGTGGACTTGGATCGTTGTACGCAACTCATTGGACAGGCCAAAGAGCGGCTGGAATTAGCGAGCAATAGCGTCTTCTTGTCGGCCCAAAGGCTTGAAACAGACTGGGGCAGGGCGCTCGAAGCAATGGAAGCTTTCAGAGTGCGGATGCAACAAGAGTGCATTTACATGGAACCGGTTCCGAGGCCTGGCGAGTACGCGCGGCTGCTTGCATTTTCAGAGGACTTGATTGAACAGAAGCAGCGGATCTATGAGTTGCTCGAGTTGCTCTGCGAGGTTCATCAGGGATTGAAGAAGGCGCATGATGAGTACGAACGCGCAGCTTCTGTAGCGCCATACAAAACACGGATCTTTACGCCTGACTCATGGGAACTTACAGCAGCTGAAGTCGGTGGGGCAGTTGTCAAGGAAATAGCGTCTCAATTACGTCAGGCTCCCTATTCAGTAGGCCTAATTGCTGCTCNTTCACTTGGACTCAAAGCAGGGCCGATAACCGAGGACGATCAAAAGGCTTTGGCCTTATTGGGGCTGGGTGCTTTGGACTCGAAGATTAAGCAGAGACAAGCCACGTCATACAACATGTCAGCCTCAGACCTCAAAATGACTCTTAGGCCTGCTCAGGACATCAGTTCGATCCAAAAGAACCTCAGAGTTTTCGCCCAAGCCGGTAAGGAAAACGAAGGAGAAATCCAGATCACCAAGGCGCAAGTGAGGGGCCAGCGAACTGTGGTCGTAAACGTTATTGGAACGCAGAAATGGTATTGGAATGATGTGGCCCCTCACCCGATGGACACCTACAGTAACGTCGCCACTGTTTTGGGGCAGGAATCCACCGGGATGAAGTATGTGAAGGAAGCGATGAAGGCTGCGGGCGTTCGCCCCACCGACAACGTAATTATGATGGGGCACTCGCAAGGTGGGGCAATTGCCAAACAACTTGCGTCAGACAACGAGTTCACAGACCAATACTCCGTCCGCGCTGTGGTGACCGGATCTGCACCTGGGAGCACGGCACATGTGCCTGAGCGCATTAGGACGTTGGATATTGAGAATCTTGATGACTTTGTACCTGGACTGGATGGCTTGGCCAATCCAGCAAGCCGCAATCACCTGACCGTCACGGCGGACGTGAAGTTGGAAGAAGGGCAGAGTGCGCATGATTTAGCGCTCAACGCAGACATCTTGGAGTATGCTCGCGCAAACAATCAAGACGTCGAAACCATGGCTCAAGACATTGAGAAATACCTGCCCAAGCAATCTCAAGTAAGAGAGTTTGCAACGTATGCGATCGAAGCAGTCGATGGCGAGCATGCCGACTTCAAGTAGGGTAAGCGCATCGCATCGACCATGCGTTCTGGGAAGATATCGCGGGGCAATTGAGTTAGCACAGTCATGACCCGATTCTCCATGCTCGATTTAGCCCCTATCGCCCCAGGACAGTCCACTAGCGAGGCATTGCAAGCCATAGTGAGCACAGCTCAGGCTGCAGAAACCCACGGTTATCACCGTGTGTGGTACGCGGAGCACCACAACATGAAGACAATTGCTTCATCTGCAACCAGCGTCCTAATCGCACACGTGGCAGCACACACTACGTCGATTCGGTTGGGCGCCGGTGGCGTGATGCTTCCAAACCATTCGCCATTGACCATTGCTGAGCAGTTTGGAACCTTGTCGGAACTCCACCCTAGCCGAATTGATCTTGGATTGGGTCGGGCACCAGGAGGAGACCTCAACACACTGCGGGCCCTGCGGCGCTCACCGCACGACGCTGACACCTTCCCCCAGGACGTTCAAGAGCTGCAGGGATACCTCACGGGCAACACGCGAATCCCAGGAGTGCACGCAATTCCAGGCTCGGGCACAAACGTGCCACTGTACATACTGGGTTCGTCGTTGTTCGGTGCCAAACTCGCTGCGGCGTTGGGATTGCCGTACGCATTCGCTTCGCACTTTGCACCCAACGCACTTCATGATGCGTTGGCTGCGTACCGCAATGACTACCAGCCTTCACCTGATCACCCGGAGCCTTACGCGATTGCAGCAATGAACGTAATTGCTGCAGACTCCACAGCGCAGGCCCAGACCTTGCACCAGGAAGTCTTACGTCAACGGCTCAAATTCATGATGATCAAGCCTGAGATTGCCGCAACCATTACAGATGAACAACTAGATGAGATCTTGGCATCGGCACAGGGCGCCCAAGTGAAGAACATGCTCAAGTTCACTGCGGTCGGTACCGACCAAGAAACTGCACAGTGGGCACACGAGTTTGCGGCTGGAACTGGAGCGGATGAACTGATTGTCACGCACGCTGCAGGCTCGCTTGAAGATCGTTTGAATTCGATCCAACTGTTTGGAACTGCAATGCGCGGCTGAACTGCTCTGAAACGCTTGATGGTTGAACCAGCCGAGATCCTGGTGGTTGAACCAGCAGAGATCCTGCTCGGTTGTTCCTAACCCGCTCATAAAATGACTGAGCCGCGAACGTTGGCNNGAGGTGAACTACCGCTTCACATCTGCGCTTCCCGGCTATGCTCCAGATCAGCACCAGAAACAAGCGCATCAGATCAAAGCTTCAGATCAGCGCTTCTTGTCTGCTCGCAGAAGCGCGCGGCCCACTGAGGTGAGTACGGAAATTAGGATTGCGGCGAGAACTGCCCACCAAAACCCGTCAACTTCAANNTTGGTTACCCATGCGGTGACCAAGATGATTGCGGCGTTGATAACCAAGGAGAACAAACCCAAGGTGAGAACGATCAGTGGGAATGAAACCACTGTGGCCACTGGCTTGAGTACTGCGTTGATGACAGCGAAGATCAGCGCGACTACCAGGAACACGGCTCCACGGTTGATGAAGTCTTGGTTGTCGGCGAGGTCAAAGCTGCCCACTACTTGGAAGTGTTCGCCCAAGATCAGTGTGGTGAGCCAGAACGCGACTGCGGTGATGAGTAGCTTCTTCAGAAAATTCATAGTTCAATCCTGCCAGTTGTAGACCACAAAGCGAACGGAATAAGCATGTTTTCTTGTGTTGGTGAGAGACTTCTTGTGTGAAAGATTCGCGTGTAGAACTCAGGTCAGCGATC
>DFNY01000156.1:17854-20769 GCA_002376595.1 Jonesiaceae bacterium UBA3555 | reverse complement strand
CCTACTGAATCAACGCCCAGTAATCCAAACACAAGGAGGGCCCGCAATCCAATAGGATTGCGGGCCCTCCCACAAGTTAATCAGTCACGAGCACTGAGTCACAGCGAGAATACGCCGCACATCAATGCCAGATTTCGCGCGCTTAGCCAAGCCCGGCGCCTAAGACACCGACAGTCACGCAGAACACTACAGAACCTTCTTCACCACGCTTGACTTGAGCTGCATGCGTCCAAAGCCTGGCACTGTTGCATTAATGTCATGATCACCAACGCCGTCTGCGATGAGTCGAACGCCTTTGACTTTGGTGCCCACCTTCATGGTGCCACCTCCGCCGCCTTTGACTTTAAGGTCTTTGGCTACAGTGACATCGTCACCATCGGCAAGTACGTTACCCACAGCGTCCTTGATTACCGATGCTTCATCAACATCAGTGTCACCAACAGCTTCTGCCAACCATTCGTGGCCGCACATTGGGCATGCTAGCAACGCACCAAGTTTGTACGTCATGTTTTCGTGGCACTCAGGGCATGCCGGCAAAGAATCAGACATTGAAGCGGAACTCCACCTCGTCGCCGCACATACCAACCTCGGCAGCCGACAGCGAAACCGATGACCCAAGCCCGCGAGAGCAGTGGCGGAAGGATGCCTCGAACGCTACTTTCTTTTTCTGCAAGTAGTTGCTACTTTGGCACTATGAAGGACACAGAACCGAGCGAGCACCGTGACATCACTGCCATCGAAGCACAGCGCCTGCTTGAATTAATGCCGCCGAGGCCTCGGCGAGTTTTCAGCGCCGGTGACCATCTGAGCGCGATTGCCACGATCGCGCTGTCATTCGCGTCCGGGCTTCTCGCGCTGAGCGGATTTCCCTGGTGGGCCATCCCGCTCGCCTTAGGCGCAATTGTCACGTCAAACGTCTGGATCTCCAAGCGACTGAGCCAGCCGAACGAGCCCCGACTAAAGGGGACCTTCATCTCCGCAGCATTTGCCGCCTGGCTCCTGATCCCCGTCTGGCGGGGCCTCGTGCATGGCGAGACGGTTCCGTTCCCTGAAGCGTTGATTTTCGCGGGCTTGGCCCCTGCAGCATGGCTGGTGTTCTATGTCGTGCTTCTGATACGCCGCTGACATGTCGTATGCAGAGATCGATGCGCACCTGGTCGCGCCCAAGCGATTCGTCACCCTGTCGCATCTAAGCCAGGTAGAGCAAGCGGATTACTCCGCACTGCGTGAGACGACGGCCTTGTCGATGTCCGATCTATCAAAGGTGCTTCGAGACCTAGAGCATCGAGGCCTGGTGGAGATCTCGAAGGAGCGCAAGAACCGTTACGGAACAACGCTGGTGCGACTGACGCCACAGGGCAGAGTGACGTTCCGCGACCTAGTGACCACACTGAATCGCATCGCCGGAAGCTGAGTATTGCAGACAGTGACATTCTCGAAGATCGGAGATCTATGAGTGCCGAGAACTACCGCAGCATCGGCGAGGCGTTCAGCCCCTTGGAGAACGCACTGCTCGACATTCTCTGCAGTGGCGAGGACGCGGCCTCTTCAATCGCGCGTGCACAACGCGCGACAGCGACGTGGGTCGGGTATGGACATGATGGTTGCGAGTGTTTCCTCATTGCAGTCGCGCCCACCAGCACAGCCATCGAGCACGATGGTGGCCCGTTTGCTTTGGCCGAAGTTTCCGACGGAGCAGAGACACTCGGACTTCTCGAACTCTGGGTCGTCGATGGACGCCTGCACTCCGTCAACTACATGCCCTTCGGCGATGATCACATCGCACTTCCTCCACCAGACGATTACACAATCACCCTGACCGATTCAGCGTGAGGCAACGAACGTCAGGCTTGAAGGAGCCGCAACCAGACATCAAAGCGCAAAACGAAATTCGACCGAGTTCCGGCACCGAACAACCTCAGCAGGCCACGTCCGCCGACGTGCCACTCTGATCGCGGGCGAGCCAGCGGCGAAGCACGTCTATNNGAAGTCGTCAAGGTGTGCGTCATGGCTACCTCCGACAAGATCGATCCTGTCCGTCTCGGGTCTGCGCCGGATCAGCTCGTCCTTCTCAGCTTCGCTGATCATCCCGTGCTTCGCGAAGATCGCGAGCGTAGGCACCTGCAGAGCCACCCACTCGTCCAGGCGCGACTCGCGCACAGCCTCGATCGTGCGTTGCATGACCGCGGCGTCGAACCGCGGGACGAGGCCATCCTCCGTCGCGTGAAGGTCCGCCACCCAGGCATCGACGATCGCGTCATCTCCGAGGAAGTCGCGAGCAGCGGTCTCATCCGCGAACGGGAACGGCCACGACGCGAAGTACGCGCCGAGACCAGCCGCCTCGGCCGGGTCGTCATTACCTGCGACGTGGCCCTCAAGCATCACGAGCCCACCGACCAGATCCGGACGCAACGCCGCTACGAGGAACGCGGTGTGGGCTCCCATCGACTGCCCGACAAGTGTGACTCGCCGTCCTGGCACGAGCGCTTCCAACACGGCCACGACGTCTTCGACGAAAGCATCACGCGAAAGATCATCCGGAAGCCGCGTGCTCGCACCGTGCCCCCGCTGATCCATGAGAAGCACCCGATGCCCTTGCAACGCATGCACCGTGGAGCCGGTCACGCGACCTGCAGCGGTGTGATCTCCGCGACCGCATCATGCAGAGTGCGCCGTTCGAGCCGCAGCTCGTAGTTCGACTGCAAGTTCATCCAGAACTCCTCAGAGGTCCCGAAGTACCGCGCCAGTCGAATCGCGGTGTCCGCGGTGATCCCACGCTTGCCATGCACGATCTCATTGATCCGGCGCGGCGGCACACCGATCGACACTGCGAGCTTGTTCTGCGTGATCCCGAAACCCTCGATGAAGTCCTCCATCAGGATCTCCCCCGGATGGATCGGCTCGATCAGGTCCAC
>DFNY01000156.1:3429-17799 GCA_002376595.1 Jonesiaceae bacterium UBA3555 | reverse complement strand
ACGTACTGCTCATGCCAGATGCGCTCGGTGTCCTTGCTGCCGAACGATCTGATCACTAGACCAGCGTATAACGGATCCCGTCAATAACGCTAGACGTTAAATCTAAACTCCACCGCATCGCGCGCTCATGCAACAATTGAATATGCTAACGAATCCACGCAAGAATGCGGCCATCTATTTACGAATCTCACGTGACCTGAAAGGAGATGGCCTAGCAATCGACAGGCAACGGGAAGCATGCCTGAAAATACTCAAAGACCGCAGCTGGGTGCTTGCTAAAGAGTACTTAGACGAATCAATTTCAGCCTACGCAAAGAACGTGAAACGCCCTGGGTATCAGCAGCTCGTAACGGACTACGAACAAGGACACTTCAACGCCATCGTTTGTTACGACCTCGACCGGCTCACGCGTCAGCCACGCCAACTGGAGGACTGGATAGACGCGGCTGAGGATCATGGACTGCATCTAGTCACGGCAAATGGTGAAGCGGATCTGTCAACAGATGGCGGCAGAATGTACGCACGCATCAAATCCTCAGTAGCGCGCGCCGAGTCTGAACGTAAGGGCGCACGGCAAAAGGCAGCAGCAGCCCAACGGGCTAGACTCGGAAACCCGCCACTAGGCGTTCGACTCACTGGGTATGGCGCCAAAGGCGAACTAATAGCGGAGGAAGCGAACGTTGTTAAGGAGATTTTTGAGCGTTTCCTTCGAGGAGATTCACTGAAAGGCATTGCGAGAGTTCTAACAGAGGCAGGCATTCCAACGCGCACGGGCCGTGACGCTTGGAACCCCTCGACAGTTCAGGGAATACTCAGGAACCCTCGCTATGCCGGGCATGGCAAGTACTTTGACGAAGTGTCACAAGGTGTCGCAAATTGGCCCGCTATTGTCACACCTAATGACTACTCATTAACGCAAACGCGCCTCGATGATCCCGCTAGAAAACTTAATAGGGTTGGCACTGATCGCAAGTATCTTGGTTCAGGATTGTTTTTGTGTGGCGTCTNNACTGCGTTACTCATGTAGGCAGGGCCACGGAACAAGAAGCATTGGCCCCATTGATGCGCTAGTCATGGAAACTATCGCGCTCTATTTAGAGCAGTCAGCTCTAACGCCTCTACCACCTTTAAACTCGGAAAGGTCCCGAGAACTGGAACTAGTGGCGCTCGCGGCTCGTGAACGCCTCGTCACGATACAAAATGACTACGACGAGGGTCTAATTGATGGGCGACGTTTCAAGGCTGCAAGCGACCGGGCAGAGGCGGAACTGTTAGCGATAGACCGCGAGCGCGCGAGGCTGTTCAACAGTGAAGCAACAGTAAAAGTCCTTACCGCGTCACAGCCTGCCCGCCTGTTTCGAGAAGCAACCTTGATGGAGCAGCGTTCAATTATCGATGCACTTCTTGAGGTTCGGATCTTCCCTGCAAAACAAGGGGTGAAAGCGTTTGACCCTGAGAGCGTTGCAATCCGGTGGAAATCGAACTACTAGCACTATGTCCTTGACGATANNGTAGAGTCAATCATTCCGATCGACGGCTACCGTGAGCAGGACACGGACGCGTAAGGCGCGAACTGAGCCTTTGGAGCTCCCATGCCTTCACCGTCCTCTGCACCAATCCCGTCCGTAGCGTCAGCATCTGGAACGCATGCCATTGCTTCGCGCTGGAACCCTGACCGCACACCAATAACTAAACGCGATCTTCAAGCAGCGAAACTCAAAGCGCACATACAAAAAGTTGTAGCAATGGCACCACCGCTTACTACATCTCAGCTTGCGGAACTCTCACGGCTGCTGACTCCCGGCCCCGGTTGGTCCCTTGTGCAGCACCTCGACGAGAGCGAGGCGCAGGCAGCATCAACCAACAAAAGGAAACCCCCGCCAGCATGCGAACTAGCGGGGGGATCAATGATCTAGGTCAGACCGTTGGCAAACCCAGAATAGCAGGGCTGTCTGACGGTGTAAATGCTGCTTACACCAACACTCCCGACGAGTGGCTAGCGTTAGCAAACATCGCTTTGACCGCGCTCATCGAGTCCGGCCAGCCCTTCTCTCAAGCCGACCTTCGTCGTTACATCCCAGAGCCTGACAAGCCTCAACGCTGGGGGTCATTCTGGGCTGCTGCAAGGCAAAAACGTCTTATAAGGTCGATTGGTTGGGTTGACCATCGCCCTCATGAGAAGAGCGATGTTCAAGCGATAAGGCAATACATCGGGGTTCACCTAGACCGCGAGCGCGCAGCATGACGGCATGGCCAATTCATGACTGGGAAGAACTCTGTGGTCAAGCAGGCGAAGAGATGGAGCAAGGTTCCTTTCTCATCGACGGGCTATGGCCAGCCAGCGGTTATGTCATGCTCGCGGCCCCAAGNNCTTCATGGCGCCAGAGCATCAAGTGAAATCAGCGCATCGCGTTTGTCTCATCGACACGGAAATGACCGCGAGCGCGCTAGCTTCCTATCTTGAGCAAGCAACGGGAATCGATGAAGCAAATCTGGCTGTAGTTACAGCACGTGCCAGACTCACTGAGCTGGATCTTTTCGATCCACACGAGCGGAAAGGCTTTGCCGAACAACTTGAAGCGCTCAATTGCGATGTTCTGATCTTTGATTGCTTAAGTCCTTATCTTGAAGCTCACGGCATCAATGAGGACAAAGAAGCCGGCCAAGCGGTGATTGTCATCCGAGAACTGGCACGGTTGGCAGGTATGCCAAATCTCTTGATCGTGCATCACACAGGACATGACGGCGCTCGCGCTCGCGGCTCGTCATCACTACTTGGGTCAACCGATGTTAATTGGCTCATTAAACGTAGTGGAGAGTCAGCATCTGCCAAGCGCACTTTTCAAGCGCAGGGCCGCGGACGCANNCATAGATACCGAGGCTAAAGAGATCCTCTTTGATGCGGTTTCTAAGGGCATTAGGTTCTCGGGGGCCGGTGATGGCGACTCAACACGAGCCGACAGTATCCAGGAAGTTGCGAAGAGGATTTTTGCAGCCATCCGTGACAACCCAGGGATCACTGCTAGCGACCTTCGTAAGAGTGTTACAGGGAAAACTTCCACAATCACTGAAGCACTCGCCATGTTCACAGATGGAAGGACGTTCGATGTCACGGACGGTGGCACGGCAACGCTAACGGTCCGTCAAGCAGGAAGGTTCAAGACCTATGTCCTCGAGCGTGTTTGATGACTGTTCCTCAGTTGCCTAGNNTGACAGTTCCCTAACGCAAGGGAACAATCACCTTACTGTTCCCCTAGTTCCCACCCCTAAGAGGGGGGAACAGGGAACAAGGGCAAACCAACGAAGTACATAATCCATCGCCGCGAAGCGGTGATAGCGCGTGAGCGCGGTCAACTCCATCCACGCGAACAAAAGGCGGAACACATGCCAATTTTCGAACATAGGGGCAACACATACATGGAATCAGACCTGCTTCCCATCGGTGAGCGCGTGCCGCTAAAGGAGATTGAATGCGGACGCTTGCAGGAAATCGAGCTCACTTACAACGGCCAAACAAGGCACTTACCACTCATAACAGCCCGCGGCTATCAACAAATCTACTCAAGAGAGGAACTTAACGGAGATGGCAGAAATGTGTAACCTCGATGAAGCTATGACAATCCTGGAGGGGCAGACAGTCACAGAGGCACTGACAACTCNNACGGGTTCCTTGGTGCCACAAGATAACTCAATCGACATAAGGCTACGAAGTGAACTGTTCGGTTTTATCGTCGGATACAGAGCGGCACTCGTGCGACCAGGAGCCCGTTAGCCCCATGGAACGCACCCGCAACGTCTAACCTCATGGAAGGAACTAGTAGCGCTCGCGGCAATCTTTCGGTGAGCGCTATTAGTTTGCGGTAGATATTCCCAAAGGGAACCCTTAGGGAATACAATGGAAGCATGAACGCAGCAAAGGCCCTTCGAGTCATCGGTTACGTTAGAGTTTCCACCGCCAAACAAGACGTAAGCCCAGAGGTCCAAATTAGCGCCCTCGAAGCCGAAGCAGCACGCCAAGGCTGGGAACTGACAATATGCCGCGAGGAAGCCGCAAGCGCTAAGAGCCTCAAGAACAGGCCAGTGCTCGCCGATGCTCTCGACAGCCTTAAGGCCGGTAAAGCAGATGCACTAGCGGTATCTAAGCTTGACCGCCTATCGCGCAGTGTTGCCGATTTCGCAGGAATCCTAGAGATGGCATCTAAACAGCGTTGGGCACTGATCTGCCTTGATCTGGGCATCGACACCAGCACCATTACAGGCGCGGCGATGGCGCAAGTAACGTGCACGTTCGCGGAGATGGAGCGTAAGAAGATTGCAGAGCGCACACGCGAAGGCATGGCGCGGATCAAACAAGACACAGGGAAGCACATGGGCAGGCCCTCGACGCTTCCTCAATAGACCGTCGAGCGGATCCGTACCGAGCGCCTCGCAGGTAAGACTCTGGCCAACATTGCGGACACCCTAAACGCCGAAAGTATCGCATCGGCTACCGGTGGAATTTGGCACGCGTCAACTGTCTACAAAGTCCTTAACCGCNNAGGCCCCTTCCTCGCGTTGACACAGCGAGGCAATCCGAATACATCGCCAGCGCCATCTACGAACACAGAGACCTCATCCGAGAGTTACGCATCAATGTGGCTACCGCAAACCCTGAGGACTTCACGGGCTTACACGGCGCATATTGCAAGGCCTCACAGCTGGTTTTACTCCACCCTCATCTAGGACCAAGGCAAGCGAGATCAACACTCATGCACGAACTTATTCATGCCAAACATGAGCACGGCGAAACCACGGACGCTATAGAACGGGCAACACGCGCCGAATCAGTGGAACACCTCATAGGAACTCCCCAAGCATTAGCCGCGAGCGCACAGCAAGCCAACATCGCCGCGTTCCTAGCCACGGCTAGCAACGTCGTAACAGAGGACGTGATTGAGTTCGCTAAAGCGCACCCGGTCGAACTTGGGAACCTACTCATTGAAGCAATCCTTGACTGCAAACCTTCGACGCTTGAACCCCTGCCAGAACTTAAAGCAGCGATTAGCGCGCTCACAGGCCAACAGAAAGCCGCCAGAACCGCTGACACGGCCACGCCAGAGTAAACCGCCAGAAGCGTGAGGCTCTTTGCCCTAAGCGCTGCTTAGCGCTATCGCTTCGACCTGCTTACAANNCCTTCGACACGCACGACAACGACAGCCTCGAGATCCGCCCGTTCAACGAAGACCCACTCATCCTTGCGGATGTCCTGGGCAGGCACACCGATCACGCTCGCACACCCCGACACAATCCGACGCCGAGCGGTGTCAGAGAGTGGCTCGGAAACGGAGTTCATCTGTCCACTCTAGGGTGTTCGCAGTCGAACACTAGCGGGCCGAGCGAGTCTGTCTGGAAAGACCACGAGCAGCCCCTGAACAGACGTCTCTACTTCTTTGCCTGAGATGTTGTATTAAAGCGGAACTCCACCACGTCGCCGTCCTGCATGATGTAGTCCTTGCCTTCCATGCGGGCCTTGCCTGCGGAGCGTGCTGCGGCTACGGAGCCGGTTTCTACGAGGTCTTCGAACGAGATGACTTCAGCTTTGATGAATCCGCGCTCGAAGTCGGAGTGGATTACTCCGGCTGCCTGTGGGGCAGTCCAGCCCTTGCGGATGGTCCACGCACGGGACTCCTTTGGACCTGCAGTCAGGTAAGACTGGAGGCCGAGGGTGTCGTAGCCAACGCGTGCGAGTTGGTCGAGGCCTGCTTCTGCCTGTCCGTTGTCAGCGAGCATCTCTGCCGCTTCTTCTGGCTCGAGTTCAACGAGTTCAGACTCGAACTTAGCGTCAAGGAAGATTGCTTCTGCAGGAGCAACAATGGCGCGGATCTCGTCCTGGAACGCTTCGTTGTTGAGGCCTTCGTCGTCGGTGTTGAACACGTAAATGAAAGGCTTAGCGGTCATGAGCTGCAATGACGCGATGTCTGCGAGGTCCAGCTTTGCAGCCTTCGCGCCCGCGAACAGAGTCTCGCCGCTTTCGAGGATCTTGAGCGCAGTCTTTGCTGCTTCAAAGAGGACCGGGTCGCCCTTCTTGATCTTGACTTCCTTCTCAATGCGCACAAGAGCCTTCTCAAGTGTCTGCATGTCCGCAAGGATCAGTTCGGTGTTGATGGTTTCGATGTCGTCTTTAGGCGACACCTTTCCATCAACGTGAACCACGTCAGGGTCTGCGAATGCACGGGTAACTTGGCAGATTGCGTCAGCTTCACGGATGTTCGCAAGGAACTTGTTTCCGAGGCCTTCGCCTTCGGATGCACCGCGAACGATTCCTGCGATGTCAACGAATGAAACCGTTGCAGGCAAGATCTTCTGGGATCCAAAGATTTCAGCAAGCTTGTTAAGACGAGAATCTGGCAGGGGCACTACACCCACGTTTGGCTCGATCGTGGCGAACGGGTAGTTCGCCGCGAGAACCTGTGCACGGGTGAGTGCGTTGAACAACGTCGACTTACCGACGTTCGGGAGACCAACAATTCCAATAGTAAGAGCCACGTTGCACCATTCTACCGGTTGATCTGCGGCTTGTGACCGCCCACCAAAGAGACTTCGCTCGCACCCGCGAGCGCATTGCGCTTCGCTTATTTCCCGACGATTCCCGCCTCCCAGCATCGGCTCACTTTGAGAATTTTGGAACTCAACTGCAGGTTCGCCTGACGTTACTTCGAGCGCCAACGCCGTCATTTCGTCGGGAAGCAGTTGATTGTGGGCGCTTGGTGTTCACCTCGCTAGACAGTTGTCGGGTGGCCCTATTAGGGCCACCCCACAATCTGAAATGTCTTCCAGCGACTAGAAGGTGTTGCAGTCGTCGCCAGCAGGAACGATTGAGTCGGACTCAACTGGCGTTACACCGAGGTTCTTGCGCCCTTCGCCCTTAGGCCGCTTGGAGCCGACACAAGCCTTTTTCATGTCTGCACGGAGCTGACGTGGCAACGAGAACATCAGGTCCTCAGTTGCTGTGCGTACTTCTTCGACCTCACCGTAGCCACGCTCTGCGAGGTACTTGAGCACGTCTTGAACCAAGATCTCTGGTACCGAGGCCCCGGAAGTAACTCCTACGGTGGTTACACCGTCGAGCCACGTTTCATCGATTTCCTTGGCGTACTCGATAAGGTACGAGGCCTTAGCTCCAGCGTCCTTAGCAACCTCCATCAGGCGAACCGAGTTGGATGAGTTGCGCGACCCAACCGTGATGACGAGGTCGCAGTGCGGTGCAAGCTTCTTCACCGCAACCTGGCGGTTCTGAGTTGCATAGCAGATATCGTCGCTTGGAGGGTTCTGCAGCGTAGGGAACTTGGTGCGCAGACGGTTGACTGTCTCCATGGTTTCGTCCACAGAAAGAGTGGTCTGCGAGATCCAGACAACCTTTTCTGGGTCACGCACAGTCACGTTGTCAACATCATCCGGCGAGTTCACAATCTGGATGTGGTCAGGGGCTTCACCAGCGGTACCTTCAACTTCCTCATGGCCAGTGTGACCAATCAAGAGAATGTCGTAATCGTCCTTTGCAAAGCGGACCGCTTCTTTGTGCACCTTGGTCACTAGTGGACACGTTGCATCTATGGTGTCTAGATTTCGCTCCTTGGCAGCAGCCACAACCGCTGGAGAAACGCCGTGGGCCGAGAACACTACGCGTGCACCTTCTGGCACTTCTTCGGTGTCGTTCACAAAGATCGCACCGCGCTCAGCCAGAGTTTCCACCACGTACTTGTTGTGCACGATTTCCTTGCGCACATACACAGGAGCACCGTGGATTTCCAAGGCTTGCTCCACCGCAATTACGGCACGATCAACGCCTGCGCAGTAACCACGGGGCGCTGCCAACAGCACTCGCTTGTGGCCGTCATCTTGTGTGGTGCGGGCGTGCATCGCCTCGTATTGAGGGGCGGCAGCATGCAAATCTGCAGCGCCTGGAACCTGAGAAGACAAAGTTTGACTCACCCCCTCAGTCTAGGTGAGAAGTGAGTTCAAGTGACGGGTATGTAGCGGTGACATTGTGCACGTCAGGTGCACAGCCCCTCTACCTGTGGAAAGACATTTGTTGCGCCAAGCATGGGTTGCGCTGCACACAGTTGTCACAGGGATAAGGCAAAGTTGTCTAAGTGAGCACACAACCAGACGAACCCGAATCAAACGGCACCGAACGTGCGGTCAAAGCTGCAGACACCACCAAGGCGAACCCATGGCCGGTCCGGGTGTTGTCACAAAAGATTGCACAGTACATAGACCGGATGGTCCCACTGTGGATCGAGGGTCAAGTGGTGCAACTCAATCGCAGGCCGGGTGCAGGGATGGCGTTCTTGACTATCCGCGACACCGATGAAGACATGTCGCTGCCGGTCTCCANNTTAGAGGGCGCCCATGTGGTCGCTCATGTGAAGCCAGAGTTCTGGACCAAACGTGGTTCTCTGCAAATGAAGGCCAAAGAGATAGCGCAGGTTGGAATCGGTGAGCTTCTTGCTCGGATTGAGCAGCTAAAAGCCCAGCTTGATAGTGAGGGGCTGTTTGATGTCTCGCGCAAGCAACCCATCCCATTCTTGCCCAACAGGGTTGGTCTGATTTGCGGGCGCGAATCTGAGGCTCTCCATGACGTTCTGGTCAATGCACGTAATCGCTGGCCGGAAGTTCAGTTTGAGGTCCGCGAGGTTGCAGTCCAAGGCGTGCATGCGGTCACCCAGGTAACTGCAGCGCTCCAAGAACTTGACTCCGACGAACACGTTGATGTGATTGTGATCGCCCGTGGTGGAGGAGCAGTCGAAGATTTGCTGCCATTCTCCAACGAATCGCTAGTGCGCGCCGTAGCAGGGGCACGCACTCCAGTGGTTTCAGCAATTGGTCACGAACGCGATGCCCCATTGCTGGACTATGTTGCTGACGTTCGAGCATCAACACCAACCGATGCGGCAAAGAGAATCGTTCCAAACGTCGCCGAAGAGCGAGCTCAGGTAGGTCAGTGTGTCACGCGAGCACGGGCTGCAATCGGCTCACGTGTGGACCATGAACGAAACGGCCTTGCGCTCCTGCGCACACGTCCGGTCCTCAATAACCCGCAGGCGCTGATCGATGTTCATGACTCCAATTTGTCAGCCATGCGCGCTTCCGCAAGGGCCAGCGTTGAGGTGCATGTTGTGGCAGAGCATTCCACCACACAGCGTCTGACTGCCCAACTCAGAGCACTGTCTCCCCTGTCAACGCTGGAACGTGGCTACGCAATTGTGCAGGCAGAAGATGGAAAGGTGGTGACCTCGGCGCAGGCTGTTAACTCCGGGAGTGCACTGCGTATCCGACTACTAGATGGAACTCTAAATGCTGTCACGACTAACCTCTGAAAAACCGAACGACTTTATTAAGTCATTTACAAAAGTCCTCTAGAACCCCATACTTGAAGGAAACACAATGACCACCAACTCACCATTTGGCTCACTACTCTCAGATGACGAGCGCACCGCCATTGCCCAACTAGGATACGAACAAGCGCGGGACGAACTCATTGCCATAGTGCAGCAACTCGAAGCCGGAAGCCCCTCACTTGAGAAGTCGCTAGCACTGTGGGAACGGGGCGAACTCTTGGCCCAGCGTTGCCAAGAATGGCTAGACGGGGCCCGTCAGCGTCTCAACGAAGTCCAGAACAAGAGCCAGAACCCCGAAAATACGCAGTAGGAGAACCATGCCGCAGAGCACACCAGCCAAAGCGTTCGTCATAGGTGAAGCACTCATTGATGCCGTCCATTCGACCGACGGACACATCCAAGAGCTCCCTGGAGGCAGCCCCGCAAATGTGGCAATTACGCTGTCGCGTCAGGGGGCCGATGCAACACTCCTCACGTGGCTGGCACAAGATGCTCGCGGCTTGAAGGTCGCACAATGGCTCACCGACTCCGGCGTCACAGTTCACCCAGGCAGCTGGGGTGCACAGGCCACTTCGGTTGCCACCGCCCAACTCCAAGACGACGGTTCCGCCCAGTACGAGTTCGACATCGAATGGGATCTATTACCTGTCTGCGTGGAACCATCAGCAAACGTGGTTCATACCGGCTCCATCGCCGCAACACTGACCCCAGGCGGCCCAAAGGTCAAAGATCTACTGGCGTCCGCACGCGAATTCGCAACCATCACCTACGACCCAAACATGCGCCCCTCCCTCATGGGATCTCCGGCCCAAGTACGAGATCAGGTCAACGACTACGTGGAACTGAGCGATGTAGTCAAAGTTTCTGACGAAGACTTGGAATGGCTTTACCCCGAGGCCACCTTTGAAACGGTTGCTGAAGAATGGTTAGCAAAAGGGCCATCACTCGTAGTGGTTACTCAAGGTGGCAACGGTGCTACATGCTATTTACCAGGGGGCAAAGTATCTATTGCTAGCCCAAAGGTAAGCGTTGCAGACACCGTTGGAGCAGGCGATTCATTCATGGGCACCTTGATTTTCCAACTTGGCGCGCGTGGGTACCTTGGAAAATCTGGACAAGTTGAACTCAAACTCATCGATAGCGCTACTGTAGAAGAGATCCTGCTGCAGTGCGCCAAGGTCGCAGCCATCACGGTTTCTCGTGCCGGAGCGAACCCTCCTTGGAGCACCGAACTTTGAGCAATGAGATTCGGTGCAGCGGAGAACCACATCCCGCGAATACTCAGGAGTAACGTGCCTACCAGCCTCTCTCCAGCCCAAGCCTGGCTTCAACTCAAAGAGGGAAACAATCGCTTCATTCGCGATGAAATGGAGCACCCATCGCAAGGCTTCGACCGCCGAAAAGAACTCGAAGTTGCTCAACAGCCATTCGCCACCTTCTTTGGCTGCTCAGACTCTCGTGTTGCTGCGGAAATCATCTTCGACCAGGGGCTTGGTGACCTCTTTGTGGTGCGCACGGCTGGCCACGTACTCGACACCACGGTCATCGGGTCCATCGAATACGCAGTAGACGTACTGAGAACTCCACTCATTGTGGTGCTCGGCCACGACTCCTGCGGAGCTGTACATGCAGCTGCTCAAGCGCTCACAACCGGAGTTCAGCCCACCGGGTTCATTAGAGCTCTCACTGACCGCGTTATTCCGTCGATCGTTTCACTCACAAAGGATGATGGCGGCCTAGACGCCCTCGATGAAAACAAGTTGCGTCGTGAGCACGTGAAGTACACGGTNNCGCAGTAAGCGAAGGCCGCTTAGCTATTGTGGGACTCGAATACGACCTCAAAGACGGTCAAGCACACATCATCTCCAGCATCGGAGAAATTGAGTAGCTGCCATTAACCCTAAGCGGGTAGAACGCATTGCGTTCTACCCGCTTTTCGTTTCATTCCACGTGGCGTTTTGTGCGCTGGCTCACCCATAAGGCAGGATTGAATCATGAGCATTTCACAGAGCCGTGACGTCGAGGCTGAATACCGCATTGAATATGACACTATGGGTGAAGTACGCGTACCAAAGGACGCACTCTATCGCGCACAAACCCAGCGTGCCGTTGAAAACTTCCCCATCTCTGGAACGCCACTTGAGCGCTCCCACATCGAGGCCCTTGCCCGCATCAAGAAGGCAGCCGCGTTGGCCAACGCCGAACTGGGGATCTTGTCCACCGACATTGCCCAGGCAATTGCTGAGTCCGCAGATGAAGTTGCTGCTGGTGGGCTAGACGCTCATTTCCCAGTGGATGTTTACCAAACCGGCTCGGGTACCTCTTCAAACATGACCATGAACGAAGTGCTAGCCACACTCGCTAGCGCAAAACTGGGAAGCGACGTTCACCCTAATGACCAGGTCAACGCGTCTCAGTCTTCAAACGATGTGTTTCCAACTTCTGTTCATGTTGCTGCAACCAAAGGGGTACTTCGTGAGCTTGTTCCCGCGCTCGCTCACCTAGCCCAAGCACTCGAAGCAAAGTCGAATGAGTTCGCATCGGTTGTTAAGTCCGGTCGCACTCACCTAATGGACGCTACCCCAGTGACCCTGGGTCAAGAGTTCGGTGGATACGCAGCGGCTGTTCGCTATGGCATCGAGCGCCTTGAGGCAGCTGTTCCTCGTGCCGCTGAAGTTCCTCTTGGTGGAACCGCGGTTGGTACCGGCATCAACACCCCGCCAGGTTTCCCTCAACGTGTAATTGAACTGCTTGCGCAGGACACTGATCTGCCCCTCACCGAGGCTCGCGATCACTTTGAGGCACAGTCGGCGCGCGACGGGCTCGTGGAGTTGTCCGGTGCACTACGTACGATCGCGGTTTCGCTGACCAAGATCTGCAACGATTTGCGCTGGATGGGGTCGGGCCCAAACACGGGCCTTGGTGAAATCTACATTCCAGACCTTCAGCCAGGCCCATCCATCATGCCAGGCAAGGTGAACCCTGTGGTTCCTGAGGCAGTTCTCATGGTTGCGGCGCGCGTTATTGGCAACGACGCTACCGTTGCATGGGCGGGCGCTAGCGGCTCCTTCGAGCTAAACGTCCAGATCCCTGTCATCGCGCAGGGAGTGCTGGAATCCATAAGGTTGCTTGCCAACTCATCACGTGTACTGGCTGACAAGACCATCTCTGGCATCACCGCTAACGTTGAAAGAGCACGTGCGCTGGCCGAATCCTCACCATCAATCGTCACGCCTCTGAACCGCGTGATCGGCTACGAGGCTGCAGCCAAGGTTGCCAAGTATTCAGTTGCGCAGGGCCTCACTGTTCGCGAGGCTGTTATCGCGCTGGGCTTTGTAGAACGGGGCGAGGTCAGTGAGGAGCAGCTTGATTCGGCGCTCGACGTGCTCTCCATGACCACATCAGCAAAGGCCTAAGTCCTTTCATTCTTGAGCGAAAAAAGGGGGAGAACCGCGACTGCGGTTCTCCCCCTTTGCATGTTTGAGGTGAGTGACTGCTTACCCTTTTGGCGGCTCAACTACGTTGAGAAGTTTGAGTGATAGGGATTGCAGAGTTGCAATTTCTTCGGCCGTGAAGCTCTCGAGGAGTTCTGCTTCTGCATTGAGAACCTCAGGCACCAGTGAATCAATCACCCTTTTTCCGTCATCCGTCAGGTTTACCAAGACGACTCGTCGATCGCGAGGTAGTACCTCACGGGTGATGAGGCCTTGAGCAGAGAGTTTGTCCAAGCGCTTGGTGATTGCAGCGCCTGATGACTTTGTCAGGACTGAGAGCTCGGTTGCCCTACAGTTTTTTCCGGAGCGACGCACCGCAGCGAGCAGTTCCCATTCGCCGCGGGTCAGGCCTTGCTTTTCAACGACACTGTCGGTCAGTGCCGTTACGAATGATGCGATTCGCACGATGCGGCCCACGCTCAGAAACGAATCACCGTTCATCTCTGGGTTTAGGTCCCGCCATTGTCCATGTACGCGCTGAAGAAAGTCCACACGCAAATAATAGCCACGAACTTCGCCCGTGAGAACCGTTTTCGGCATCGAAAATCGGATAAATATGACTTTTTGTCGTCTAAGTCGGAATTAACCTGACATTCCAGATCTTTCTGGCACCAAAACCGGTGGGGGAGATCCAAGAAGGCCCGCCCCTCCGCTGTTCTCCCCAAAAACAAATTCCTTCACATAGCCGATTTCCGAGCGCAAACTCTAGGCAAATTCACCTTCTAGCATCTCGGTGACTAAGGCAGCAACCGCGGACCGCTCAGAGCGAGTCAGGGTGACATGACCAAAGAGCGGATGACCCTTGAGCGACTCGACAACAGCAGCCACTCCATCATGTCGGCCCACTCGGAGGTTGTCACGCTGCGCCACATCATGAGTCAGCACTACCTTGGACCCTTGCCCAATCCGAGACAACACAGTGAGCAACACGTTACGTTCCAGTGACTGNNAAGCGGTAGAACTTCGAGAATGTTCCTCGAAATCACTTCCTCCAAAACGTTCGTCGAAACCACTGCTCCAAGAGTGTCGAAGACAGCTTGCGCCCAAGGGTTCATCTTCTCTGCTTCAGAACCCGGAAGGTATCCCAGCTCCTGGCCACCTACAGCGAACAGTGGCCTAAAAACCATGATCTTCTTGTGTTTGCCGCGTTCCAATACCGCCTCGAGCCCGGCGCACAGCGCCAACGCCGACTTGCCAGTGCCGGCACGGCCACCCAAAGACACAATGCCAACCGATTCGTCGAGAAGCAGATCAATTGCGATCCGTTGTTCCGCAGACCTACCGCGTAGCCCAAATAGTTCTTGGTCACCGTGCACTACTTGCAGATGTTTGTCCGCGGTAACGCGAGCCAGCGCACTACCGCGACTCGAAGACAAAACCACTCCCTTGTGGCAAAGCATTGGGCCCGCGGCTGGCTCAACAAAGTGGGCAATGCTCGCAAGTTCGATGGAGTCGTTCTCCCAGAGTTCCTTGACAATAGATTCGGGCACTTCCAC
>DFNY01000156.1:584-3403 GCA_002376595.1 Jonesiaceae bacterium UBA3555 | reverse complement strand
TAGAGGCCTTGATGCGCATAGGCAGATCCTTGGAAACCACCGTGACATTGGAGCCTTCGAGCGAGAGATTCATGGCCACTGCCAGGATTCGCGAATCGTTATCGCCCAAACGAAAACCCGCAGGCAATACCTGCGGGTCAATGTGATTCAGTTCTACGCGGAGCGTGCCGCCGCACTCCCCCACCTTGATCGGCTTGGAAAGTCCATCGTGTTGGACCCTGAGCTCATCGAGCGCTCGAAGCGCCGCACGAGCAAAGAAACCGAGTTCTGGATGATGACGCTTGCCTTCTAGCTCGGTGAGAACCACTAGAGGCAAAACCACGTTGTGCTCGGCAAACCTGAAGAAGGCCTTGGGGTCTGAGAGCAATACAGATGTGTCCAACACAAATGTCCTACGCTCATCGCTGTTGCCCGTGTCAGTTGTTGCACTTGTTTCTGCAATCATCATTGCTCCCCTCGTGTGCACCTGTACGTTCATGTCTACGGCAGGTTTAGTCCCTTCCGTACGTCGAGAATATGCGCAACATGTGACCTGCGTTACACGCGACGCACGGTGGTTCACAAATTCACGCAAATGTAACCCGCTCTTCGCGTAGATTGGACTAAAGGCGCGTGACCCCAGATCACAGCCCACGAAATCCACCCACAGGAATGGCAACGATGTCCACCCAAGCACGATTCACGCTGCCGCCGCGCATCACCGTGCCACTTGCTCGCCTGCGTGACTCCATCTCGCATTGGACTAAACAGCTCTCCACCACCGGAGTGGTATTCGCAGTCCTGCTATGGTGCGGATCCTACGCACCCTCCCTGCTGCCACGAGACTGGACCATGCAGGCAGTGGTGAGCGGACTCTGCATCATCGGAGGCTACGCATTTGGAGCAACGGTGGGCGGGTTCATGCGATGGTTGGGCTTCACCACTCCGTGGAACTCCACCGTTACGTGGACACTTTGGCGCGTCTTTGTCCCTGTAGCAGTGACCGCAGTGACCATCTATGCGGTTCTCGGAGCGCGCTGGCAGTCCGAACTTCGCCTGCTCTTTGGGATGGACACCAATCATCCGTGGAACGCGGTATGGCAGGGGCTCATCGCTTTGAGCATCGCTCTGATCTGCCTCAACATAGCCAGGTTCCTCAGAAGAATCGGAAGGTGGCTGGCAGACAAACTGGACCGCTGGTTCCCACGTCGGGCCGCAATACTTGCTGCCACAATTATCGTGGCCTATGTAGGTGTACTCATCTTCGATGGGACATTCGTCAAAGGTTCCCTCAAGGTACTCAACAACTTCTACGCCACCTCGGACAAGAAATACCCCGACCACGTAGACCAGCCGCTCCTAAGCGAACGATCCGGTTCACCAGCATCCATCACCACCTGGGAATCATTGGGCTATCAAGGTCGCATTTTTGTAGGAACTGGCCCCACAAAGCAGGACATAGAAGATTTCAACCACACAACCTCAACGCTGGCACACGTTCCGGCGCAGCAGCCCATTCGGGTATATGCAGGATTGGGTGAGGACCATGACCTCGATGCAGCAGCAGCCAAAGTACTTCAAGATCTCATCAGAACAAACGCATTTGACCGATCCGCGCTGCTAGTAGCTACTGCGACTGGCACCGGATGGCTCGACCCCGCCATGACTAACTCATTTGAGTACGTAAACTCTGGCGATACTGCCATTTCGTCTATGCAATATTCCTTCCTGCCATCCGGTATCAGTTTCCTCACCGACCGTGCCACACCTCCATCGGCTGGAAAAGCACTATTTGAAGCTATCTACGCTCACTGGCTCACACTGCCCGAGGATTCTCAGCCAAGGATTTATGTTGCCGGCCTCTCGTTGGGTTCATACGGCATGCAGGACTCATTCTCAGGGATCCAAGACCTCACCGAACGCACAGACGGTGCTCTCTTTGTGGGAACACCCAACTTCACCGAAATGTGGAGTTGGCTGACCAGCCGGCGCGATGATGGAAGTCCTGAAATCCAGCCCGTGATAGCACAAGGCAAACAAGTACGCTTCAGTGCGACTCCTGATACGGCGCAGAATCTATGGGATCTAGGTTCGCAGTGGCGTGATCCTCGAGTGGTGTATCTGCAGCACTCCTCTGACGCTGTGACCTGGTGGAGCCCACGGCTGCTATGGAACGCTCCCGACTGGTTGTCCGAGTCGGCTGGTCCAGATCGACGTACCGAGACCTCTTGGGTGCCGATAATTACCTTCTTGCAAGTAACTTTCGATATGTTTGTCTCAGCAGATGTTCCAGCTGGGCATGGACACGTGTATGTACGCGAATACGTTGACGCATTCGCTGCAATCACACAGGACACTCCATGGCCGGAGGCTGATCTTGAACTGCTACGAGATCACATTGAGGAACTGCGCTAACCACAAGGAACTTTCGAGCAAGGACNNTCATGACAGTTCTCGTTACGTACAACGAATCAGCCCAAGGCGATGCTGCCTTTGAGGCAGCAGTTGCTGAAGCGGCCCGCCGTGAGACGCAGTTGACGGTGCTCGTTCTGACTCCTCAGCCGCACGATGCCCCGGTCCCTTCCAGGCTCTCCGCGTTGGTGGAACAGTTTGGCGTGGATGTAGACATTGCGTTTAGAAGCGACAAGATCGACGTGGCCGATGCCATACTTGACCACGCCGAACGCATAGACGCCGAAGCCATTGTGTTGGGCTCTAAGAAGCGGACGCCTGTTGGCAAGTTCTTGCTGGGGTCTACCACCCAGCGCGTACTGCTGGACGCGTCCGTACCGGTCTTGGTTGTAAAGGCCGCGGACTAATTCGCTACTGAAAGCGGCGGG
>DFNY01000156.1:0-544 GCA_002376595.1 Jonesiaceae bacterium UBA3555 | reverse complement strand
ACGGCTCAGTTCTCAGCAGAATGGCTCAGAGCAGGCTGCGGCTGGTTTCGATCCAATCTGAGTGGTACCGAGTCGCTCTCCAAGTACTGAACCATTTGGTCTACGAACTCTGACTCGATGATCTCTGCCTTTGTCGATATTGAACCCACTATTCGGGCAGGAATTCCAGCGTCATTAGTTAGAGTTAGGCCCCTGACTTGGACATGCAGGTACTCCCCTGAGGCGTGCCGAATTCTCTGGTGTAGGTGGAAGGGTTCATCCATGCCTGCCAGCTGTTGAGCCACCGCAATTTGCATCATCGTTTGATCATCTGCATGCACACGATCAGTCCAACTCTCGAGTGTGGAACCTACATCAGAAGTGTTGAGGCCCAAACTTCTACACCATTGCGGAGAGTAGTAGACCTTGCCTGTAAGCACGTCCCAGTCCCACATGCCCTCGAAACTAGCAGCAGACGCGAGTGCGAATCGTTCTTCGCTATCGCGCACGGCTTGTGAGAGTTCCTGTCGTTTGGCAGCAAGTTCCTCGAGGCGAGTCTGTTTGT
>DFNY01000238.1:16889-31479 GCA_002376595.1 Jonesiaceae bacterium UBA3555 | reverse complement strand
GCGCAAACACATCTGCCTGCGCAATCACAGTGGGGTGCTCAGGCTCATCCGCAAAAGCAAAGTGCGACCAAATACCAACCCACTCAATATGACCAGCGTTTTGCGCTTCAATAAGCGGCTCAATCATGGAGTTCAAGTCCTCCAAGGTGGCGCCATTTCGGCCTAGTCCGGTATCAACCTTGAGGTGAACGCGTGCGGGCTTTCCAGCCTCTTGGGCTGCGTCAGCTACCGCAGCAACAGCCCATGGAGCAGCTACAGAGATGTCGATGTCTTGTTCAATGAGTGTGCGGTAATCAATTCCTGGCGTGTGCAACCAGGTAAGAATTCGTTGCGTGAAACCTGCTTCACGAAGAGACATAGCCTCGATCGCTTGAGCAGTTCCAAACCACGTTGCTCCACCGCGCGCGCTAGCCTTCGCCGACTCAATAAGACCATGACCGTACGCGCCTCCCTTCACCACTGCCATAACTTGGGTGGTAGGCGAATGAGACTGCACCAGATCTTTCATCACTGCAACGTTGTGGCTGATGGCGTCAAGGTTCACCACCGCACGTCCGGTGTAGTACTGAAAAGTTGGTGTTGAAGATGCATTCGCGGGAGTCACGTTATCCATTGTCTCACTTCGCTGTGTAGCCCTGTCCGATGCTGTGCGGATGTCATGTGAAGGACGCCAATATGTGTTGTGGCGGTCTGAGGAACGCGTTTATAAAGGCGGGCTGTGGTCCAGTGCGGCAAGCCTGGTTCGACCTCCTTTACGTTAGTCCAAAATCCACGATTCCTATTGTTCGAGGTTCACAACTAGGTCTGCCCTAGTCGCTGAACTTTCAATGAGTCGAGCGTTCGCTTCGTCGCTTCCCAGTGTCCAACTGATTGCTTCTTGGGCAGTCTTACCGTGCTCTACGTGCCGCTGCACGAGCCGGTCAACTCGGGTCTGATCATCGAGGTTGAGATACCAGACCTGCGAAACCAATGGGCGGATGTTCTTCCACGGCTCGGTTGGAAGGGCCAAATAGTTCCCTTCGGTTAACACCACTTGGGCATCGCGAGGTATGAAGCCATCTGCTGCATAGGATTCTTCTATTTCTCGGTGGAATACCGGAACATACACGTCATGGTCTGCTCGCACGATTCGCTCCAGAGCAGCCACGTAGCCGTCCGCGTCAAATGTGGCCGGGGAGCCTTTCATATCCGCCAGCCCTATCCTTTCAAGTTGGGCGTTGGAAAGGTGGAATCCGTCCATTGGCAGGACCGCAACTGTTACGTTCGCTCGTTCAAGTTCGGTGACTAACTCGCTGACCAGCGTGCTCTTTCCGGCTCCGGGTTTGCCCACCACCGCAAAAATCTTGCGCTGCACGGCCCGTGCTGATTCGTGCAAAACATCAGCAGCTTCATGATTCGGTGACGGATTCCGTGAATCGGCATGCTGCAAACCCGAAACTATCGAAGCGAAGTCAAGAACCTGAGGTTCGCGGTCTTGCTCAAGTGTGTTGAGGATTCGCTGGGTCAAGAATCCCACAACTTCCGCTTCTCCCAGCGTGATCTGTTCGCCGCCATCAAGGTCTGGCAAGGCGGGTGCTTGTGGCGAGATAAAGGCGCGAAGGTTTCCTAGGTGGTAGGCCCAACCTTCAAGATGTTCGGCAAACAATGCATCACCATTGGGGTACTTGCTGAAACCCGATTCGGTGAGTTCAAGAACAACTTCGTTGTTTGTTGTCAGAATCTTGAAAGTAACTTCCAAGAGTGGTGCTGCTCCCACCGCTTGGTCGTCTTTCCACACAAAAGACAACACCGCTCCCGCATCCACTGAAGTGACCTCGCCACTGGCGGTAAATCGAGCTCCGCCTTCTTCCCAGACCTCGTGCACCGTTGCGCCAGGCGTTGGCTCGAAGGCCATGCCAGGCCACCACCGTTCGCGGTCAACAGTCAGCGCATTCCACAGCTCGTTTTGAAAGCCTTGCTCTGCTGCAGGAAACCGTGTGCTGAGAGAAAGTACGTCACGGGTGTTGTCCTCGTGCAAACCCTGAAGCCCGCTGGCATTACTGCTGTGGTGTGAGGGGCCGTTCTCGGTAGTCATCTTTACTTACGTGCTTTCCAGAGAGATGTGGAGGTGGGTTCGGTTGTAACAGTCACAGTACCAATGACTACCGTGCACCGAGGCTGGCATGGGCGCTAGGTATTGCAGTAATAATGTCGCTGGCGATGATTGGCCTCGAAGCTTGGTTTCCAGGCACTGCCTCACATTCGCGCGCTGCAAGTTGTCCTGCTCTACTATGCAAAAAGACACCAATAGCAGCGAGCCTTGCGTACTTAGCTGAGTTCTCGTCGGTAAGAAAGCCACCTGGGCCGGCACCCTCGGGAGGTTGCCCGCTCAGTTGTCCCTCCAAAGCCGCTTCTTCGGTGCGCGCTTGCGCACCAGCAAGCGTTGCGCCAATGATCCCTGCAAGCACATCTCCAGNNAATCACCGTGGTACTCCCCTTGGCTACCACCGTTGCACCGGTCAATGCATGGAGCGCTTGGGCGGCGCTTAGAGGGTCAGCCTCCACCGTTTCACGCGTGAAAGATTCACCAAAGGCCCCAAGCAAGAGTGAGAGTTCACCGGCGTGCGGAGTAAGCACGTGCTTAGGCCTCAACAAATCACGATGCTCCATCCGAAGTACCGCGAGCGCCCCGGCGTCGATCACAACCGGAACATCACTGGTCAAGGCTGCTTCCACGGCCTTTTGAGTTGAATCGTGGGCGGGCATTCCGGAACCAACAATGAGTGCCTGCACTCTTCCGGTACCGGTAACTGTCTCTGGATGCTGAGCCACTATGGTTCGTGCGACTTCAGTAGGGCCAAGGTATCGGACCATCCCAATTCCGCTGCGCGCTGCGGCAGAAACCACGAGTAAGCCTGCTCCGGGATATTCTCCGGACCCTGCCTGAACGCCCACAACCCCTCGGGTGTACTTGTGGGAAGAAGCGCCTGGCGTGGCCACTGCAAATTCCCCAACGCCGCCAGACCTGAAGTCAGTAGTTTCCAGCACTCGCACTGCCGGAGCATTTAGGCGCAGGCCAATATCAACTAGCTGAACCTCCCCGCACAAGACCCGGGCNNTGTCCCGGCTTGAATCCGCCGAAAGTCACCGTCACAGCAGCAGGTAAGATGCAAGAGGGATCTGCTACCACGCCCGTGCTCGCGTCAATTCCTGAAGGCACATCAACCGCCACTATGGACGGTTTACCGTGCGGAGGAACGGAATGCATAGCAGCCCTCGCCACTGCCGCCAGCGCTTCTTTCACAGTGCCCCGCGGTTCGCCAGAAGCTCCGATCCCGAGAACCCCGTCCACAATGCAGCGAGCAGAGCCAGCTAACTGCGCGAGGTTGTCTAACCATTCGCCGTTAGTTTCGCTCGGGCACAGCATGAGCCGTGCCTGCGATTCTCTCACTGCAGAAAGTCCTTGAGGATGCGCCTGGGGCGTAACACAGGCAACTGTTACCGCGGCCCCGCTACGAGCAAGGTGCGCGGCGGNNACCCACGAGAACCAATACTTGCCGCCCATACACACCGCCGGTTCGTGCCCGCAACTGACTGCGGACTACCATATAGAGCCCATAGGCGGCGCGCGCCATCAACGGCTCACCAGCATCCAGGAGCGGACGTTCAGCATCTTTGATCTGCTGCGGCGAATATGCATACTTCATGTATGCCAATCTAGCCCTGATGGCCCAATCCACGTATGTTGAGTACATGAAATTTGGAATCTTTGTACCGCAAGGCTGGCGTCAATCACTCACCGGAATCGATCCACGCGAACAGTGGAACGTAATGAAGGGTCTTGCGCAGCGCGCTGACCTCGGGAGTGTCTTCGACTCAATTTGGGTTTATGACCACTTCCACACGGTTCCGGAGCCAACCACCGAGGCAACCCACGAAGCATGGAGTCTGATCAACGCATTCGCAGCAACCACTTCACGCGTGAAACTCGGCCAGATGTGCACCTGCATGGCTTACCGAAACCCTGCGTATCTTGCCAAAGTTGCCACCACCGCTGACATTATCTCTGGCGGCNNATTGGAGCTGGATGGTATGAGCACGAGTGGCGCGCTTATGGTTATGGCTTCCCCGGCGCTGGTGATCGTCTCCGTGCGCTGGAAGAGGGCGTCAATATCATGCCGTAGGCGTTCACCACTGGCACCGCCACTCTTGACGGCAAGTTCTACCAGGTTGATGGCGCACTGAACTACCCGCTTCCTCTTCAACAAGGCGGTATTCCATTCTGGATTGCTGGCGGTGGAGAGAAGAAGACCCTTCGAATCGCGGCCCAGTATGCCAACTACACCAACTTTGACGGGTCGCCGCAGGGCTTCGCGCACAAATCGCAAGTACTTAAAGGCCACTGCGAGGCTCTTGGCCGAGATTTTGAGTCAATTACTCGTTCCGCCAACTACAACGTGGTCATTGGTGAAACCGAGAAGGACGTAGCCGACAAACTCGCTTGGATTCGCGCGCACTTAGACAAGACTGTCCCTCAATCTGCTGAGAATACCGCCAGCGACTATGCCAACGGTTACCTGGTGGGCACTCCCGAACAGATCTCAGAGAAACTCTCTGTAGTTCAGGACCTGGGCATGACCTACGCCATCACGTATTTCTTGGACGCTGCATATGACACCTCAAGCATTGAGCTGTTTGAAACTAAGGTTGCGCCCTCGTTCTTGTGATCTTCACAGCCGCCCGGCAATAGACAAGGGCTGGATCGCATCTTCGCGGTCCAGCCCTTTTCTTTTGCATGCTACTCGCTGTGCGCTTTGGCCCACAGAAATTCGCGCAGAGTGACTCCTTGTTCTTGGACTTGCCGCGCTACGTCCTTGCCCACATACCTGAAGTGCCAGGGCTCGTATTTGTAACACGTGACGTCTTGGCTCTCAGGCGGAAAACTCATGATGAACCCGTAACTCCGAGCGTTTTCGGCCAGCCACTTTCCAGCCTTAGTTTGGCCAAAGTCGCCGTCTTTCCACGGCGCCTGCCAACGTTCCGCCCCTCGGATGTCTAGAGCCGTTCCCAGTTGGTGCTCCGAGTGCCCTTCGCGCGCAGAAGACAACGCCGCTTTGTCTGATCCCATTTGTTCAGACCACCGCTTGTAAGTGCTCTTCTGCTCGCCGTAACTACGATAAGACGAGTGCACTGCGATTGGAGCGCCAGCTTGTTTCGCTGCGCTGGCCATCTCCGCGAGATCAGAAATGACTAGTTCCCTCAAGTACCCCACGCCTTCCACGCCCGCTTCGGTGACTCGCACCAAATCAGTGGGTGCGTAGTTGGCGTCAAGCCCGTATTCGTGGTCCATGAAGGTCAGTGCCCATTCATCTAGATCGTCATGGAACGCTTGCTTGTCATCAGAAATGCACTGCGGAATCTCTGGGCTTTTGACTTCGGGTTCGCGCGACGCGTTGCCTCTGTCAGCGGGCTCGCTGCGAGTAGGCGTAGGAGTTGGATCTGCGTCATGGAATGCGTTGGCGCTCGCGGTAGGTTGGGTTCCCGGGTTAGATTGCGCGCCCGTGGCGCTATTTCCCGACGATTCCTCACCTTGGTAGGTCGAAGTGGCTTGATTGGCTGCGAACCCCACAACAAGTGCACCCGCAATTGCGGCTGCAAAAATGGTGCGACGTTGAAGAGGCACTATCCCTCCGCAATCACGAATGCGGTGGCAATTCCACCGTCATGCGATAACGAAAGGTGGAAGTGGCGCACTCCTTTTTCTGCTGCCATCGCAGCGACGCTTCCATGCACCTCGATAACTGGCTGCGTGCCCGTAATGCGTCGGATGATTGCGTCATGCCAGAGCATCTGTCCTGGCGACCCCATGGCCTTGGCTAGCGCTTCTTTGGCAGCGAACCGCGCGGCCAATGACTCTACTGACATGTCACGCTCTTCTTCATGGAACAGCTTTTCCACTAACCTCGGAGTCTTTTCAATGGACGCACGGAAACGGTCAACGTCTACCACGTCAACGCCGATTCCTACGATCACGTCATTCTCCTAGTGTGTTTCCGCTGTGCTTGGTGCACTTGGTTGAGGTCTTGCGTGTTTAGGCCAGAGTAGAACGAAACTGTATTTTCAACAATCCTGCTCTGACAGGGTTGAAGCCAATGGCTCTGACCTTGTCATCTCATGTGTGTGGCACCGTGCCCAAAGGACACGGTGCCACATCCGAGTAAGAGTTCAGATCACTCCACGGTTACTGACTTTGCCAAGTTTCGTGGCTGGTCTACATCGAGCCCCTTCGCTTCAGCGAGCGCTGATGCGAACACCTGCAGAGGAAGGACCGTCAGCAGAGGGGACATCAGAGTTGGGCTTTCTGGAACCCAGAACACTTCATCCGCAAACTGCAAAACGTCGTTGTCGCCGTCTTCAGCGATGACCAAGGTCTTTGCTCCACGAGCACGCACTTCTTGGATGTTCGAGATCACCTTGGCGTGCAAGGTGTCGCGACCACGTGGCGACGGAACAATGACAAATACCGGTTGGCCCTCGTCGATAAGCGCAATAGGACCGTGCTTCAACTCGCCTGCCGCGAAACCTTCAGCGTGGATGTACGCGAGTTCCTTGAGCTTTAAGGCACCTTCCATCGCGATTGGGTAACCCACGTGACGGCCAAGGAACAGCACCGACGTTGCGTCTGACATTGAACGAGCAACATCACGCACGCGCTCAGAGCGGCTCAGAGCTTCCTTTACCTTTCCTGGCATGGCACGCAGTTCGGTCAAGATCTTGTGGATCTCGTCGCGGAACATGTTGCCGCGAAGCTGCGCTAGGTAAAGGCCCAACAGGTAGGTCGCAGTAATNTGCGAAACAAACGCCTTAGTGGACGCCACCGCAATTTCTGGTCCAGCGTGGGTGTACAAGACAGCGTCAGATTCACGCGGAATTGTAGAACCGTGCGTGTTCACAATCGAGATGACCTTAGCGCCTTGCTCCTGTGCGTGACGCACCGCCATGAGGGTGTCCATGGTTTCACCGGACTGAGAAATAGCGACAACCAAAGTCTTGGTGTTCACAATTGGGTCGCGGTAACGGAACTCGTGTGCGAGCTCCACCTCAACAGGAATTCGGCACCAGTGCTCAATAGCGTACTTTGCCACGTGCCCTGCATACGCTGCGGTACCACAGGCAATAACAATGATCTTGTCCACCATACGAAGCAACGATTCATCGATTCGCAGGTCATCAAGGATGAGGTCGCCCTTTTCGTTGGTCCTACCCAACAGAGTGTCACCCACAGCCTGAGGCTGGTCATCAATCTCTTTGTTCATGAAGGAGGAGTAGCCACCCTTTTCGGCAGCCGCGGCGTCCCAGTCCACCGTGTAACGGTTGGACTCAACAGCCTGTCCATCAAAGTTTGTAACAGTCACCGAGTCAGGGGTGATGGTCACAATCTCATCTTGACCAAGTTCCAACGCTTCGTTTGTGTGCGCAATGAATGCCGCCACATCCGACCCCATGAAGTTTTCACCGTCACCGAGTCCCACAACGAGCGGGGAATCATGACGAGCGCCCACGACAGTGTCTGGGTGGTCAACATGCAGTGCGAGCAAAGTGAAGGTACCTTCAAGGCGCTTTGCAACGGCTGCCATCGCAGCGGTGAGGTCGCCGAGCTTGGTGTATTCACGTCCGATTAGGTGAGCAGCAACTTCAGTGTCGGTCTCCGAAACAAATTCGTAGCCCTCGCTCTGAAGTTCGGCCTTCAACTGGAAGAAGTTCTCAATGATGCCGTTGTGGATCATTGCCAGCTTGCCGTCTAGCGCAAGGTGCGGGTGAGCGTTCAGATCGCTTGGGCCACCATGTGTTGCCCAACGAGTGTGCCCAATTGCTGCGGTGGCCGGCGGCAAAGGATTTGCTGCGAGTTCTTCACGCAGGTTGATCAGTTTTCCTGATTTCTTAGCCGAAGCAATCTGGTCAGTGTCTGGTGATGCAACGGCAATTCCAGCCGAGTCATACCCGCGGTACTCCAGGCGNNACTGACCCCACGTAACCGACGATTCCACACATATAGCGATGTCCTCCCTGACCTCTCGGTCTTACAAATCGCTTGTCAAGTGCACCTTGCTCGATGTTTCTCTGGCAAGGGGTGTAGCCCGCAGAACGCGAGTAACGTTCAATTCTACCGAAAACAACAATGGCGGCATTCCATTGTGACGAAAAAAGCACCAGATCACCCCATGTTCCCTGTTCTTGGGCACATTTGAGGGTCTAACACGGCGTTTTGGCATCTCCAGTTGGCACTCGCTGGCATCTGTGCGGCATTATTTTCTGTGATGGGTAATTCACTCGCTCCAGCATCTCCATACGTTGACCTTGACCGCGCCACATGGCGCAAACTCTCAGAGTCAACTCCCCTGCCACTCACTGACGCCGACGTCGAACGTTTGGCGGGACTCGGAGACCCGATCGACCTTGCAGAGGTCGACGCAATTTACCGACCCCTTTCACGCCTCCTCAACTTGTACGTTGGTGCTACGCGTGAACTCAACCATGCAACGTCGACGTTCTTGCGTGAGGAATCCGGGGGCACCCCATACGTGATCGGTGTGGCTGGTTCGGTGGCTGTAGGTAAGTCGACCACAGCGCGAATCTTGCGCGAAATGCTGGCGCGCTGGCCCGACACCCCACGGGTAGACCTCATCACAACCGATGGCTTCCTGTACCCCAACGCAGAGCTAGAACGACGCGGCATCATGAACCGCAAGGGTTTCCCAGAGTCCTACGACCGCAGGGGGCTCACCCGATTCCTGATGAAAGTTAAGGCCGGCCGCTCGACCGTGCAGGCTCCCGTGTATGACCACTTAACGTACGACATCGTTGAGGGCGAGTACCAGACGGTCAACCGTCCAGACGTACTCATTGTTGAGGGCCTGAATGTTCTCCAGCCCGCACGCCCTTCCGCTGGGACGCACTCGAACCTCGCAGTTTCAGACTTCTTTGACTTCTCCATCTATGTGGACGCAAAGACCAGTGACATCAAGTCCTGGTACGTAGATCGATTCTTGTCACTGCGCGACTCTGCGTTTGCCAAGCCGGAATCCTACTTCCGACGTTATGCAGAACTCAGCGACCACGAAGCTATAGAGACCGCTGACCGGATCTGGCGCGAAATCAACGAACCCAACCTCAACGAAAACGTTCTACCAACACGTTCACGCGCCACTTTGGTGATGACAAAATCAGCGGATCACTCGGTTCAGCACGTAAGGCTTCGCAAGCTCTAGCGCGTATTTTCTAACCCGCGCCTTCTAGCGTGCCTTCTTTAGCGCGTACCTTCTAGCGCACGCTATAGCGCTCACTGTCTACCGGTTACGGCGAGTGATGAACCGGTAGCGGGAATTCTTTCCAGCGGTGGTTAGCGCGCGTGGTGGCGCAAGTTGGGGATGTGATTCCTCGAACTTGAATACACGGCGAATGATCTGATCAACGAGCAGCCCAATCAGTACTCCCCCAGCAACTCCTGCGCACACTGCAATCACTGGGTGACCTTCTAGCCAGGCACCGGCGCCCATCCCAATAAGGCTTGAATAGCCTGCCCAGGTCACGGCAGCAATCGCGATGAGAAGCGCAAAACTTGGGCGGGGAAACTGCATGCGGCCGGCAGTGAAGTTCACGGCCACTCGGCCAATTGGTATGTAACGCGCGGAAATGATCACCGGAGCCGGACGCCGTGACACCCACTTTTGGGCCCAATCCAGAATCTTCTTGATTCGATGGTGTTGGAGGAACGCGAAGTTCTTCTTGTGAACGTACCGCCCCAATGAGTACGCAGCTAAGTCCCCGCAGAATGCTCCTGCTATGGCAACCAAGAAGACCAACCAAACGTTCGGATGCCCGGTACTCATGGACAACGCAATCACTGCGATGACAAGTGACTCACTAGGGAATACGGGGACTATTCCGTCCAAGGCAATGAAAGCCCAAAGAATGAGGAAGAACCATACTGTTCCTTCCAAGTTGGTGGCGAACGACATCAACGCTTCGTTCGCTAAATGCAGCCATTCAATCATTGTGAGCCCTAGTTTGCTGGTTGCTGCGCAACGTCGAAGCGGAGTGCCCGAGCTGCATCAGCTGGATCTGCAGTCGCAGACCACAGCTCAGTCAGATTCTCAGTGGTACACAGGGAACGAATCTCAGCTTTGTCTAGGTACAAAGTGGAATATAGGTGGTCTGTCTCGTGCTGTGCAATGCGCGCGGGCCATCCTGTTAGAACTTCATCTATCGCGTTGCCGTGCTGGTCGGTGGCTCGCAGCCTAATGGTCCGATATCGCGCGACTGCAGCTTGGAAGCCAGGAACGCTCAGGCAGCCTTCATAGAAGGTGACCTTTTCAGTGCCTACTGGTTCGTAGCTGGGGTTGATGATCACGCGGTATTCGAATGCAGTGCGTTCGCGTGGATCTTGAGGGTTTTCGGTGCCTGGGTCCCACATGACTGCGATTGCGAGCGGGACACCAACTTGAGGGGCCGCCACGCCTACACCGGGGGCATCGAGCATTGTCACATGCAATGCGTGTAGAAAGTCTGCGAGTAGGTCTCCCAGCTGACCTTCGTACCTGGCTGCATCGTTGCGCAGGACGGGATCACCTGCGTGTACGAGTGGCAAAATCCCTTCAGGGTTTGCGTGGAGTAGCGAGGTAACTTTGCTCAGTGGCTCTACGTTGTGCACACCACCAATATTCCCACATATGACAATGCCCGATGAACGCGGTGGGGCATTCATCGGGCATCGCTACAAAGGCTTTACAGTTGGTGAACGAAACTCACCCTTACTGCTGTGGCTCTACAAAGACAGCTGTTCTTGAACAACTTCTACGAGCTTCTGGCATACGTGGTCGGCTTGTTCCTGCGTTGCAGCTTCAACCATGACGCGAACTAGCGCTTCGGTTCCCGAAGGACGCAGCAGCACTCGTCCAGTCTCACCTAGGAATTCTTCGGCCTGACGTACCGCGTCAGCCACAACTTCGTTGGTGGAGGCCTTGGCCTTGTCAACGTTCTTCACATTGATCATGGTTTGAGGCAAGGATTGGATGTCGCCTACGAGTTCTGACATTTTCACGCGCTTCTCAGCGAGGCGTGAAAGCAGGTGGAGTGCAGTCAATACACCGTCACCGGTAGTCGAGTAGTCGGTGAGCAGAACGTGTCCAGACTGTTCGCCACCTACGGAGAAACCGTGCTTACGCATTTCTTCGAGTACGTAGCGGTCTCCCACTGACGTTTGCACGGTCTTAATGCGGTGTGCATTCATTGCCAGTTTGAGGCCGAGGTTCGACATCACGGTGGTGACTAGAGTGTCNNAGTGTCGTTTTTCAAGGTGCCAGCTTCTGCATGGGCAATAGCTAGGACACCCATGATCTTGTCGCCGTCAACAACGTTGCCTTCTTCGTCTGAAGCAATGCAACGGTCTGCGTCTCCGTCAAAGGAAACACCAACGTGGGCTGAGTGACCTACGGTGGCCGCAGCCATTCGGCGCGGTGCAGTGGCGCCGTATTCGTTGTTGATGTTCTCGCCGTCTGGTTCGGCGCCAATAACGATTACTTGTGCTCCTGCGCGGCGTAGCGCTTCTGGACCAACGGTGGACGCTGAGCCGTGTGCACAGTCGACAACTACCCGTAGGCCTTCAAGTGAGTAGTTCACGGTAGAGACCAAGTGGTCTACGTACCGGTTCACTGCGTCGAGGTCGGTGGAGATACGACCCACGTCAACACCGGTGGGACGCTGCCATGACTCACCCATGTGCGCTGCGATTTGGTCTTCTACGTCATCTTCAAGTTTGTAACCGTGGCGGTCAAAGAATTTGATGCCGTTGTCCTGCATTGGATTGTGGGATGCAGAGATCATGACGCCGAGGTCAGCGTTTAGCTTCCCGGTAAGGTAAGCAACCGCTGGCGTTGGAACTACACCTACGTCAATAACGTCTACGCCTGCGCTGGCAAGTCCGGCGGCAACTGCGGAGGATAGGAACTCTCCAGAGGCACGCGGATCCCTACCTACGATCGCCCGCGGGTGAGGCCCCGAGAACTCGCCTCGAAGTGCCAGTACGTGGGCGGCCCCCACTGCGAGGTCTAGTGCTAGCTCAGCAGTGACATCGCGGTTAGCCAAACCACGTACACCATCAGTTCCAAACAGACGCGTCATTTTGATCCTTTTTTCCTGCGTGTTTCGCAGTACCTAGTGTAAACGCCAACGGCTCCGATGGCGTTGCCATCGGAGCCGTTGTGCAGGCTGAATATCAGCGCTTCGAGAACTGCGAAGCCTTACGTGCCTTCTTCAGACCAGCCTTCTTACGCTCAACAACGCGTGCGTCGCGAGTGAGGAAGCCAGCCTTCTTGAGGGTAGCGCGGTTTGCTTCAGCGTCGATCTGGTTCAGTGCGCGTGCAATTCCAAGACGGAGTGCGCCGGCCTGACCGGAAGTTCCACCACCGGAGATGCGTGCGACAACGTCGAAGCGACCTTCAACGTCAACGAGCTTCAGTGGGGAGTTCACGAGCTGCTGGTGAACCTTGTTTGGGAAGTAATCTTCGATGGTACGACCGTTGATCGTCCACTGGCCGGTGCCAGGAACGAGGCGTACTCGAGCGATAGCTTCCTTGCGGCGTCCAAGTCCTTGACCTGGAGCGGTGATGCTCTGACCGCGGCCGGTTGGGGCTGCTGACTCAGAGGTGTAGCTGCTTGGGATTTCTTCCTCAAGCGCGTCAATTTCGACGGTGGTCTCGGCCACTTGGGTGTCCTCGCGTCCTAATTAGTCTCAGTCAGTCCGAAGACTACTGAGCAATCTGGGTGATCTCGAACGGCTTCGGCTGCTGTGCAGCGTGTGGGTGCTCAGAGCCACGGTAGACCTTGAGCTTGCCCATCTGCGATGCGCCGAGTTTGGTCTTAGGGAGCATGCCCTTTACAGCCTTCTCAACTGCGCGCTCTGGGTTCTTCTCAAGAAGTTCAGAGTATGGAGTCGCAGTAAGTCCGCCTGGGTAGCCAGAGTGGCGGTAAGCCTTCTTCTGAGCAAGCTTGTTCCCACTGAGTGCAACCTTGTCAGCGTTGATGACGATGACAAAGTCGCCGCCGTCTACGTGAGGAGCAAAGGTGGCCTTGTGCTTACCACGGAGCAATGTTGCAACGTGGCTTGCGAGGCGTCCGAGGATTACATCGGTAGCGTCAATGACGTACCAGTCCTGCTGGATGTCGCCTGGCTTCGGGGTGTACGTACGCACGTTCGTAGCCTTCGTTTCGTATTCGATTGGTCTGAGGTGCCTTGGTGGCACTCAGAAAGGTCAGCGCGCACTCTTCTAAAAACCTTTGCGAGTGGGTGCACGGGTCTTCATCAGAAGCACTTGACGTTTGTGTGTCGTCGGAGGCGGCACTCAACCGANNGTTGAGCTTTGCCGTTTCTTCCTTAACGATCCGAAGGTTGAAGCACAGCGAACCGCCGGCGAGCTGCAAACTTGAATGTTTCATTCGCTGCTCAGCGAGCGTTGTTCTGCTGATCCGTTCGGTCCAACCGCATCATCACTAGGTGCACTCCGCGCAGTCGCGATGGGGAAGAAATTGCTTTCCGCACTATCGCCTTGCGTTGTTCGGGTGCGAACCTCGACGATTGGTTAGGTATCGCCACGACACACAACAATCAGGGTTCAGTGTATCGCACCTTTGGGTCTTTTTAGAACTTGAGGTACGTCACGTTAAGTGTGTCGAAGCCTATTTCGACACCGCAAGACGCTCTTCACAGTCTGCACAGACCTTGGTCTGCGCAATGTGAGTGCAGTTCTCGCAGTACAGACGCTGGACTTTGCAGCCTGGGTCCGCACAGTTGTGGAAACTTGAGGTTGGGGTGGCACATTCTGAACACGTACCAAGGGTTGTGGTTTCTTCGTCGAAGTTCACCACCATGCGCTTATCAAAAACGTACAGCTGGCCTTCCCAAAGCGCCTTCGATCCGAACTGCTCGCCATAGCGAACAATTCCACCGTCGATTTGGTAGACGTCGTCGAATCCACGGTTCTTCATAAGCACTGAGAGGATCTCGCAGCGCACGCCACCGGTGCAGTAAGAAACGATCTTCTTGTCTTTGAGGTGGTCGTACTTGCCTGACTCAATGTCTTCGATGAACCCGTGTGTTGTTTGGACGTCTGGGATTACGGCGTTCTTGAACCGCCCGATTTCCGCTTCCCAAGCGTTGCGGCCGTCAAAGAACACCACGTCATCGCCGTACTGTTCAACAAGTTTGTTCACTTCTTCGGGCTTGAGGTGGGTGCCTCCGCCAATCACGCCGCGCTTGTCTACCTTGACTTCGTCTGGCGCACCGAATGCAACGAGTTCAGGTCGTTCCTTAACGGAGAGACGAGGGAAATCCTCCCCAGACCCGTCGGCCCACTTCACGTCCATCTTCCCAAAGCCTGGGTACTGCTTAGTAGATTTCACGTAGCGCTTGAGGTCTTCTACGGTTCCGCCGAGAGTCGCGTTGATTCCGTGCGGGGACACGATGACACGTCCCTTGAGGTTCCATTGCTCGCCCAGTGCACGTTGCCATAGCTTTACCGCGGTTGGATCAGCAACCGGTGCGAATGCGTAGAAA
>DFNY01000238.1:15219-16827 GCA_002376595.1 Jonesiaceae bacterium UBA3555 | reverse complement strand
CCAATCCTGGGCTTTGAGGCCTTGACCCACATCAAGGCTGGCACCAACAAGTGCTCGAACCATGTTGTGACAGAAGGCATCGGCCACAATCGTGGCGCGCACTAGGCCCGCGTCGCGTCCTTGCTCCACTCGCTCCCACGTGAATTGCTTCAGTTCACGAATCGTAGTGGCGCCTGGTCGTGGTTTCCAAAAAGCAGCAAAATCTCGCAAGCCCACAAGAGGCTCGACTGCCCCCTGCATGACTTCCACGTTCAGAGGGTACTTATGCCAGTACACAAAATCGCCGGTAAGAGGGTCACGCAACGATACGGAATCAGCGATCCGGAAGTTATAGGTCCGGTACAAGGCCGAGAATCTAGCATCAAAGCCTTCAGGCGCCTCGTTCGCGCTAAATACGACTATGTCACGCGGCAACAACGAGTTGAGCTTCTCCACCACTGCAGCACCTGGAGTGCGATCAGAGCGCCCCGGAAACTTCTCCCACCGCTCACCCGGGATATCGGCATGTACGACTTGTCCACGCGCGTGGACACCCGCATCGGTACGACCAGCAACCGTGACTCTGATTGGAATACGACACAAACGCTCAAGGGATTCCTCAAGCGTTCCCTGAACAGTTCGAAGCCCAGGCTGAGTAGCCCAACCCTTAAAATCGGTGCCGTTGTAGGCAAGGTCCAGTCGAATTCGAATCACAGGTCTATTGTCGCCCATGAGCGGGGACCCACGAAAATTACAGAATAGAATCAATCAGTGTCCACTGACCTAACGCCACAACGCGCATCAAGCCCCGAGCTGTTCTACACGTTTGACTTTGGCGGCTCGTCACTCAAGGCGGCTACCAGCGACGGCCTAGGCACAGTACTAGGACAAAGATTACGCAAACCTATTGAGTACCCCTATCACCCGGCGCAGTTCATACACGATGTAGCCGAGTGCATTGGCAACCTACCTACCGCAGATGCAGTTGTAGTGGGCCTCCCCGGAATGATCCGCAACGGCGTGATTGTTCACNNGAACGCATGGACCGGATTCCAAGCCGCCACCGAGCTCACCACGGCAACCGGACTCACCACAGTTGTTGTCAATGACTCCGAACTGCACGGCGCAGCGCTCATTGAAGGTTCCGGGCTGGAAGTAGCATTCACGCTCGGAACTGGTCTCGGATCTTCCCATTTCCACAACGGACAACTCCAAGCGCACCTAGAAATGTCTCACGCACCAATCACCGCAGACGACACATTCGATACCTACATTGGGAACCGCGCCCTGCAACGCATCGGCGCAGAGCAATGGAACCAACGAGTACTGACCATGACCAGTAAACTCCAGCCGGTCTACCTGTGGGATCGTGCCTACCTAGGCGGAGGTAACACCTTCCACCTCACGGAAGAAACACGCACAACCCTGCTGGAAAAGTTCAACATGAGCGTAGTGAAGAACCGAGCCGCGCTCTCAGGCGGCGCCCGTGTGTTCAGAGGCAGTCAAAACCTCTAAGGGCGTGGCCTTGGTTCAGTGCGTCTTGACGCGACCTGAAAAGGTTGCTGCAAATCAATCAGGGAATTTGTGGTACCCGCGCACTTGGGTCACGAGGTCTACAACCACCACAAA
>DFNY01000238.1:14756-15202 GCA_002376595.1 Jonesiaceae bacterium UBA3555 | reverse complement strand
GTCTCTTCTGCAGCTTCTACTGCTGGAGCCTCAGTAACCTCTGCCTCTACAGCTGCGGTCTCCTCGACTGGAGCCTCAACTGGAGCTTCTTCCTTCTTAGCAGCCTTCTTCGTAGCCTTGGTTGCTTCCTTGACTACAGCCTGCTTAGGGGAAACAGGTTCCATCACGAGCTCGATAACTGCCATAGGAGCGTTGTCGCCCTTACGGTTACCAACCTTGGTGATGCGGGTGTATCCACCGTTACGCTCAGCCATAGCTGGAGCGATCTCAGTGAAGAGACGGTGAACGATGGTCTTCGCGTCACCCTCAGCGTCACGGACGTGAACGGTCTTGTTGCGAATGATCTTCGAAACCTGACGGCGGGAGTGCAAATCTCCACGCTTAGCCTTGGTTACGATGCGCTCAGCGAGAGGCTGAAGGCGCTTCGCCTTGGTCTCGGTGGTGGT
>DFNY01000238.1:0-14711 GCA_002376595.1 Jonesiaceae bacterium UBA3555 | reverse complement strand
TATCGAGCAGGTCTGCCTCGGAGCGAGCGACAAGTTCACCAACCTGGTGAATGCCCTCACGCTTGAGGCAGTTGTACGAACGGATCGTGAGCTGGAGATCCTCAATTGGAAGCGCCAAGTCAGCCGCGAGTGCAGCATCCGTTGGCGAAGGACCGATCTCAATACCCCCTGCTTCTACGTTGAGTTCACGCGCAAGACCGAAGAGCTCAACCAGGGTCTTACCTGCAGACGCAAGAGCGTCACGAGGTGCGATAGCCTGCTTGGTCTCAACGTCAACAATGAGCTTGTCAAAGTCGGTGCGCTGCTCAACACGCGTAGCCTCGACCTTGTAGGTCACCTTGAGGACTGGCGAGTAGATCGAGTCAACCGGAATACGGCCGATCTCTGCTTCGAAGGACTTGTTCTGGTGTGCGGAGACGTATCCACGTCCACGCTCAACAGTGAGTTCGATCTCCAGCTTGCCNNCGTGGAACGATGTCCGCAGCGGTTACTTCACCCGCTCCTTGCTTTCGCAAGTACATCACAACTGGTTCGTCGTTCTCCGAGGAGAGAACCAAGTTCTTGATGTTCAAGATGATCTCAGTGACGTCTTCCTTCACACCGGAAACGGTGGTGAACTCGTGGAGCACACCATCGATACGGATGGAGGTAACTGCGGCACCTGGAATCGAAGACAACAGGGTACGACGCAGTGAGTTACCGAGCGTGTAACCGAAGCCTGGCTCCAGTGGCTCGATGGTGAACCGTGAACGGCTCTCTGAGATGACCTCTTCTGAGAGGGCTGGGCGCTGTGCAATAAGCACTTCGTGGTTTCCTTTCGAAATGCGTCCGCTATTTGACGCATACCTAAACGGGTGGTGACACCACCCGTGTCAACCTGACTTGTTCACTCAGCCTGACAACGTCGCGATCACGTTGGGTGGAACAAATCCACCCAACGCAACCGCTTCGTCGTAAAGACAAAGACGAACGATGTGTTACGGGATCAGACGCGGCGACGCTTTGGCTGGCGGCAGCCGTTGTGTGCCTGAGGCGTAACGTCCTGGATCGAACCAACCTCTAGGCCAGCAGCCTGGAGGGAACGGATCGCGGTCTCGCGGCCGGAGCCTGGACCCTTAACGAAGACGTCGACCTTCTTCATGCCGTGTTCCTGAGCGCGGCGTGCTGCCGACTCAGCTGCAAGCTGTGCTGCATATGGGGTCGACTTACGTGAACCCTTGAAGCCAACCTGACCGGACGATGCCCACGAAATCACAGCACCCGAAGGGTCAGTGATCGAGACGATCGTGTTGTTAAACGTGCTCTTGATGTGAGCCTGGCCGACTGCGACATTCTTCTTGTCTTTGCGGCGAGGCTTGCGTGCGCCCTGGGCGCCGCGAGTCTTTGGAGGCATTTGCTCTTTCTCTCCTGAGTTAAGATCTTCGGATCGGAAATCCGCCACACAACACGTGCCACATCAAAGTGACAACAAGTGAGGGAATTCCACGAACTACTGCTGCTAGATCAGCGAGCCTTCTTCTTACCGGCCACTGTCTTCTTTGGACCCTTACGGGTACGTGCGTTGGTCTTNNAGTCCACGGCGGTGACGAAGACCCTCGTAGCAGCCGATCTCAACCTTGCGGCGGATGTCTGCAGCAACCTCACGGCGAAGGTCACCTTCAAGCTTGAAGTTGCCTTCTAGGAAGTCACGAAGGGCGACGAGCTGAGTGTCGTCAAGGTCCTTAACGCGAACGTCTGCGGAAATNNTGCAGCAAGTGCTTGCTCGGAACGGGTACGGCCTACACCGTAGATGTAAGTGAGAGCTACCACTACTCGCTTGTCGCGAGGGAGGTCCACTCCAATCAAACGTGCCATTATTGATGGCTCCTGTATTTCATTCGGAGGTCTGGTGCATCACCTCTCGCATATGTGCGAGCCACGGCCTCCGAGCCGAGGGTGTGCCAACGTCGGACTCAGTCCGAGAGGTTGGCGGTGATGCGATGGGTACTGCCTGCCTTCAATTACCAGCAGGCTGGGCCTGAGTGACCCGACGTCCGCGTTGCCGCTGAACGGTGNNACCTTGCACTTGTCGCAGATCTTCTTAACGCTAGGGTTGACCTTCATCGTGTCTCCTCTGTCAGCAATTTCAACGTGTAACGCGTCAACTTCTGACAGTGATCGAGTGGTGGTTACTTGTAGCGGTAGACAATCCGGCCACGGGACAAGTCGTATGGGCTCAACTCGACGACCACTCGGTCCTCAGGGAGGATACGAATGTAGTGTTGACGCATTTTGCCCGAGATGTGCGCAAGCACCTTGTGCCCGTTAGTCAATTCCACCCGGAACATTGCGTTCGGGAGAGCCTCGACTACGCTGCCCTCGATCTCGATGACACCGTCCTTCTTTGCCATAAAATCCGCTAACTCCTGTAATTTGGATTGCTGGCATGTGATGTGCACATACCAACCACTAATCCTACGGCATGAGCCACGGTTTAGTAACNNGTTACTAAACCGTGGCTCATGTTACTTTTTTGCTAAGTATCCGCCACTAAGTCGCGGCTACTTGGACTGTGCCCTTCTCCTTACGCCCAATCCGATCACTCCCAATGCGATGAATCCAAGTGCGAAGTACGCACCCGAAAGATCAGCACCAGTCGATGCCAAACCGTCTGTGTCCTCGGTCGGATTATCCGTAGGCTCTTCAGATGGCTCCGGCGTCGGTTCTTCCGTTGGCTCACCGGTCTGAGGGTTCTCGTCCCGGACAATCTTGACCACAACATCAACCTCGTCCTGGCCACAGACATTCAGAGCAGGCGTGGATTCGGTAACAACACCACACACCTCAGCCACGTTAGTGACAGTGGATTCGACGCCACTGGCTCGCGCCTTGGCAGTCAAAGTGATGATCGGAAGCTCACTATCTGGGGCAGCATAGCCGTCCAAAGTACAAGTGATTTTTCCACCGTAACCATTGGTGTCACCGGTCATAGCGCAATCCTTCCACGTTGGGAATGCGGCAGTGTGATAAGCCATGTCACTCACCGCCACCTGAGCAGGAATGGTGTCAGTGATGACAACATCCTTCAGCGCTCCCAAGCCAGTGGTCTTGGCCGCCAGCGTGTACGTGAAATCAACATTTGGCTTTGTTTCCGTAACACTCGCAGTCTTTTCCAACGACAGCTCTGCAGTACGTGCGGCCATGCAGTTGACTTCCGCTGGTGGGTAAACCACCGCGATGGTCGCAGTTGGGTTAATTGAGAACTCAACCCTCATTGGCTCACGGAACTTGTACGAGTCCAGAGTCGGATCCAAGACCAAGTTCTGCCACGTTGGTGTCTCCCCTGGCCCGGCAACTCGCCAGCCTGGCCATGTCACAGAGATTCCATCGCTATTAACGGTTGCGCCCGGCCACAGCTGCTTGCCCGACAACGTTCCATCTTCACCAACGTAGTAGGTGTCCGTGTNNACTAGCTCGTAGTTGAGCGCAGTCACGTTGAATGCAACATATGGAGCATCTGCGTAGCACTCAACTACCGCCTGTGGATCAATCTGCTTAACTGACACCTCGACGGTGTCACAGTCGGTTTCATCAGGATCGAACTCACTCGCAACACATGCCGTGTTGCTTACGGCTTCAAATGCATTGACAAACTCACTCTCAACCTCTCGTGGAGGATCAAACGAGACCGTGAACTTCACCACCGCACTCGCACCGGCAGCCAACCCGGCTTCAGAGTTGAATACAAGCTTTCCTGGACTCGTGTCATCACGCGTCCAACCTGCTGGCAGCGTGATGGGCTCCTTTACCGAAACATTGGCAGGCAATTGGTCAGTGACCACATACTCGTAAGCCGCTCTGTCAGAGTTATTGGTAATGGTTAGCTCATAGGCGAACTCGGTACCTGGATCAATCGCAGTTTCACCCTCAGGAAGCACTGCCCCCTTAGTGATGTCCACGTCGATAACCGGTGGCTCCTCAATTGGTACACATGCGGAGGAGCTGCCTGTTTCGCCTTCACGTGTGGTTGTGAACTCGGCAGTGTTTGGTACACCGCCTTCTCCACACACTCGGTCAAAGATGTCACGAACCGGCGCCGGAATGGTGAACGTTACGTCCACCTTGTAGGTGTGCGTCGACCNNAGAACACCTGTAACTTGAGCGTCAGCGTTCAAGTTCAGCGAGTCAGTCAGTGTGTAGGTACGGCCTCCTACGCCCTCACCAGCAGTTACAGCAACATTGAAGTTCGCCTTATAGGTGTCCTTGCAGATCCACGTTGCCGTACCTTCTCCAGTCTTCGCAATAGTAAGTTCTGGGTCTGATCAACATTGTTGATCTCACACAGCACTTCCTGGTTGTTGTGCTCACCCTCGCGAGGAACCACAACCGTGAACGAACTTGCCGTCCACAGACACAGTGGTCACAAGAAGCGACTCAATATCAAGCCACTCTTTACCATTGCTCGAAGCCCAACCACATTGAACAGACCCAATGCGAAATTCCTTGCCTTTAAGATCATCTGGAAGTTGGCTATTGAGTGACTCCGCAAACGTATCTCTCGCAGTTTCTTTGGCCGCTGCCTTGACCGTGTACTTGCTGATAATTCCATTCGGGTTGGTCTTATCAGAATCCGGGGATACCTGGAGGCTTCGGCCTTCCTTGCCGGTGGCTCTTGCTTCGCTGGCTCTGCCGCCGGAGGCGCAGGCTCTGCCGCAGGGGGCGCTTGGTCCACTGCAGGTGGGGGCGCTTGGTCCACTGAATGAGGTGCGGGCTCTGCTACTGGTTCTGTAGTCGGAGCGGTACCTTCAGGCGCTGTGGCCTCTTGGCTTTGCGCAGCCGGGTCCGTAGCGCCAGTACCGTCCTGTGCAAGCGCACTGCTTGGTACGAGGGCAAGAGCCAGCATCGTTGCAATGGCTCCTGCTGATATGCGTTCGCGCCTTGTTCGTCGCGTGAGTTTTATTGGGCCAACAACGGAGTGTGTGCTTCCGGGTCTGCCTCCTCGGTACTGTTTCATGGCTTCCCCTCATAAACAAAGCCGCTGGTTTTCAGCGCCATTTGTTTCAGGCCTCCACGCCAGATAACTCCTATGCAGAGCCAGACCAGGTGAGTGTCAGAGGACGTCAAGATGACTTCTGCAAAGAGTCGGGGTGAGGATGAAACCTCGGATAGGTGAGGATGAATTTGGTTTCAGGTGAAGCGTTGTGGAGTCATTGCTAGAAGGGGACTACGTGCGCAGATGGTTCTGTACTCTCGCTAATAGCCGACACAAACGTCGGTGTTCATGAGGTGCGGGAGAAGACCCCATATCGCAGGAAATCTCAGCCCGCTTGGAAGACAAGCTAACTTCAGGGTATGGTCCCTGCGCTCACTAGCCCAGCGCTCACTCTCCAAAATGGGCGCAACAAGAGCATCGGACTTGTCGCCCTGGCTACTGCGTCAGTCCAAACTCTCGCGCCTGTGCCACGGACTCAGCAACCGATTGGACCTCCATCTTGCGATAGATATTTCGCGTGTGAGTCTTAACGGTGTTCACGGCAAGGAACAAGGTCTTCGGTGTCGCGGAGATTGAACCCTCAGCGCTAAGTACGATCAGTACTTCACTCTCTTTCGGCGACAAAGTGCCCAACTTATGCGGAACTGGGAAGTCAACGTATCTTCCCGCTACAACCGCATCAATCTCTCTGAAGATCTCTGGCGCTCTCACTAGAGTTTCTCTCATAGGTGCTCTTGGAATCAGTGCGAAGTAGAGCCAAACGTGATTTTTCTTAGCAAGTTCAAAAGCCGATTTGAGCGCCTCGAATGCCAAATGTGGTTCCTTCAGTTCCCACGCGCTCACTGCAACGAGTGTATTCAAGGCTATCGCCTCACGAGGCACGGTAGTCAGGTCGTTCTGGGCCCACTCCGCAATCTTGATCGCCTCATCAAACTGGCCAGAGAGGTACGTGAGACGTGCGTTTGCTTCAGCGAACAGAGCGCCATCGCTAACGCTGTCCAACAGTGTTCGCGCATCCGGAATGCGCCCGAGGCGCATGAGCACGTAGGCATATGCGTCAGTCAGGAGGTACTTGACGAGCACTTGCGAACCTATGCTTGGTAAGGCCTCTAGCGCTGATTCAAGCTGAGCAAGTGATTGGTCGTAGTTGTCCCCTGCCATTGCGCAGTAGTTGTGAGAGGCAGTGCGAATGCCTTGAAGCATGCTTATCTCGACATCCGCAGTTGGGTTACTTGCGCATTGGCAAGATTCCAACTGGGAGTTACGTTGCCAATTCAGCACCGTCACCGCAATCTCTGAAGTCGGTCCCTGAACACCGCTTGCTAGAAGCTCCAACTCTGCTCTTGAGCTCTCTACAAGGTGGCAGCCACCCCGAAGCACATGAAGAGCGGCTTGGTATGCAACCAAGCTCAGAGCAGCCGCCTTGGAGGAAGCCTCGTTGCCTGGGCGCAATGCGGTTTCTACAGCTTGATATGCGGTACTTGCAAAGCTCAGACCACCTGCCAGGAAGCGCGAGAAACCCCACGTGAGGATGGCGTCTGTAAGTTCAGCGAATTCGTACTCAGTGAATCCCAGGAAGTCGGCCTCTGGACAGAGACGGTTGCGTTCAGGTGAGCGTCCTAACAGAGCAGAAAGTACAGTTTGGGGCTTGCTAGTATGCTCTGATTCAGACTCATCACGCAGAGCAATGCTCAAAGCTCGCAGTTTCATAGACCTGTACGAGACGTCCTCTGGGAGGCGAGCAACAGTCCCTTTTACCGACGAGGTTGGCATATCCAGCAGTTCCCACCACTGGCTTTCCACCACCCTGTTGAGAACCTCCCAGCTCTCAAACTCAACCAAAACTTCCAGGAGCTCGTTCAGCCTGCCACGTGCGATAAGGAAGCTCGCGGTGAGAGCGATGAACGACGACCTCAATACAGGCGACAAAGATGCGATTATCTGTGCTGCAGATTCTCGAATGAGAACTGACAACGTAAATCGCTGCTCTTCATTTGCGGTGGTCTCTTCTGCAAGCTCCAACATCCCGACGGAAGCCATTGAGAAACACATTGCGCGAATATCGCTGTCAGACAGCGCGAACTCCAGTTGCGCTTTTTGAATGACAGCAAGTTCCCGGTTCAAGATTTCGGCAGCTAGCGCTGATGTCATTCCACGAATATCTTCATAGAGCGTCCGCGCTTCGTGCACCGTTAAGGTACCTCGAGCAGCAACACTCAGCAAGACGACGCTCTCCAAGTCCAGTGGATGTCCCCGAAGTGAATCTTGTAGAAATTCCGAAGCTGCCCGCTCGCCTAGGCTCAGATCGAGTTCACCACTGGGTAAGCGCATTGCACGCCCCATTATTAGCTTCGTAAGCGCTGGCCACGCCATTCACAGCCGCAGCACAGCAGCAGTCTCTTCGTCGCTGATGCGTAACGCAGTACCTCTCAGAGAGGCTTGGACCTCTCCCTCTTGAACTCGCAGATCACTAGGAGTGAGAACTGTCGCATTAGCAACGGCAGACCATGCGCTTTCCACCTGAGTTTGGTTCCGTGCAATAACTTCAGGTGCGAATCTGGAAGCGCTCGGATCACGGACCACAGGAACTTCCCCATGGCCCCCGAATGCGGTGCTATCTCCCAAGTCCTTCAACCACCAACGCAAGTTTGAAAGACTGCATATTGGACTTCGTGCCAATTGCGAATAACCGATCCGATACTGATCGAGGCAAGGATGGAGCGGGACGGTAGAACTTAGTGGGCAATGAACGATTAGTCGTTGCCGTTTCAGGTTCGTGCCGATATAGAACGTCTAGACAATTTGGAGAATCCGGAGCACATACGTCCTCTCCTTCACCAATGGAGTCTTGCGACGCCCCCGAAGAAGTCATCGCGTTAGTTGGAACGCCCCTTGCTTAGCCGAATCCGCGTACTGATCGTGTATGTCGCCGCCCTTTTGACTTGCGGAAGCCCTAGCTCCAGCCGAGTGTTCTTCTACTACAGACGATGATGATCGAGCGTCGGTGGTAGAGCTAGGCCGCGGCTTGGCGGAAACTTGATCGAGCTTCGCTGGAGCACTGAGCTCCTCAACCAGATCCTCTATGTACAAGAGAAGTTTCCCCATGAGGCGTTCCTCTGCAAACGCAAGCGGACCTTGACCGCTCTTGCTGAAATCTTCGCTGGCGAGCACTCGCTGCTGTGTTGCGAGTGGTTCCTCGATTTCCCCCAAAATCTCTTCAATGAGCTCGGACGCATCAAGATAGATGACGTTAAAGCCGCAAGCCAAATGCTCGTTGATCCATTCATCAACGAGGCCACTCTTTCCATAGCCAACAGGAGCGCGCAGATAAGTGACCGGTACCATGTCGCGTACTCGCGCAGATAGTCGAGACAAGTCCGATTGACCACTCAGATGCATTCTGCTGTTCGCGTACGTACGATGCGANNGGGCATTCCTCAGGGGGTGGGGGCAGGTGTTATTGCAGCCGTCCAAAGTCAAACGCTGAGGATTGCATCGAAATGCACATTTGAAATGGAACTACGGGCTATAGAAGTTTCGTTGAGCAAGCGGTATAGAGCTGTGGTTATTGCCTCAATCTAGCCGTAGCGCCTCCGGACGGAAACCGTTGAGGGGCTATTTCATCCTACTTTTCGCCCAAAACAAAGACCCTCCCAATCAGTGATTGGGAGGGTCTTTGAGAAATGGTACTTATTTGTTGAGCGACTCTAGAGCGACCAGCAAGCGTTCAGTGACTTCGTCAACCGCGCCAATTCCATCCACTTCCGCGAGGGCATCGCGTGAAGAGTACACAGCTGAGATAGGAGCAGTCTGCTCTGCGTATACAGATAGTCTGTGACGGATCACAGGTTCCGTGTCGTCTGCACGGCCTTCAATTTCAGCGCGCTTCAATAGGCGCTCCGTCACAACATCGCCATCTGCGGTGATCTCGAGAGCACCATCGAGGGAGATGCCAAAGTCCGCAAGGATTGCGTCGAGCTCTGCAACCTGTGCCACGTTACGTGGGTAGCCGTCAAGAATGAATCCGAGAGCTTCGGCTTCGCGGTTGGCGATCTTTGACGCGAGTTTGTCGCGCACCATCGCGTTCGTCACGGAATCAGGGACAAGTTCACCGCGTGAGGTGTACTCCTGAGCCAGTTTTCCAAGTTCGGTTTCGCCCTTGATGTTAGCGCGGAAGATATCTCCGGTGGAGATTGCCTCCACACCGAGCTTTTCTGCAAGACGGGCAGCCTGGGTACCCTTACCTGCTCCGGGAGGACCTAATAGAACAATTCGTGNNGCTTTACAGTTTCGAGACCCACACCAACGATAATCAAAATCGATGTACCGCCGAATGGAACTTGTGTGGCACCCATTGCGATAAATGCAAGCGTTGGGACGAGTGCAACCAAGGCGAGGTAAATAGAACCTGCCCAAGTCAGTCGGCTAATGACGTATGTCAGGTAGTCGGCGGTTGGACGTCCTGCACGTATACCAGGAATGAATCCACCGTACTTCTTCATGTTGTCGGCAACTTCATCTGGATTGAAGGTGATAGCCGTGTAGAAGAATGCGAAGAACAGAATCAAAGCGATGTAAATAACCAAGTGCAACGGTGCATCTTGGCGTGCGATGTTCTGTGCTACCCACTGAACCCAGCCCGCTTCCGAGTTCGCAAACTGTGCGATCAGAGTCGGGACGGAAAGCAACGAGGAAGCGAAGATAACCGGGATAACACCAGCCATGTTGATCTTGATTGGAATATAGGTGGTGGATCCCCCATAAACCTTGCGTCCAACCATGCGCTTCGCGTATTGAACAGGAATGCGACGCTGAGATTGTTCAACGAACACTACTGCGCAAATAACTACGAGAGCGACGAGAAGAACGATTAGGAACTTACCAGCGCCATTAGACCCAGCAGCCACGCTCCACAGCGCGGATGGGAACGATGCAGCGATCGAGATGAAGATCAGCATCGACATGCCGTTACCGATTCCGTGCTCAGTGATCTGTTCACCCATCCACATCAGCAACGATGCACCGGCAGTCATAGTTAATACGATGACGATGGACGTGAACAAGCTGTTATTCGGAATTGGCTCACATCCAGGAATCAACTGTCCCGTGCGCGCCATCGTCACATAGGTAGTTGATTGCAGCAGTGCAAGGCCAATGGTGAGGTATCGCGTGTACTGTGTGAGTTTCGCGGTTCCAGTCTGGCCTTCCTTGTGCAGCGCTTCAAAGTGCGGGATAACGACGCGCAAAAGCTGGATAATGATGCTCGCAGTAATGTACGGCATGATACCCAAAGCAAATACGGAGAGCTGGAGCAAAGCTCCACCGCTAAATAGGTTCATGATGCCCAACAGCGAGTTTGAGTCGTTCGTTGCTAGACACTGCTGGACAGTCTTATATGAGACGCCCGGAGCCGGTACGTGAGAACCAATGCGGTAGAGCACAATGATCCCAAGCGTGAACAATAGCTTGCGTCGTAGGTCTGGCGTCCGAAACGCCCGTACGAATCCGCTTAGCACGTAGTCCTCCTGAACCGCCCGGGGGCGTTCATCCTCAGCTGGTCTGAGGAAAATGGTCAATGGGCGCTTTGTCGTGGCGCCGCTGATCCACACGATTTCGCATGGACGAAGAGTTGCTGGTGTTTGTGCCTCGGCGCGGATGCTGGAATCTGAGGTGCCCATCAGCGGGACACCGGCGCTTCCAGTGTTACCACCAAGAAGTTGCCTCTACGCCAGAGCATCTGGTGCTCAGCATCAAGATAAAGGCACACAGAAACACAAAACCGATAACGAACATACCTTATACGTTCACTCCCAGATAGCGAAATCCACTAATCGCTTAACTTCCGGCATCTGAGAACAAAAAACTGGGGTCAGCGAATAAACGCTGACCCCAGTTCAAGCTAAATCACTCAGCTACGGAACCACCCGCTGCAAGGACCTTGTCCTTTGCAGAAGCAGAAACTGCATCTACTGCAATTTCGAGCTTAACGGTGATGTCGCCGTTTCCGAGGACCTTCACTGGCTGACCCTTGCGGACCGCACCCTTTGCTACCAAGTCTTCAACGGTAACCGAGCCACNNTGCGGAAACCACGCAGTTTAGGCATACGCATGTGAAGCGGCATTTGGCCACCCTCAAAGCGCTGTGGAACCTGGTAACGAGCCTTCGTACCCTTGGTACCACGACCAGCGGTCTTACCCTTTGATGCTTCACCACGACCAACACGGGTCTTAGCGGTCTTAGCACCTGGGGCTGGGCGTAGGTGGTGGAGCTTCAATGCTGGACCAGCAGTCACTTCCTTCACCTCTGCCTTCTTCGCTGGAGCCTTCTTTGCTGCTGGCTTCTTTGCAGGAGCCTTCTTTGCGGTGGTCTTGGCCTCAGCCTCAACTACCTCTTCAGCCTTCTTTTCGGCCATGATCAGTCAACCTCCTCAACGGTGACAAGGTGTGCCACAGTTGCGATCATGCCGCGTACTACTGGTCCGTCTTCTTTNNGTGAACGCAGCGTGTCACGCTGGTTCTGCTTGCCGCCAATGCCGGACTTGACCTGAGTTACCTTAAGGTTGGCCATCATGCACCTACCTCTGCTGCCTTAGCCGCGATACCTGCAGCCTGCGCCTTGAGGAGCGCTGCTGGTGCAACGTCTTCAAGTGGCAAGCCACGGCGAGCTGCGACCTCAGCTGGCTCTTCAAGTCCACGCAGAGCTGCAACAGTCGCGTGAACGATGTTGATTGCGTTGGACGAACCAAGCGACTTGGAGAGAACATCGTGAACGCCTGCGCATTCAAGAACTGCACGCACTGGACCACCGGCGATAACACCGGTACCTGGTGCTGCTGGGCGGAGGAACACTACGCCAGCTGCAGCTTCACCCTGGATTGGGTGAGTGATGGTTCCCTGGATGCGAGGTACGCGGAAGAAGTTCTTCTTCGCTTCCTCGACACCCTTTGCAATAGCCGCAGGAACTTCCTTGGCCTTGCCGTAGCCAACGCCAACGGTGCCATCGCCATCTCCTACCACAACAAGTGCGGTGAAGGAGAAACGACGTCCACCCTTAACAACCTTAGCTACACGGTTGATGGTGACGACGCGCTCTACGAAAGCGCTCTTTTCAGCTGCGTCACCACGACGTCCGCCTTCGCCGCGTCCGCGGCTGTTTCGGCGGTCGTTCTGCTCGTTGGCGCCACCCGCAGGTGCGCCAGTGTTGCGCTGTCCAGCAGCCATCACAGAGTCCTTTGCTTCGAAACGAAAGTGGCGATCACAGTGACAAACCGCCTTCGCGGGCGCCTTCTGCAACTGCTGCCACTCGGCCGTGGTATTTGTTTCCGCCGCGGTCGAATACAACCGCTTCAATGCCTGCTGCCTTCGCACGCTCAGCGATTAGCTCGCCAACCTTGCGCGACTTTGCAGTTTTGTCTCCATCGAGTGCGCGAAGATCGGCCTCGAGGGTGGAAGCAGATACCAGAGTATTGCCAACGGTGTCGTCGACAATCTGAGCGACCATGTGACGCGCAGAACGCGTAACAACGAGACGTGGACGAACTGCGTTGCCACGGATCTTCTTGCGAAGACGTACGTGACGACGGGTACGTGCAACAGCCTTGCCCTTGCCCATAACTTTGAGAGCCATTGTTACTTACCAGCCTTTCCAGCCTTGCGGCGGACGTTTTCGCCGGCGTAACGAACACCCTTGCCCTTGTAAGGCTCTGGCTTACGAAGCTTGCGGATGTTCGCAGCAACTTCGCCAACCTGCTGCTTGTCGATTCCAGCAACCGAGAACTTGGTTGGTGACTCAACGGCGAAGGTGATGCCTTCAGGAGCTGAAATTACTACTGGGTGCGAGAAACCGAGAGCGAACTCTAGGTCCTGTCCCTTAGCGTTTACGCGGTAACCAGTACCAACGATTTCCAGCTTCTTCTCGTAGCCTGCAGTAACACCGGTGATGATGTTCGACAGGAGCGTACGGGTCAGTCCGTGCAATGCACGGGAGTCGCGCTCGTCATTTGGACGGGACACAACAATTGCGCCGTCTTCTTCGCGAGCAACTTCAATTGGAGCGGGTACTACGTGCTCAAGGGTGCCTTTAGGGCCCTTGACGGTCACACGTGCGCCGCTGATCGATACCTCTACACCAGCAGGAACCGGAATAGGGAGTCTACCGATACGTGACATCTGTATCTATCCTTTCCGATTACCAGACGTAGGCGAGGACTTCCCCACCCACGCCCTTCTGTGCAGCCTGCTTGTCAGTGAGGAGACCAGAGGACGTGGACAAAATTGCCACGCCAAGGCCGCCGCGTACCTTTGGCAGGTTGGTGGACTTTGCGTATACACGCAGACCAGGCTTTGAAACGCGAGTTACGCCAGCGAGGGCGCGTTCGCGGTTTGGTCCAAACTTGAGTTGGAGTACGAGGTTCTTACCAACGGTAGCGTCCTCTACGGTCCAACCCGTGATGTAACCTTCGGCCTTTAGGATGTCTGCAATGTTCGACTTCAGCTTCGAAGACGGCATGGTCACCGTCTCGTGGTAAGCCGAGTTCGCGTTGCGCAGACGCGTAAGCATGTCTGCGATCGGGTCGGTCATTGTCATTGGGCTTCTTGCCCTTCCTCGTCGGGGTATCCAGCTAGTTTGCTTTGAGCTCCCACTGGACCTACGACGTAGTTGTTACCAGCTGCTCTTCGTGACGCCGGGAAGCTCACCGCGGTGTGCCATCTCGCGAAGGCATACACGGCAGAGTCCGAACTTGCGGTACACCGAGTGTGGACGACCACACTTCTGGCACCGGGTGTAAGCGCGAACCGCGAACTTAGGCTTTGCGGCTGCCTTGTTGATAAGGGCCTTCTTCGCCATATCAGTTCTCCTTGAAAGGGAAGCCGAGGTGCTTGAGAAGCGCGCGGCCCTCAGCGTCGGTCTTCGCGGTAGTCACAACGGTGATGTCCATACCGCGTACGCGGTCGATCGAGTCTGGGTCGATCTCGTGGAACATCGACTGTTCGGTCAAACCGAACGTGTAGTTACCGTTACCGTCAAACTGCTTTGGAGAAAGTCCACGGAAGTCACGGATACGTGGAAGTGCGATCGAAACGAGTCGGTCGGTGAATTCCCACATACGGTCACCACGGAGCGTTACGTGTGCACCGATTGGCATACCCTCGCGCAGCTTGAACTGTGCGATCGACTTGCGAGCCTTGGTCACCTGTGGCTTCTGGCCGGTGATGAGGGTCAACTCGCGGATAGCGCCTTCGATGAGTTTCGAGTCTTTGGCAGCGTCACCGACACCCATGTTGACGACGACCTTTACAAGGCCNNTAGATCTCTGCGTTGTAGCGTGCCTTAAGGCGTGGCTGTGTCATCAGACGTCCCTCTCTGCCTCACCGTGACCGCGAGCTACTCGAACGCGAGTAACACGGGTGCGGCCATCACGTTCAACTTCTTCAAGACGTGAGCCAAGGCGCTTGCCGCGCTTCGAGTCAGCGTCGAAGTACTGAACGTTAGAAATGTGAATTGGGGCCTCTACGGTCTCAATTCCACCAGTACGGGTACCGCGAGCGGTCTGACCAGGCTTGACGTGCTTAGTCACACGGCCAACGCCTTCGACGATTACGCGGTCGCGGTCCTTGAGAACCTCGAGAACGCGGCCAGTCTTGCCCTTGTCCTTACCAGCGATGACAACTACGGTGTCACCTTTTTTGATGTTCGCCATTTCAGAGCACCTCCGGAGCAAGCGAGATGATCTTCATG
>DFNY01000120.1:3986-7030 GCA_002376595.1 Jonesiaceae bacterium UBA3555 | reverse complement strand
TTACGCCAGGCGAGTCAACCAGCCGTGGCGGTCTGGACGTCGACCATTCTGGATGTCTGTGAGTTCCTCGCGGACATCCATCGTGAACTTTCCAGGCTCGCCTCCGTTGATGGTTACATCGAAGTCGTGGTCAGCAAGGCGGCCAATTGGCGTAATAACTGCTGCGGTGCCGCATGCAAATGCTTCTGCAATTTCACCAGACTCGAGCATGGCCTTGAGCGAAGCCAGCGAGATGTGTTCTTCGCTGACGTTTACGTTGCGCTCCTTGATGAGCTGCAGGATGGACGAACGCGTGACACCGTGCAGAATCGATCCAGAGAGCGCTGGAGTAACAACGTCACCGTTGTGCTTCACAAAGAACACGTTCATTCCGCCGAGCTCTTCAATGGCAGGGTCCACCTGTCCATCCAAGAAGCACACTTGGTCGAATCCATCTTTGGCAGCGGTTATTTGTGGCAACAATGAGGCTGCATAGTTTCCGCCGCACTTGGCTTCACCTGTACCACCGCGGCTCGCACGGGCGTAGTCCTGTGAAATCCAAATGTTGACGGGGTGCACTCCGCCGGAGAAGTACGGTCCTACTGGTGAAGCGATCACAAGGTGCTCAACTTCGCGTGCTGGACGCACTCCGAGGAATGCTTCTGTTGCAATCATGAATGGTCGCAAGTAGAGCGCTGCTTCCTCGCCTGTTGGAATCCATTCCACGTCCGCGCGTACCAGTGCAGCAACGGAGCCAAGGAAGTCGCCAACGCTCAGTTCTGGCAGTGCTAGTCGGCGAGCTGATCGAATGTAGCGCTTTGCGTTTTCCTCAGGACGGAATGACCATACGGAGCCGTCAGCGTGACGGTAGGCCTTGAGGCCTTCGAAGATCTCTTGGCCGTAGTGGAATACTGCCGCTGCAGGATCTAGCGCGATTGGTCCATACTTTTCAACACGGCGCCCGTCCCAGCCTTCGTCTTCGCGCCATGTCATTCGGGCCATGTGGTCGGAGAAGACAGTACCGAATTTCGGCTTGGCTTTGAGTGCTTCGCGTTCATCTACTGGCAACGGAGTGTCCGTTACAGTGACGTCAAAGAATTGAGCAACCTCATCGATTGAGGTTGTAAGGTTCTCGAGCTCCGAGCTCATTTTGGGGCCTTTCAGTGTGGACCACTAGTTTTGCCGACGCCACCAGCCCGTTTCCGGACTGGTGGCGTCGTTGCACAGTGGTCTCATTATAGAAGCCGAGTGCGCGGCTTCGTGTTACGGCAGGTAACTTCGGCGTTGCTCAGCATCCGTTCACTGCGGATTCTGGCTTGCCGGTAGCCGCCTAGGGTGATGGACTCAGCCGCGTACGCGCGCAGCGATATCCGCTCCCACCTCTGCCGTTGAACGAACAGCTGAACCGCGTTCTGCCAAGTCAGCAGCAACGGCAGCTTCAACGGCCTTGGACTCTTGTGAGTAACCGAGGTGGTCGAGCAACATCGAAACGGAGAGTACCGTCGCGGTTGGGTCTGCCTTGCCCTGTCCGGCAATGTCTGGCGCGGAGCCGTGCACTGGTTCGAACATGGATGGTGCGGTGCGGTCGGGGTTAATGTTTGCCGACGCCGCTAGGCCAATACCACCGGTGATTGCGGCAGCTTGGTCTGTGATGATGTCACCGAACAGGTTGTCNNCGCGATGGGTTCGTTGTCAAGAAAATTGTGGCTGCATCAACGTGCAGGTAGTCAGTGGTGACGTCTGGGAACTCAGCGTTGACGGCTTCAACCGTGCGACGCCACAAGTGTCCAGCGTGTACCAAGACGTTGTGTTTGTGCACCAGGGTTAGGTGCTTGCGTGGGCGTGCTGCTGCGCGAGCAAATGCATCGCGAACTACGCGCTCAACACCAAAGGCGGTGTTCAGGGAAACTTCGGTAGCAACCTCAGCTGGGGTGCCAACGCGAATTGCTCCACCGTTGCCTACGTATGGGCCTTCGGTGCCTTCACGAACAACAACGAAATCGATGTCGCCTGGCTCGGCCAAAGGTGACTTAACGCCTTGGTAGAGCTTACCTGGGCGAAGATTCACGTAGTGGTCCAGCGAGAAACGCAGTTTGAGCAGCAAGCCACGCTCGAGGACACCCGATGGCACGGTTGGGTCACCAATTGCGCCTAGAAGGATAGCGTCGTGTGCACGAATAGCGTTGAGGTCCTCGTCAGTGAGGGTTTCGCCGGTTTCGTGCCAACGCTTTGCACCGAGGTTGTAGTCGGTGGTGCCCAGCGTGACGTCTGACTTGGCGAGTGCTGCCTCAAGTACCTGGAGTCCTTGTTCGACTACCTCGATACCGATTCCGTCACCCGCGATTACCGCAAGGTCGATGTTCTTCGTCATGAAATAATCCTACGCTCGGTGTCCACGAATCGGGATAACAAGTTCATCATGTGGTCACCCTTCCACGTCAGACAGTAAGATCACAGGTCACAGTGGTGACCTTGGACCTATGCAATCCTGCCTACTACCGCACAACCACTGACCAGCGGCGCTCTAGCCACGCGAACAATGCATGCGCGCACGACCTCTGAAACTCCCTCAAACTCTGTGGGACTTCGTCAGCAGGTTGCTCGGCAGCCCACACGTAGTACCCAGCAAACCCGCACAAAACCGCGNNATGTGCTCCGAGCACCTCTTCCGGATCAATCTCCTCGTGTTCAAGTGAAAACGTGAGCACAAACAACAGCGCGTCAAACCACTTCGCTCCGCGCACTGCCCACGGCCAATCCACAAGCCACGCCTTCCCCAACGAATCAATCAGCACGTTGTCAGCACGCAGGTCGTTATGCACTAGGTCATCGCCTTGCACTGCCTCGACCGCGCCCGTGGCCACCTCCTTCAACTGTGAAAAATGTTCAATAGCCCATTCAGTCATCGCGCAAAAGTTACTCGTGACATCGTCAAAACGAGAGAACAACACACGCAACTCATCTTGGGCTGCCCGCATACCTGCAACATTTTTCGCAGTGGGCAGCAAGGCCACTGCATCAAGGACAGAGTAGAGGTCTTGCTCGGAAGCAGGGAACGCACCCTC
>DFNY01000120.1:3352-3942 GCA_002376595.1 Jonesiaceae bacterium UBA3555 | reverse complement strand
AAACGTGCCTTCAAACCCTGATCTGCCAATTGCTTTCACAAAGAGCCGGGCACCAGACGCACCACGCACACGAGCCGCACAGCCTCGAGAAAAACCACCGCGTTGGTTGGCGAAACTCGCTACCGGCTCACCCAGAGCCTTCTCAACAAAGGCCACCACATCAGCAGGGAGTTCGGCCATCTCAATTCTCGCCATAGCGCCACACTACCTGCTAACACACCCTTCCCTGCGTACCAGCAAGTCCCAGCAGACACTCACCTCACCACAAACATGCGAAAGGCCCGCCCCAGCAAAGCCGGGACGGGCCTTTCTAGTAAAGCTAAAGTCAGCGTGCAACTGAACCCACTGTGCTTGCTGCTCGGGAAGCGCTTACCGCTGACTCACGCCAGCGGCTCGCTACGCTTCGCCACTAGCTAAAGTCAGCGTGCAACGCTTCCCTCGACGTAGTCAGCGGTGTTGTCGCCTTCGCGCTTGCTCCACGCGAAGAGCTTACGCAGTTCGCGGCCGGTAGCCTCGATTGGGTGTGCTTCACCCTTTGCACGGAGTTCCTTGAACTCTGGCGCTCCAGCTTCCTGGTCGTTGATGAAACT
>DFNY01000120.1:0-3298 GCA_002376595.1 Jonesiaceae bacterium UBA3555 | reverse complement strand
GGGCCGGAAACGTAGTCACCGTACTCAGCAGTGTCAGAAACTGACCAACGCTGCTTGGCAATGCCACCTTCCCACATGAGGTCAACAATGAGCTTCAGTTCGTGCAGAACCTCGAAGTATGCAACCTGTGGCTGGTAGCCAGCTTCGGTCAGAACCTCAAAGCCGTACTGAACGAGCTGCGATGCGCCACCGCAAAGAACAGCCTGCTCACCGAATAGGTCGGTTTCGGTCTCTTCGGTGAAGGTGNNTGTAGCCGTAACGGATGTTGAAACCGTGGCCGAACAGGAGGGCTGCGCCGTCCTGAAGGTTTGGTGCAATCTCTTCAGCGTAAACGGTGCGCTGTACCTGGTCTGGGGTAAGGATGACAACTACGTCAGCCTCTGCAACGGCTTCGCCTACTGGAAGAACCTTGAGGCCTTCGTTCTCAGCTTTAGCTGCCGAAGCCGAACCTGCGCGAAGACCAACGCGTACGTCAACGCCTGAGTCACGGAGGTTAAGTGCGTGTGCGTGTCCCTGCGAGCCGTAGCCGATAACAGCTACCTTCTTGCCCTGGATGATCGACAGATCTGCGTCGTCGTCGTAAAAGAGCTCAGCCATTGGAGTGTCTCCTTAGAAGTTGTGGTACTTGATTGAAGTTTATGAGGGATTAGTTATTGCGTGTGGAGCGTTCCAAGGCGCGGTCAGTCATGGACCGTGATCCGCGGCTAATGGCTACTGCTCCAGACTTCACAATCTCGCGTACACCGTATGGTTCGAGTGCTGCGAGCAGTGCGTTGAGCTTGTCTGGGTTACCGATTGCTTCGATGGTGACTGCATCAGTTGCTACGTCAACCACGTGCGCACGGAAGAGCGAAACTACCTCGAGTACACCGGAACGGGTTGCGGTGTCGGCTTTTACCTTCACCAGCATGAGTTCACGCTGCACTGCGGAGCCAGGTTCGAGTTCCACAATCTTGATGACGTTTACCAGTTTGTTGAGTTGCTTCGTCACTTGTTCAAGTGGAAGCTCGTCAACATCAACTACCACCGTTACTCGCGAAAGGTTTTCGTGTTCGGTTGGCCCCACTGCAAGTGAGTGGATGTTGAACGCACGGCGTGCAAACAACCCAGCGATTCGGGTAAGTACACCCGGCTTGTTCTCAACCAGAACGGAGAGAGTGTGTCGTGACATGTTCAGTTACCTCTCTCAGTCTTCGCGGTCCCACGCTGGCGAGATGCCGCGTGCGTATTGGATGTCGTCGTTGGACACTCCGGCTGCAACCATTGGCCACACCATTGAGTTACGTGACACGTTGAAGTCAATCAGGACGGGTACGTCGTTGATTTCTTCGGCACGCTTGATTGCTTCGTCCACTTCGGATTCGTGTTCAACACGGATCCCCACTACGCCATATGCGTCTGCGAGCTTGACAAAGTCTGGCACGCGTCGGCTTCCGACACCTGTGTGGAGGTCGGTGTTGGAGTAACGCTCGTTGTAGAACAGGGTCTGCCATTGGCGAACCATTCCAAGCGAGGAGTTGTTGATAACGGCAACCTTGATTGGGATGTCGTTGATGGTGCAGGTGGCCAACTCTTGGTTGGTCATTTGGAAGCATCCATCGCCGTCAATAGCCCACACGGTGCGGTCTGGCTGTCCAACCTTGGCGCCCATAGCAGCGGGGATGGAGAAGCCCATGGTTCCCAGTCCGCCCGAGTTGATCCAGGTGTTTGGACGCTCGTACTTGATGAATTGTGCGGCCCACATCTGGTGTTGTCCCACACCCGATACGTAGATCGAGTCTGGTCCTGAGATTTCGGACAACCGGGTCAGCACGTGCTGAGGTGCGAGGAGTCCGTCACCCACATCGGTGTACCCAAGTGGGTAGGTCTCACGCCATGAGGAAATCTGGCGCCACCATGCTTCGATGTCTGGCTTGCCGTTCTTTTCGTGTTCGGCTGCGAGCTCTGGAAGAAGTTCTGCAATAACTTCCTTGAGGTCACCAACGATTGGCACGTCAACCTCGCGGTTCTTGCCAATTTCTGCTGGGTCGATATCCGCGTGGACGATTGTTGCGTGAGGCGCAAAGGAGTCCAGTTTGCCGGTGACGCGGTCATCGAAGCGCGCGCCCAAAGCAACCACAAGGTCTGCCTTTTGCAGTGCGGCAACTGCCGGCACTGTTCCGTGCATACCTGGCATGCCCAGGTTCTGCGGGTGGGAGTCTGGCAGTGCGCCACGAGCCATAAGGGTGGTGACTACGGCAGCGCCTGAGAGATCAACGAGCTTACCCAGTTGCTCGGAGGCGCCGGAACGGATGATTCCGCCACCAACGTAGAGCACTGGCCTACGGGCAGATGCGAGCAAGCGTGCAGCTTCTCGGATTTGCTTGCTGTGCGGCTTGGTTACCGGGTGGTATCCAGGCAGGTTGATTTCTTGTGGCCACGAGAATGTGGTGTTGGCTTGCATGGCTGACTTCGCAATGTCCACGAGCACTGGGCCTGGGCGGCCTGATTGCGCAATGTGGAATGCCTCGGCAATGGTGCGAGGAATGTCGTCTGGGTCAGTTACTAAGAAGTTGTGTTTGGTGATTGGGAGCGTGATGCCAACGATGTCAGCTTCTTGGAACGCGTCGGTACCAATCATCGATGCACCTACTTGGCCCGTGATTGCAACCATTGGAATGGAGTCCATATTGGCGTCTGCAATTGGGGTTACCAGGTTAGTTGCACCTGGACCAGAGGTTGCCATGGTGACACCTACGCGGCCGGTTGCATGTGCATAGCCAGCTGCTGCGTGTCGGCCACCTTGTTCGTGACGAACAAGGATGTGGCGGACCTTCTTTGAGTCCATTAGTGGGTCATAGGTTGGCAGAATTGCTCCGCCTGGAATACCGAATACGACATCCACGCCAACAGCTTCGAGTGACTTAACAATCGACTCGGCTCCGGTGCATGCTTCTGACACGCTGGAGGAAGCTAAAGGGCGCGCGAGTGCGGCCGGTGTTGGAGCAGGCTTCGGTGACTGCGGCTTTGCCGTAGTCGAATCGCCCTGGACCATCTGGATCTCCTGTTTTCTCTAAACAACTCAGGGAGTTACCGGGCAGGCTGGTCAAGCTCATCGGGACATCGTGTGTTGTCGGCGTACACCGACAACGGGCAATGCAGGTTGTTCCTTTGCCTTTTGAGCGAGAAACCTCATCTCACCATGCTGGTGACATGAAAAAACCCTCCACACCGGGTGAGGTGTCTAGGAGGGTGAGCGCGTTGACAAAACTTAACGGGTTAGCTTAGGCAAACGCGCTAGATAACGACTAGAAGAATT
>DFNY01000217.1:474-6931 GCA_002376595.1 Jonesiaceae bacterium UBA3555 | reverse complement strand
ATTGAGTGTTTCTCAGAGCACACAGAGAGCGCACAAACGGAAGAGGTTGGATGAGCGAGCCGCGCATCCCAGGGCATCGCAGCCACGAAGAAATCATGAAATCTGCTGCAGGCCGCGATGCGCTCCGTAATGCTGGCGTGCCAGGCGAAGTAATCGGGTGGCTACCCGAAGCTAGACAAGCATGGTGGGGGAACCGTGCATGGCCTCCAGTAAGCGTCCTCGCACGAGTGATCTCCATCCCCGAAATTAGAGTTCGATGAACTTCTTTTCGCGGCGATACGAAAGAGAGTGCGAGAGGTAACTCGCAACTAGCTCCAAGCAGTGAAGATTCGTGCGGGAATCTGCGGGAGCACTGAATCAGCCTACTGAGGTAGATGTCTCAATCTGCTTAGTGCAAGCGAGCCATTTGCAGAGTTGTAGGGAATTAACGGCACAACGTTTTTTTGGGGTATTAACGCTTGGGGTTGCTGGGATTGTCCACAGGAACGGTCACGGGTCTTTTTACGGGGTGTGCGTGGCGGCTACATTCTAGGCATGGTTATCGAAGTGTGAACTGAACTAATGAATATCGAGAGTGCTTAGGAGCGCGCGTTTGCTATGTGGGCGTTCCTGCATCGGATGAGGGGCTTTGGTGGACTATCGAGGGGCGGTAGTCATCCAAGATGGAGGGCGCCAAAAGTGCCGGGCTCCCACCATCACGGCTATTCATTCAAGACACCATGAAACCAGTCAAGACCCTCGCGATAGTACCCGCACTAACTGCTAGAGGGATCACACTATCGACAGACCTCACTGCGCCAAGCTTGGCTACCGTGGCCGCGGCATGCACTCGGTTCGAGGAATGTATACGTGCATTCAGCCCCAGCCTCTAGCCCGAATTTAGGAATATGTCTTGTTTGGCGGGTATTGAGCAGGTAGCGTGCCAGAACCTGTGTGTGCAAAGTTCACAGGAAAACTCTTGTTTATTGTTCAAAGGAGAGAAAAGCGCCTACATGGCTTTTTGAGCGTGGTATCCGCTACGAAGCTTGTCGCTTTCTGCGCTACTGTCACCGTACCCGCTCTGGCTGTGACTGCTGAGCATAGTGAACCCGAATTCACAATGAATTCCCTGGAAGACGGTTCAGTTGGCCCAGCGTTGCAGTCTAGGCAGGCTTCGCAAGACATGGGAGACTTCACTGTCTTGCGTAACCGTGCAGGGGACGTTGCTGTCGCAAATCTAGATCTTGCGAATGAGTCCGTAGATCGTACACGAGCGCTGATTGCAGGAGGATTGGACTTCGTGGATCTGTCCTGGACTGCCATGGAGGGCGCAACTGGTTACGACATCTATCGCGATGACGTCTTCCTGTTGCACACCGCGGACACTTCTTTGCGTGATTCCGATCTCACGCCAAATGAATACACCTACACAGTGCGTCCGTCAGGGAAACATGCTGAAGGTGGTTTCGGTATAGCTACGCGAGTTGGCTCTGAAACGCTAGGTGAGGCCCAGGAAGGCGTCATTGCTTTGGCGGCGGCTGCCTCCGCAAAGTCCCGCGTGGTGGTTCAGTGGAACACCTTCATACCCTCAAAATACATCGCGGCCCCCAACCCCATCGCAGGTGTCAAGCTCTGTGGCGAATACAGCGACTCCAGCAAATACAAGTTTGCGGGTGACGACCGAGGATTCCAGGCATCTGGCTGGCCTTACAGAACAAAACTCCAAGGTTCCTACGAGTGGGGTAGCCTCGTCTTTACACCATACAAGGACATTTGGTCCACCAAGGTCTACAACAGCGCAGGTACGCTCCTCGCAACGAAGACTGCCTTCAGTGGAAACATATCCGTGACAAAGCTTGCGGGAAGTTCAGCAACATCTGTAGATATGCGCTTCGTGCTGCATGCCGGAAACCCGTTCTGCAAGGGGGCTATTGACGGCGCGATGACAATTACAGCCAAGAAAAGCGGGACTTGGAGCATAATCTCTGGAAATTACCGGCAGATGCCAAATCACGAGATCTATATTTCAGACCAATCTAGCTGGAAGACTGTCCACAAGTCGACACTTGCAAACGCAAATTGCTTAGCCGGTCAGATGCTCTGTCCGCTGGGGCAGCTAGGATCAAAGTACGGCTCCTACTGAGGAAACTATGACGAAAAACAACACACTTAAACCAGTGATTGTCACCTACCTAACAATCTTCTTGGCACAGTTCTTGGTAATTGTGTTCATCGCAGTGCTAACGCTCACACCACTTGTGAGTTTTGATTTCTCAGGGGTCTTTGGTAGCTGGCCACTGTGGATTCAATTACTTTGCGGACCGGCATTCTGTGCTCCAGTCTTCTGGATAATCCGTACACGCTTGAATTGGGTCCCCACGTCCAAGTGTGTTGCGTTGGTTTGTTTAGCACAAGTGTTGTATTTCGTTCCTGCAATTGCAATAGCAGCAATGGACGGAACTAGCATGATAGGAGCAGTTCTTATCACCTTCGTTCTCGTCGGTAACGGATGGTCGGTACTTTTAGCGACTGGGGCCTTCATCTTCAAGGATAAGGTCAATGCCTCTCCGCGCCATCTGAACGACGTCTCCGAACGCCAACACCCGTTGTAAATTTCGGAGCAGAGAAACTTACCCGAAGCTGGCGGCGGGAACATGCGTGGCCTGTGACTGTTTCTGCGGTTGCAGGCCACATTCTTGTTCTGCTCGTGTTGATTGGAACAGCGCTGAAGCAATCCTTTCAGCGCAAGTATTCTCCCCGCGTTATCGAAGTCCAAGGAGGTTTCTCCATTCGTGTCTGCGGGAACTTAAGCAGGACAAATACCCGCGCAATCCACCAAGAGAACGAAAACTCCGCCCAGGAACGATTGCCGAGATTAGAGGACGCCTCACAAATCATGTGATCCCCAGGTGGGGCCGCTACCCAATCAACGAGATAACACACAAAGAAATCCAAGAGTGGATTACCGTGCTGGCCGGAGGCGCTTCCAGCGTCCAAAAGGCGCATAGAACGCTAGCGGGAATACTCGAGTACGCAGTCAGAACTGAACGGCTCCAAAAAACCTTGTAAGAGGCATCGAGCTCCCTGTCGAAGGTCACGCTGAACAACGATTCCTGACGCACTCAGAATTCTGGACGCTCCTGAAACACATCGACCCTCACCGGCAAGATTTCACATCCATGATGTTCTATACAGGATTGCGCATGGGAGAAGGCGTAGAACTCCGCGTAAGAGATGTCCATCTCGCCCGTAAGAGGGTGAAAGTAGAAAGGTCTGCCAACCGCCTCAACGGGATATGGATAGTAGGGCCAACCAAGAATGGGGAGCCGAGAGAAGCCCCGCTGACCGCAACCGCAGCAGAAATCCTTGAAAGGCGTATTCAAGGCAAGAAACGAAACGACCTTGTCTTTACCAACCGCGCTGGCCACCAGATCGATCGTACCGGCTATCGGAGAGTGTTTGTGGATGCAGCTGAAGCAAGCGGCATCGGTAGACTTACTCCACACGATATGAGGCATACGGCAGCGTCGTGGGCGATTTCCTNNGGGCATCGGTCTGCTGCGATTACTCTCGATATTTATGCTGGACTGTTTGACCGAGATATCGATTCGGTTGTGCTCGCTATGGATGCACTCGAGCGCACAGCACACAGAGAGCACACGGAATCCGAGAATTAGGCGTATTTTCAACGGTTGTGGCTTCCTTCACACGGAAGAGGTCGTGGGTTCGATACCCGCATCGCCCACCAAACAAGAACCGTTGAGAATTCAACCGTTCTTTTGTGTTTTTGGTGCGCAAGCGAAGACTGACGGGGTGGTGCACAGCCCTTTTAGCGTCAAGGACGAACTAGAGCAGTTGGGACAGCGCGAGTGTAATTAGCCCAAGTAGAGGCAAGATGCCCTGCTTGATCGCAGCTCCACGTTTGGCGGGACTCGACACAAACAAGACAGTTGCGGCCAACAGCATCGAACCGGCGCCCGCAACAGTGAGAGCAGCGCCCACTAGGGCTTGAACGGTGTTTGGCCCACGTTTTCTAGCCGTGGCAGAACCTCATCAGGCTCACCAAAAGTCATGAAATCTAGCGAGTGTAGAAGACCGTCCTCTACCCACAGATTGAGGTGGCCGATGCATTCGTCTCCATCAAACACCTCAATGCTTGAGAACGGTCCTCCGCTGTGCTTGGGCACAAGTGGAACTGTGGCATCAGCAACAGTGCCATCAGGAGCTGTGCCATCAGCAACTGTGGCATCGCGGGGAACGGAAATCAGGAAACACTCGCACTCGGTGAATTCTCTACCACCCCATTGTGCGACGTGAACTTGTTGGGCTGCTTCACGTGACCCTTTCCAGTCACCCGAGCACAGCCGGACGAGAAGATCTTTTTCGAGGGAAGTGAGGGCCGTTCCTGGAACGCGGTCCTGTTTGATGCTCATACCACTCAGACTACCTAGCCAGCATCTGGGCGTCTTCGCTTTTTTGGGAGTGCCTAGTGGCTGAACTGTTTCATTACGAGTGAAAAGCTCTGAGCCAGCGCAGGAATCAGGACGCCCGGTTCAACTGGAGAAGCATCGAAGTGCGAAACCGACTGAACATTTCGCAACGTTCCCAGCAGCGCCAATGGTCGGCCTAGAAGGCTGGATGGCGTGAGTTCACCCGGCTGAGCAAAACGTAGTGTGATACCGCTGGACTGCGCAGCCTCGCGCGCAATTGCCAGCGTTACCCCAGGCAATGCGCCAGACGAAGGCGCCGGGGTGACCAACTCGTCGGGAAATTCCACCACCACATTAGTGGTGGAACCTTCTGCCAAATCACCCACGGTGTTGAACAACAGCGCCTCATCAAAGCCCGCCGTGCGGGCGTGGCGCAACGCTGCAATGTTCTCCGCATAGGCGGTGGACTTTATCCCAGCCAGGGGCGAGCGCTCATTGCGCACGAACGGCGAAGTGCCAACAGCTGCGCGTGCCGGATTTACGGTCCCACACGCTGGGCCGACGCCCGGACCTACAGCAACTGACCACGACACCGTGGACGTCGCAGGAAATACAGCCAGTTCCGTGCTCGAGCGCCACACGGTGATCCGCATCCGGGCAACAGGCATCTGCGCAACAGNNGCAACTGAGAGACGGTGCAGATGCAGGTCCAGCGCAAAGACCTTGCCCTGGTATACAGCCAGAGTCTCAAAAACGCCATCGCCCACCAGCAACCCAGGATCAGTAAGAGATACCGAACCAACCGTTGAGGAAAGTCGAACGCCGTTGTGCCACACCATGGTCATGATTGCTCATCCGAACTGTCTGAATTAAGCCGACCTCGAAGGTCGGAACTTGTTGAGGCGGGTGTTGGGGGAGAACTTGCGATGCCAACCAATCTGGACGCTTTGAGTTCTGTTTCTTCCCACTCGCGCTCAGGATCGGAGCCCCAGGTGATGCCCGCGCCGGTGCCAAAATGCAGTGACGGTTGCGGGCAGCACTCAGCGTCCCACCAGAACGTGCGAATTCCCACCGCGAGTTCTGCGGTCATTGCGTCTGCGTCAATCCACCCGAAAGCGCCACAGTATGGGCCGCGCCGATGCGTTTCGAGTTCCTTGATGATTCGCAGCGCGCTCGATTTTGGTGCCCCCGATACCGACCCGGGAGGGTAGGCCGCGGCAAATAGTTCACGCCAAATGCTTCCAGACTCGACCAGTTCTGGGCGAATGTCGCCCTCCACTGTGGACACCAAGTGCGCAAGACCAGGATGGAGTTCCACGGCCAAGAAATCCCTTACAGCAACGGTCCCCGGCACGCAGAATGGGGAGAGGTCGTTGCGGACGAGGTCTGTGATCATGACATTCTCGGCTTCGTCTTTTTCCGTCAAGCCCTGCGCTGTGGGCGCAGTGCCCTTGATTGGCGACGATGCCACTTGGGTAATTCTGTCAAGTGTAGATACGCGAAGAAACAGCTCGGGTGATGCTGAAGACAACCACACGTTTTCGTCCGAATCAACGTTGTCCACATGTATGAACCCTGAGAACGGTGCCGGATTGCCAGCAGCCAGCTCTGCCGAAAGCCAGTAAGGGTGCATAGGTGTGTGCAGGGGAGCGCTCATGACGCGGCAGATGTTGGCTTGATAGACAGTGCCTTCGGCAACAAGCTGCCTAGTTTGCGAAACCGCTGCTTGGTAACCCTGCGCGTCCAAGGAGGTGGACCAGAGGCTCGGTGACGGGCCTTGCCAGTGCTGCGACGCTTCNNACGGGACCTCTTCAGTGTGAAGGAAACGCCAACCACGAACGCGGCCATCAAAGTCAGCCACCACGAACCACTTGCCGCCCTGCGCCAGTGCATCGAAAAGTGAGTCGTTGGACCGAAACTCGGCCACACCACGACCAGCGCGTCCGGCAAACCATGCGTCATACATCACTAGAACACCGTAACTATTCCTCAGAGTTGGTGAAAGTGGTGTCCAACCTGCGAAGTTATATTTGGCGGGATTTAGCGGT
>DFNY01000217.1:0-157 GCA_002376595.1 Jonesiaceae bacterium UBA3555 | reverse complement strand
GCGCGATTGGCGCAGCGGTAGCGCGCTTCCCTGACACGGAAGAGGTCACTGGTTCGATCCCAGTATCGCGCACAAGTAAGTTCCACTTACTCACCAGATCAGAAATGATCACACATGCGAATGTGGCTCAGGGGTAGAGCATCACCTTGCCAAGGTG
>DFNY01000149.1:8581-8842 GCA_002376595.1 Jonesiaceae bacterium UBA3555 | reverse complement strand
GCTATGTGGTGGGCGGTATTTCGCCGCTGGGCCAGAAGACTAAGCACACAACCCTTCTCGACGAATCCGCTAGTCAGTTTGACATCGTCTATGTCTGGGGTGGTCGCCGTGGTCTCGATGTGGGGCTAGCCCCACAGGACCTTCTCACGCTCACAGATGGCGCGTACGCAGATATTGCACGCGACTAGCACTCGTACATACGAAACAACACCCTGCGTTCCGGTGCTGGCGCTGGAACGCAGGGTGTCGTCGGGAAGTAAT
>DFNY01000149.1:0-8360 GCA_002376595.1 Jonesiaceae bacterium UBA3555 | reverse complement strand
GCGTAGTTAGCCATCCGGAACGATGCAATTCCAAAAGGAATAGTCACTATCAGCACACAGCAGATAATCCCGGCAACCAAATAGCCCACGGCCATCGCAAAACCGGCGAAAACCAACCAAATAATGTTCAACAATGTGCGCATGCTTCCACTGTAGACAACTACTGCGGCACGAGTCTAAGAAATATTGGGCACTGCCTGCAGAGCACTACGATAGGGGTAGCATCGACTCACCCGCACACAGCTGTGTTCGCATTTGTGGCGCACACTCAAGAAAGAGTACTCATGGGAATTTTCAGCAAGAAACCTCGCGGCCCAGTGGTCCCAGAAGGCGTCACCGAACGCTGGTCGCAGGAGGATCAGGCAGTAATTGTTACTCTTCCTTTTGATCAGGGTCGAGCTCTGCCTTCCGAGGTCGCTGACCGTCTATCCAACGAACTCATTGCCACCATCAACGCCGTTCAAGGCGGCGAGTTTGGGCACAGCATCCCTGAAGACGTCACCAGCGCAAAGGTTTCCATCGAGGTCAACACCGGCGCTAAGGTTCTTGGTGAAATCCCCATGCACACCGTGGAGATCCTGCGTGAACGGCTAGGCAAGTCCATGGACATTTCAGTTGTGACAGACCCAGACGCCATCGCCGCAGCCGAAGAAGAAGCTGCGTTAGAAGCCGCTTCAGCTGCTAACCGCCCCCGCACTCAGATCGGCGCTGGAGGCACCCCAGAGATCCCCAAGTTTGGACCTGATGGCAAGAAGCTGAAGTTCTCAGAGCGTATGCGCATGATGACCGAAATGATGATGGAGCAGCAGCAGAACCTCAACGGTGTATTGAACGGCATCCCTGATGCAGTTGATCCTACTGAGGGCCTCACCGCAACTGAGTTTGTGTGGAACCCCGAGGACAACTCTTTGGACGCAGACGTCGTGTTCCTTGGAGAGCCTGACTCAGATGCACAGACCGCGGCTGACATCAACGACATCGTTGAGAAGACAATTGCATCGCTAGGTACTCCAGAGGTGAAGGCCCTCATCCCAGAAGGCAATACCAGCTACGGAATAACCCTGACTGTGGCTGTGAACGAAGACGCCGCTGGCCCAGCAACCAAGGCAAAACTTGAACAAGGCGAAAAGCAGTTTGCTGGCACCCGCGTGGAGTTCATCTCCATCATTGATCCACGCGCAGACATCGAAGCAATGCTGGAAGGCTAGCCAATGATCCTGCATATCACCCAGCAAAGTCTTTGGGACGCGGCCCAGGTGGAGGGCACCTATTCGTGGTCCACTCGTGGTTCCAGGTTGGATGAGGTCGGATTCATTCACGCATCGCAGCCACATCAAGTGGCTGCAGTGGCGGAATTCGTCTACCACGATCAACCACAGGATCTGCTGGTGCTTGTGCTTGATGAGACTGCGCTGGCTGAGGCCGAGATTTCAGTTCAGTTCGAAGACGGAGGCTCAGGCGAGCTTTACCCGCACCTGTATGCACCGCTTCCGGTGAAGTTAGTTCGCAGTGCAGAGCCGGCTGGATTCGATTCCAGTGGCAAATTCTGGTGGGGAAATCGCCCATAGCTCTCTCGCAATACGAGGATGGCCGGTGTGTGATCGATAGGATCACACACCGGCCATACTGCGTTTTAGGGAAAGGTTACGGAACGCGCTTCAACCATTCTTCGGTTCCAAATTTAGTTTCGATGAGCTCTTGTGCGCGTGCACGCTCTGCATCACTCACGCGAGACTCCACCGTGTTGTAACGGGATCGGAAGTGCTCAAGGAACTTCTCAATAATCGCTTCGCGGGTCATTCCGGTCTGCGAGCGCAGCGGGTCAACGCGCTTCTTGGCAGACTTGATGCCCTTGTCTGAGAGTTTCTCACGTCCAATTCGCAGAACATCAAGCATCTTGTCTGCGTCAATGTCGTAGCTCATGGTCACGTGATGCAGGACGGTTCCGCCAGCGAGGCGCTTCTGCGCGGCGCCAGCGATTTTTCCATGCTCGGATGCAATGTCATTGAGAGGCTTATACACGGCGTTGATACCGACCTCCGCGAGCGCTTCAAGTACCCACGTGTCCAAGAACTTGTACGACTCCTCGAACGACATTCCGTCAACCAGCGAACCAGGCACAATCAGTGAGTAGGTGATGGTGTTTCCAGGCTCAACAAACATGGCGCCACCGCCGGAAATACGGCGTACAACAGTCACATCATGGCGTTGTGCGGCTTCTTCGTCCACTTCGTTGCGGTAGGACTGGAACGAACCAATGATGACGGCATTCGATGCCCATTCCCAGATACGCAGGAGCGGCCCGCGCTCTCCGCTTTCCACAAACTCGGTTTGCGCTTGATCCAACGCAATCTGCATTTGAGGATGTTCTGGACGGTCATGAATGACTTCAAATGTGTGATCAGCCCAAGTGGTAGCAAACCCTAGCGCCCGACGAGTCACGGTAGCGAGCGCTCGTGCGTCAAATCCCATCATGGTGATGTCAGGAGTCAGGGCGTCTTCAACTGACTTTCGGATCTGAGCGAATGACGCGTCAGCTGGTAACCCTTCAATCGCTTTGTTGAGGGTGATGATTGCTTCATCTGGCTCTAGGAAGAAGTCGCCGCTAATTGCAACGTTCGATAATTTCTCGTCTGCAACGTCGAGTTCAATTGCAACGAGCTTTCCACCGGGTACTTTGTATTCTGCACGCACACTTCAAGGTTACGCTGTGCGCCTGCATCAATGGTGTGGCTCTAGTCACCATTAAGCAGTTGCTGTATCTGCCGCGTCAACTCAGCCATAGGTGCGAAGCGCAAAGAACGCGGCACCCCCATGGAGATGAAGGTGCCGCGTGAGGTTTGGTTCTAGATTGGGTTTACGCCAGCGTGGATCAGACCGTAGATGGCTGAATCAGTCAAGGCTTCCCACGAGGCTTCCAGCAAGTTTGGTCCTACGCCTACAGTGGACCAGGTTCGCTTGCCATCTGCTGCTTCAATCAAAACGCGGGTGATAGCGTCGGTTCCGTGTTCTTGGTCGAGGATACGAACCTTAAAGTCTATGAGCTCAAACTTTGCAATCTCCGGGTACGCCACTTCTAACGCTTGGCGTAGCGCTGCATCCAGCGCGTTCACCGGACCATTACCTTCACCGGTAACGATGACTCGTTCACCACCGATGATGAGTTTTACAGTCGCCTCAGAAATGGCGTCCGTGCCACGACGACCTTGTCGTTCAACGATTGTGCGCCAGGATTGCACTTGGAAGTAGTCAGGGCGCTCTCCTTCAACTTCCTCCACAAGCACTAATTCAAACGATGCATCGGCAGCTTCATAGGTGTAACCCTTGGCTTCGGCGTGCTTGATCCGGTTGGTAATTGAGGTCAGAAGATCCGGCTTGTCTGACAGATCGAACCCGAGTTCCTTGCCCTTGAGCTCGATAGATGCGCGTCCGGCCATGTCAGACACCAGCATGCGCATGTCATTTCCAACCATGGTGGGGTCAGTGTGCTGGTAGAGGTCTGAATCCACTTTGATTGCTGAGGCGTGGAGGCCTGCCTTGTGTGCAAAGGCGCTGGAACCAACGTAGGGCTGGCGCGCGAATGGAGAGATGTTGGTGATCTCCGAAATCGCATGCGAAATACGTGTGGAGTCATCGAGTTGCCCAACGAGCACCTTCCGACCGTATTTCAGTTCGAGGTTGGCAACAGTTGTAATGAGGTCAACGTTACCGGTTCGCTCGCCGTACCCGTTAACGGTTCCTTGGAAGTGCTCACAGCCAGCGTCAATGGCAGCCAAGGTGTTGGCTACCGCGCAACCAGAGTCATTATGCGCATGCATTCCGAGGATGCCCTGCGCGTTAGTGGCTTCTCGGATTTCTCCCACAATGTCAGTCACCCAACCAGGGAGCATTCCACCGTTGGTGTCACACAAGCACACCACTTCGGCCCCTGCTTCGAAAGCGGTGAGCACTGCAGCCGTTGAGTACTTTGGGTCATAGCGGAAACCGTCAAAGAAGTGTTCAGCGTCGATGAAAACGCGTCGGCCTTCACGCACCAAGAACTCCACGGAGTCTTTGATCATGGCGAGGTTCTCGGGCCCATCGGTGCGTAGAGCGCGCTCAACATGCCTAATGTCAGATTTTGCCACCATCGTGATGACGGGTGCCTGCGAAGCAAGTAGCGCGAGTACTTGCTTATCTTCGCTAGCCTTCACACCAACCTTGCGGGTGGCGCCAAAAGCAGCCAAAACTGCGTTCTTTAGGTTCAGCTCGGTCCGCGCACGAGCAAAGAAGTCAGTGTCTTTTGGCACTGCTCCTGGCCAGCCGCCTTCTATGAAGCCAACACCTAGTTCGTCCAGAAGTGGAGCAATTGCAAGCTTNNCTGCGCACCATCTCGCAGTGTTGTGTCATATACGTGGAAGTTCACGGCCGTCTCATTTCAACGCGGTGTGCGGGAACATGGACATTCTCCCGCGTCTTGCGCCCTCGAGGTGGTGAGGGTGTGGCTAGTGTTGAGTTCTGCTTTGTGTGCAGGTCCAACAATTTGTATTGGTCCAACAAAAAAACCTCCCGAAATCGCATGGGAGGTTTGCACGTTTGGGTTTAGCGGTAGCTAGGTTTCAAACGCGCTTATCAATAATAATGACCGAGTACAGTGCCATGCCTCACATTGTTACACAGATCAACTGCGGTGAGTAGACCGTCTCGAATACTTAGATAATCCCATCTGACTTAGTCTCAATTGATGCTTGTTACTGAGTAACAAGGCGGGTAGTATCGAAATTGCGCATCTGAGTTACTCAGTAACTACTCAGGTCAGAGAGGCAATTCATGTCAGTGAAACACTCACTACTCACCATTCTTAGCCAGGAACCAAAAGCCGGCTACGATCTGCGATCCGAGTTCGAGAAGCGCACCGGTGGCACTTGGCCACTCAACATCTCTCAGATTTACTCCACCCTGCAACGCCTCGAACGCGACGGACTCGTTGCTTCAACCCAAGCAGCACAACATGACGCCACACTATGGCGCATCACCGACGCCGGACTACACGAAGTGACAACCTGGTGGTACCACGCAACACCCCGGAACACCCCAAACCGTGAAGAAACGTCCATCAAGGTCACGCTCGCAATCACGTCGGATTCCATCGACACCAAAGCAGTCATCGGTGCACAGCGAAACGAAACCATGAAAGCTCTGCGTGACTACACCAGACTCAAACACCAGCTAGGGCCACTCTCCGCACTATCTAGCGAAGATCTTGCATGGTCGCTTCTGCTCGATTCATACATATTCACGCTAGAAGCCGAACTCCGCTGGCTAGACCACGTAGAAGCACGCCTCCGGATGGAGCCAACTAACGCTGCCTCGCGCAAAGTTGAACCTCCCGTACACGTAAAAATGGCGAGCGAGTCAGCAACCGCGCGCTCATCACAGACACACCACGTTTCAGCCCTCCCAACCCGGGGAGAAACCAAATGAGCGCCTCCACATTCCCAGCGCCAAGCCCAGCGATCGAACTGCGCGGTGTCACCCAATCATTCCCAGATGGGCCCACCCAGCGCGTAGTGCTCGACAGCATCAACCTACAGATTGCGCGCGGGGAACTCGTGGCGATTATGGGACGTTCTGGATCAGGAAAATCCACATTGCTCAACATCATTGCGGGCATCACCCAGCCACAAGCAGGCGAGGTAGTCATCAATGGAACGCCTCTTCGCGGCGCCACTAGCAGCGCGCTCGCGCAGCTAAGGCGCACCCAGTTCGGAATAGTTTTCCAACGCAACAATCTCATCGACGCTTTAACCATCGTCGAAAATCTCGCTCTCCCCCACGAACTCAACGGTGAAAAGCCGCGAATTGCACAGGGCTACGCCGAACTTATCCTGCACGAACACGACCTCACACACTTAGCCCACCGCCAACCACACCAAGTCTCAGGTGGCCAACGTCAACTCATTGCGGCGCTGGCGGCACTGAGTTCCAAACGCTCGATCCTGCTAGCCGACGAACCCACCGGCGAACTCGACACCGCCGCCGGAGACAACCTCATGCGACTCATTCGAACACACGTGGATTCCGGAGCTACCGGACTCATGGTGACCCACGATCCACGCGACGCAGCGTGGGCAGATCGAATTGTGCGGATTGAAGACGGACTCATCACCACCGACACCGGCGCATATCAAAGCTTCGATGCGCACAGCAGCTGGAGCGCAGACTAGTGAAGCTACCCGCAAACACACCTGTCGCAATCAAACTTGGATTGCGCGATCTAGGAAACAACAAAATTGCGACAGGTGCATTGATCGTCATCCTGGGGTTGACCATCGCGCTCACACTCCCCATGCTTCTTTCTAGGCACTTAGAACCGTGGAACAGCCGCCTATCAAGCGTGACTATCTCAGGAGTCACCTTCCACGATGGCGGCGCCCGAACCTCACACGCGGCTCAGCTGGTGATCAATGGTATTGACCTCTCCACGGGAGGCTTAGACCTCTTCACACCCGCCGGCCTTAGGCCGTTACCTGGCTATCTTGACTGGGCGGGCGCTCTCGACTACAGCGTCCCCATGGAGCTCGAAGACGGAACGGTGGAGCAATACAATCCACCAGCCACCGCATGGACAGCAGCGTGGACGGACGAAGACTATGCCGCCCAAATCGCAGGGCTTGACGGAAGACTTCCCACTGCACCGAGCGAAATCGCAATTTCAGATGACTTCGCAGAACACGTTTCATTGAACACTACAGTTACGCAACCAAGCATTGGCGACGTACTGAACATTGAGCTGCCCCAAGGACCCACCGCGCTCACGGTTGTGGGCCAATATCAAGCAGCAACCNNTGCCAGCACAGGCATTGCTATATTCCGTAGACCCACAAGCAATGTGGTCCACTCCAACTGGCACACCCATGCCCACCTACATCGGCCTTGGCCCAGCCTTGTCTGAACCGGCAGCAGAACAGCTCATTACAAACATTTCAGAGCTATTCCCACACTTGATTTGGCAAAACTGGATAACCCGTAACCAGCTGGAGTCACCACAATTCCATCTGAACATGGCGAGCACCACGCCATTTTCGCCAGCCGAGGGACCTTACAGCCCCACCCACTCCATGTCGTTCCTTTTGCCAGGAATCCTAGGACTCATCACGCTGCTATCCATTCCGCTCTATTGGCAAAACTACCGAAGACGCTCAAAGCAACTTGGCCAACTTGCGCGAGCCGGCGCACCCGCCGGACCACTCTGGCAAACCCAGCTGGTACCCGGACTCGTAGTGGGACTCAGCGCTGCCACACTCGGATTCGTGGGCGGAACCATCCTCCACCACTACACTTACGGGCAGGCAGGGAATTCACCTCAAATGCCAATTTCAGTTGGTAACACGTGGCTCTATGGCCTACTCGTGAGCCTGGCCGCTGGTATTTTGCCGATGCTCGTTGCCAGCCTTCTACCTCGGGTGATGGAACGGCTTAATATGCGCACAAGCCGAACCTCGCCAAAGCTGAAAACGGAAAACGAGCCACGCACTGCACCTCAGCCCGTCGATGGCGGACTATCCGCACCGTTTCTCTTCCTACTCGCTGGGATAGGGGTAATGAGTGCCTCCGCACTCGTAGCAACCGCGGACACCGTCTTTGCGGGACTAGCTCTCGGATTCACAGTGATGATCATTGCCAGCTACTTCCTTGTATTCCGCATCGTCCCGCGCCTGAGCGCAAAGTTCTCGGGCAAGGAACTGGCGCCACGTCTCGCTGCTCGTGAGCTCAATCAAAATCGTGCCGCAACAGTCAACGCGATCATGCCCATTGCAACTCTCATTGGGCTCGGCGCGGCGATTAGTGTCATCGGACGACAACACCAACTTGAACCAGACAATGACGCCGCTGCCTATGGCAACACAGCACTTCTGGTCTCGCTCGTGATTCTCGCATTGGCAATCTTTACCGTGTTCTTCATTGCCCTACGAAGCACCGAAGAGACTCGCGAACTAACCACCGGACTAGAGCTCCAAGGAGTGTCAAAGGAAACCCTCCAAGCAATCTCCGGCTATAGGTCGCTACTCATTACCGGTGTTGCAGCGACACTCGGCTACGTTCTGGGAACCGCAATCGGGATAATCCTGATGGTCTACCGAGGCAACTTTGAATCCAACACCTACTTCCGCCCCATGGCAGCACTTCCAGACGTGGTGGTAGTCATATGTGTGGTTCTCCCAGTGGTGTTTAGCTACCTCCTTGGACAGCTCGCACACAGCATCAATTCCAAGCAACTCACGGCAACGGCATAAGCCTGGGCCATAGCCTGGGCTTGGGCTCGGGCCTGAGCCTCAGCCTGAGCCTGAGCCTGAGCCTGAGCCTGAGCTAAGCGAACA
>DFNY01000134.1 GCA_002376595.1 Jonesiaceae bacterium UBA3555 | reverse complement strand
GACCGAATGGTGGCAGTTGCACGTTGCTCCAGCGCTTTCGAATCCAACGGTTCCCACCACGGTGCGCCGCGTTCACCAAGGGCAACTTTTGCGTTGCCTACACGGTACCTAGCGTCTGGCTCCTTGGAGCGCACGGCTCGACGTGCTGACATGAGTTCGTCTACCAGTTCTTGGCGCAGGTCTTCCGGGATGGCCGGGTTGGTGGCCCGCCACTTTCTACCATCGACAACTATGTATCTCCCATCCGCAGTGTAGGTTTCTGTACGCCCAGTTTGACCTTCGCCCATGGTCACATCTTGGCTGAGGCAGTGGGTGAGCGCATCTGGGCTACCTCTGGCCGGAGGNNGTCGTGGACGCGGCCGGCTGTGACTGCTTGGCGCTATGCGGGTAAGTGTCCGCACGATGGGAATTGGAAAGGCATTTTTTCCAGTGTGCTGCGCATCGATATATGTCACGTTCTTGCTGATCAAGATTGTCAAAAGGCGCCTTGATGGAGAACAGACGCAGAAAATCGGGTCTACGAAAAATACGTAAGTGGAAACTGTTTTCCATCGCCTGAAACGGACCCCCAGGACCCGACAACTCTGACCCTCCAACTAGTTGAACATTTGATTGTTTTGGCCCAAATGTCGCAATTACTCTCTGGTGGTGACTGCGTATTTTTGCTGTGCTGAGATGACCGAACCTCAGCGCTTGACTCGGCCCTTACGCGTGGCCTCCTCATGACAAGAGCGTTGTGGACGGTTTGGAAAAAACGAATCGCGTCGTACGTGATTTTCGTTTTCATTGTCAGCGCGATTGCAGTCACCATCGTGTGGCGTTATCCCTTGGATAGGGAGATCGCGCTTTCGTCGGTCCGTAATGCCACCTATGACTACCAGTTAGAACTGCCTACTTTTACGGACCAAGTGGATTCCACGGTTGCGGACCTCGCCCCTGCTCGCGTCTTCCTCGGAGCTTTTGTTGAGACTGCGATGGTGAACCCTCGGTCAGGCAAAGCAATCGATACAGAAGTGACCATTACTGGGACTCCGGAGACTGCAGATTTGTCTTCGCTTCCAGATTCGACTCGAATAGCCGGGAATCGGAACGATTCAGCCGGTAACTGGATCGACATTGGGCACAACGTTGCTCATCAACTCGACCTCAAGGTTGGCGATGTGGTTGTGTTGCCGCTCGGGTTTGCTGAGGAGGATCCTGAGTTCCGAGTTCGAGGTATCTATGCTGTGAGTGGCTTGGAAGGGCAACGGCTGGCGGTGGCCAGCGGCACCGGCTTAGAAGACGTTTTTAGCCAAGCGTGTGGAGAAATTGACTACTTCTATGCGTGGACCGAGGGCACTTCCGCACAGGAACTATCCCAGTTTGTGGCATCGCAACCCTATGCAGAACGGCTAAGTAACTCGGGTATCAGCGCAGAGAACTGGTTGCTGAAATCTTCCGACGAGTCCCTCCGCAGGGCGCTCCATTACACCCAGTCCCAACTCGGCTTGGTCCGGCTGCTAGCTGCCGCCGGAAGTTTGCTGTTGGTAGCAGTGCTGTGGAGAGAAATACGCCATTCGAAGAAGACGTTGGGCTCATGGTCTCGCACGTTGGATCGTCTCGGCGTGAGCGCCAAATCAACCCGCAGCGTTGTCTATTGCTTCTATGCCGCTGGTGGGTCGGTAGCGTTCCTTGGTGGTGTGGCAGTCGCACGCCTCGTGTACTCCGGATGGTTTTCCAGCATCGTGGTCCCGCCGGCGCTTGAGCCGTTGTGGGTGTGGCTCGCTGTTGCTGCCCTCGTAATTCCGTTTGTTGCATTCCTTCCACTCTTGGCCAACCGGGGGAGTGAGAAGTGAACGTGCGCAGAACGATAGCGTGGTTGAAAGTCCGATTTGGCGGCCCCGCACTCCGTGACTTCGGCTTTGAAATAGCCTTCCTTGCTGCTTTTGGAATCATGGCCGTAGCTCTTGCGGGGATAGCGCTGAGAGGTCCAATTGACCGTGCGTTGTTTTTCCAAGATCTAGATTTCAGTTCACTTTCCCAAGTCCATCTGGATGAGCAATCCTCGTCTGATTCGGTGCCAAGTGCTGAGTCAAACGGTGCTGAGTCAAGTAGCGATGAGCCAAACGGTGCTGAGTCAAGCGGCGTTGAACCGGGCAGCATTGTGATTCCTCGTGGTGGGGATTCGTATGTTCTTGGTGAATCATCACCAGAACTGCATGAGCAGGCCTCGCTCGATCTCTCAGATGCTCCAGCTGTACAAGTGTGGAGTGTTTCCTCAGAGAACCAAGAGTTTGTTTCCAACGCGCTGAGCAAGGGCGCCTTTGACCCCCACGGCGTGGTCTTAGACGAAGCCTCTGCGGCCCGCGCGAACGTACGCATTGGGGATCAATTCGTGCTGGCTGGGCAGAGCGAAACTGGGGGAATTGGAGGGTGCCCCGTAGTGCTCACGGGACTGTCGCGCCCGTACGTTGACTATTTCAACAACTACGAAGGCCTCGTGCTCCTGCCTCAGGGTGTGTGCTCGGACATCGCAGCTAACGGAACACTTCCGAGTCTTGTTTTCCACTCCAAAGACTCGGAATCAGCGGTTGCGCAAGCTGATTCCGATTCTTTGGACCATGCAACCAAATCTCAGGTGGTCTGGGGCGCCATCATGCGTCATGCGATTCTGGCTCCTGGTGTAGTTACGTTCATGGGACTTGGAATTGCTATTTGGGTTCTGGCGCTGTGGCGAGTGAGTGCAAACGACCGTAACCGATTCGCCAGAACAGATCGAACCCTTACTCGCTTGGGAGTGCCTGTCGCAGCAATTAGGGCTAGCGCATGTGCGGTCTTAATTGTTGGTGCACTAACGGCGGCAATTATTGCCACACTCGTAGCCAAAGAAGTCGCATGGAAGATCCTGGAGATGTACTTCCAATCAGATCTTCTCGTTGGGCTATCTCTGGGGCTGACGGCGATATCGCTGGTCCCAATCGTTCTCACTTACAGATTCCCTCACAAGAGCAAGGCACAACCATGAACATCGAGTTTCGCAACGTCAGTTTTGCCTACTCCAAAAAGAAGCGAAGCCTGCCAGTCTTGGACTCGGTAACTTTCGAAGTGGAAGCAGCCACCAGAGCTGCAATTGTGGGTAAGTCTGGTAGCGGAAAGTCCACGGTTCTTGACCTCATCTCAGGCGTGCTACTCCCGCAGGCTGGTCAGGTGGTGGTGGGTGGAACCGACCTAGCGTTGCTTACCCAACCTGAACGCGCCCAGTTTAGAAGGGAGCACGTAGGGTACGTATTCCAAGACTTCCGCCTCTTCGAGCACCTTCCAGCTCTTGATAACGTCTCGATTGCCGCGCAAATCGCAGGAGTCGGCCAGAAGGTGGCAACTGCTAAGGCTCGAAATCTCCTGGAACGAGTGGGATTGGGGCGACGAATGGAGCACCTACCGTCAGAGCTTTCCGGCGGTGAGAAACAGCGGGTGAGCATTGCTCGTGCCTTGATCAATGAACCAGTATTGATCCTCGCGGACGAGCCAACTGGAGCTCTTGACGCTGAGGTTAGAGACGACATCTTGAACCTTCTAGCGCAGGTGTCAGCTGAATCGACTTTGGTTGTGGTGACACATGACCCCTATGTGGCCGAGCATCTTTCAGCACGGATTATCAGATGTGTGGACGGCACGGTCCTTGCCTAGAATGCACTTGTGCGGCTAGCGCTAGAGCTGAATCCACATGCGACACAGGCGAAGGGTTGACCACACTTCAATCACTCAGTTCACGCGTGAAACACCCGGCGTAGAGTGGCAGATATTGAAATAACCTGCTCGCACGTTGGGATTAAGGATGAGCGAAAAACTGGATGTCATCGTTGTCGGAGCAGGAGCAACCGGCCTGGCCACCGCATGGAAGCTCGCCCAAGGAGGGCGCAGCGTGAAAGTGCTGGAGCAGTTTGAGCAGGGACACAAGAAGGCGTCCTCACATGGCGGCTCGCGGATTTATCGCGCCACCTACGTGCAGCGCGAATACCTTGACCTCATGCACCACGCACTCGACATGTGGCGCGAAATCGAATCCGAGTCGGGCCTCAAACTGCTCTCCGAGGTTGGACTTGTCTCCCACGGATTCCCTCCCCACGACTTTGAACAACCCATGCGTGACGCGGGAGTCCCGCTCGAAGTCCTCACCCCCGAGGCCGCCCAAGAGCGTTGGCCCGGCATGCGATTCGAGGGCAAGGTCCTGCACGAGCACAAGACCGCAGGCCGCGTGAACGCAGACTTGACGCTGGTCGCATTCGAACAAGAACTGAACAAACTCGGCGGAGAAGTCGTGTACAACTCGCGCGTCACCGACGCCCGTATCGACGCGGACGGTGTGGTGGTTGAGTCGACAACCGGCACCTACCGCGCAGACAAGATCGTGCTCGCTGCGGGTGGATGGACCAATCGCTTGGCGCCGGGGCTGCTCGGCTTGGACCAGCCGCTCGACATGGAAATCATCGAGGTTGCCCCAGCGCACTTCCAGATCAACCCCGACACCGCCAGCGGCATGGAAGAAAACACTTGGCCGAGCTTCACCCACGACCACGCTCCCGTTGACCCTGTCACGGGCGAACCAACCCGTTGGCCTGGCATTGTGTACGGCTTGGCAACTGAGGGCGAAGGTATCAAGGTCGGCTTCAACGCCTACGGCGTCTCGCTGGACCCCGACGCCCGCACGTACACCTCACGTCCTGGTGACCTGCAACTTCACGCCGACTATGTGGAGCAGTGGCTGCCCGGCTTGGACCCATCCACTGGTGTTGATCTGTCTTGCACCTACACGCGCACCCCGTCCGACGACTTCCTCATCGACCGACGCGGCCGCGTGGTGGTGGCCTCGCCATGCTCGGGCCACGGCTTCAAATTCATGCCAGCGCTCGGTGAAATGATCGCCAACGTTGCCCTTTCCAGCGATTCCGATATTTCCAGCGTCCGCCCAGATGTGTTCTCGTTGGCTCATCTCCTTGAGTCCTCGCAGCGTTGAGTGCTCGCAGCGCTGATCCCGCATAGCGTTGAGTCCTCGCAGCGTTGATCCCTCACTCAGCTAAGCCGTACCCTCATCAAACATCCAACCTGTGTCTGGCTATCAGTTGGTAATTTCAGTTCACAAGAGTCATTTCTTCCAGTAATGTAACTACACATCGGATGTCTGTCCGTGTCGTGTCATCGTGATCCCCCAACTCACGATTAACGTGGTTAGTTCACCATCAACGGCGAAGGAAGAACATGAGCAAGCTGTCCTCAGTTGAAGTTCTCGACTTGAGGTTCCCCACTTCACGGGACTTAGACGGTTCTGATGCGATGAACCAAGATCCCGACTATTCCGCAGCATACCTCCAGCTGACAACGGAACTGGGCGAGGTGGGGTACGGCTTCGTCTTTACTATTGGTCGCGGGAACGATGTCCAAGCCGCAGCCATAGAGGCACTACGCGATCACCTCATGTCTATCAACGTCGATGACGCCCTAAACAATATGGGCGCGTTTTGGAAATCCCTTGTGCATGACTCCCAACTCCGCTGGCTTGGGCCAGAAAAGGGAGTCATGCACATGGCCATTGGCGCGGTTGTTAATGCCATGTGGGATTTGAAGGCTCGACGCGCTGGCAAGCCGATGTGGAAGCTACTTGCAGATATGTCTCCGAACGAAATTGTTGAGCTCGTTGACTTCAGATACCTCACCGACGCTCTCACAGAGTCTGAAGCGTTAGAAATCCTTTCCGCAGCTCAGGTTGGAAAGGCCGAGCGCGAAGCAGAACTCCTCCAAACGGGATACCCGGGCTACACCACGTCCCCTGGCTGGCTTGGTTACAGCGACGAGAAGATGGTGCGCTTAGCCAAGGAAGCGGTGGCGGAGGGCTTCACTCAAATCAAGCTCAAAGTGGGCGGGAACCTCGAAGACGATATCCGCCGAATGAAGCTAACGCGAGAAGCGGTTGGCCCAGATATTCGCATCGCAATCGACGCTAATCAGCGGTGGGACCGGGACGAAGCTATTAGTTGGGTCTCGCATCTTGCTCAGTTCGATCCATGGTGGATTGAAGAGCCAACGAGCCCAGATGATGTTCTCGCGCACGTCGCTATTGCGCAGGCTGTCGCTCCTATCAAGGTGGCTACTGGGGAGCACGCCCAGAACAGAATCATTTTTAAGCAGCTCATGCAGTCGGGCGGCGCGCAGGTGGTGCAGATTGATGCAGCGCGGGTTGCTGGCGTCAACGAGAACATTGCTATTTTGCTGCTTGCCTCAAAGTTTGGACTACCTGTATGCCCACACGCCGGTGGTGTGGGATTATGCGAGGTAGTTCAGCATCTGTCCATGTTTGACTACCTAGCTGTTTCGGGTACAAAGCAGGACCGGGTCATTGAGTATGTAGACCACTTGCATGAGCATTTTGAAACACCCGTAGAACTAATGGATGGCAACTATGTTGCACCGGTCGCGCCGGGATCGGGCGCACGTATGACCCCAGATACTTTTCTGGACTACGTGTACCCGAGCGGTCGCGTGTGGCAAGAGTTGTAGCGGACCCGTTTGGGAGCCACCATCCATTTCATCGCGATAATCGGGCACGAGGATCGCGATCTGAGCCGTTAGTTCGCTTGCTTCGAGGGAGGGTTAGCGAGCTGGCGGCTCACCCACATTTCAACGCCGCTAACATGCGCAATGGCATAGGCCCGCGCGAGGTCTGGGCGGCCTGCCTTCATGGCCTCCACAATTGCGCGGTGTTCGTTGAGCGTGCGTTCGAGCGCGTTTTCTTCGGTGACTCCGCGCCATACCCTGGCGCGATGGGTTGCGCTGGAAATTCCTTCGAGGGTGGCCGAAAGGTAGGCGTTTCCACAGGAAGAGTTGATCATGCGGTGGAACTCGATGTCTGCTGCCACGAGTTCTTCCACCGGTGAGTTGGCATTGACGGAGTCAACCACCTTGATGAGTCGGTCCAAGTGTTCTGGGCGCAGCTGGCTAGCGGCCATGAATGTGGCTTCGCCTTCGAGAATCCGGCGTACTCCGAGCAGGTCCAAGATGGAGGCGTCGCGGTGCAGTTCGATGATGAAGGACAACGAATCCACTAGGGTATTTGGCTCTAGGCTGGTCACGAATGTGCCGTCGCCTTGGCGCACGTCTAGTACCCGAATGAGCGCGAGCGCTTTGACTGCTTCGCGCAGTGAATTGCGTGAAAGTCCGAGCCGATCGGAGAGCTGTGCCTCTGGCGGGAGTCGGTCTCCGGGCTTGAGTTCGCCGCTAATGATCATGGATCGGATTGCCGCGATTGCGTCATCGGTAACTGCCATGACCTGACCATATAGGACTGACACGTCTGCGTATGTACTTGCGCGTGAAAAGCAACCAAGTTGTTGTATTCCAAGGTTGTGTTCGGGTGGGAATAGCGATTCCATGGCTTTGTTGGTGGTGTGGTTGACTAAAAGCACAACCAGACGTGTAGGAGCATCGTGGTATCACTAGAAATCGCCGTCCAAGACGCCCAAGGGGCGCGCATTGCACAGCAAAGCGGCGCCGACCGCGTGGAATTGTGTGCTGCGTTGGGAGCGACAGGAGGGCTTACGCCCTCGCTGGGCATGGTGGAATCCGTTGTTCGGGTTGGGCTTCCCGTGCACGTGTTGATCCGCCCGCGTCCGGGCGGATTTATTTACCTTCNNGCCCCGACGACATTGCGGTTATGTCCCGCGACATTGCGTTGGTATTGAGGGCAGGCGCGTCAGGTGTAGTCATCGGAGCTCTCACCCCACACAACACTATTGACCTGCTGGCCACAGCAACACTCGCAGAGACTGCCCGTGCAACTGCCCGCGAACTTGGGCGAGACGTAGAGGTGACGTTCCATAGGGCTATCGACGTCGTCGAAAAACCAGTGGAGCAACTTGCTGTGCTGCGAAGCCTTGGAATCGATCGTGTGCTCACGTCTGGGAAAGCTGCCGCGGCCGGAGACGGCTTGGGGCTTCTGCGCGAGATGGTCGACGCGGATTCTGGACTCGAAATCATGGCCGGTGGGGGAGTCACTGCTGCCACCATCCCATATCTGGTGGAAGCCGGCGTTCACGCAGTGCACCTGTCAGGTAAGGTCGAGGTGCTTGATGCAGGTCCAACGGGGCCCGGCGGCGGTACTGCCACGCTGTTGGAACAGACATCGGTGGAGCTCGTTCAGGCGGCGGCTGACGCACTGCGTTAGGTCGGTTGAAAAGAATAAGAAAAGCGAGGAACCATCAGCATGAAACTCCGTTTTTCCACGAAGCGCTTTGCACGTACAGCCAACGACGGCCTACACAAGACGGCTTATGGAAAACAATGGGAGTTCTGGCTCCGCCAGCTCGCAGTTGGAGGGTTTATCGGTGGGCTCATCGCCTTCATCTTCACTTCTGACCTCCTTGGTTCGTCTGGAGCCGCAAACTTAGTTGCCGCTATCGGTGCACTCTTTGCGGCGCTCGCAATGACGTTCTCCAGCGATGCGGAACTCCAAACCCGGCGCGATTCGTACCGCGACGAGCGCGAATCACTGCAGAACGCTCTCCTGGCAGACATTGAGACTTTGCGGGGAGAGGACCGTGACCAAGCGCTGGTGGCCTATCGCGAATTGCTCGCTGCTGGGAGCGAGCCAGCCTGGCACCACGCAACGCTGCGGATCAAGAGGCTACGCGCCTCGCGCGAATTTGACCGCCTGACCCGCAGCAGTGCCCAGGTTGAGTTCTAGATAACCGGGTGCAACGAGGCCTCTCGGGCGTCTGCCGACACAAACGGCAGGGCCCGTGCAACGGCCCGGTCAATCCGTGAGGAAAGCCCCTCGCCTGTGACCAGGTAGTTCTCAAACTCGGAGTCGTGGCCGTAAATGGCAAGCGGCAACGTGTCGGCCTGGAAGAACCCGAAGAGTGGCCGGAACTGGTGCTCCAGAGCCAGAGTGTGACGCTCCGACCCACCTGTAGCCACAAGCAGCACGGGCTTGTCAGCGAGAGCAGCTGGCGGCAACACGTCAAACACATGTTTAAACAACCCTGTGTATGACCCCTTATAAATAGGGCTCGCTGCGATCAGAAGATCCGCCTCAGCGATCTGTGCCAAAGCAACACCCACTGGCGTGGAGGGGTCAGCAAAGGACGCCCCAAAGAACGGCACCAGGTCACCAACGTTGATGATCACCGACTCCACAGATACCTGCTCACCCAACCGCGCGATGATCTCCTCAACCAGAGCATTGGTTTTAGACGGAAACGACGGGCTGCCATTGACAGCAACCACCTTGAGGGCCCCGGTTGGCCTCCCAAAACTTTCAAAGAACGAAGACATATCAAACTCCAGAAAACTCGTAACGCGAGATGTGCCGGATGCCGGCCAACTCGTCGGGAAATGAAGAACTTACTGCTCGCCGCGCCAGCGCGAGAACCTGCGCTGAACCGCCAGCAAAAGCGCATTGATGCTCAAGCCCAACAGCGAAATCACAACGATTCCGGCATACATTTTTGGGGTTTGGAAGTTGTATTGCGTGTACATGATGAGATAGCCGAGCCCGGCCTTCGCGCCCATCATCTCCGCCGCGATCAGCACCAGAATCGAGCCGGCACCAGCCATGCGGATACCCGTAAAAATGGTGGNNCCTTCCAAAACAGCGCTGCCTGACGCAAACCGAGTGAGCGCGCCGCCTTCACCAACAACGGGTCAACCTGCTGAACAGCCGAAATGGTGGTCAACAGAATGGGGAAGCGGCAGGCAAAGGTGACCAGAGCGATCTTGGAGGTCTCGCCAATGCCGAGGATCAAGATGAACACAGGCAGGAGCGCGAGCGCCGCCGTGTTGCGGAAAATCTCCAGGATTGGGTTGAGGAACTGCGACACCTTGCGGCTCCACCCGATGGCCAGACCCAATGGGATGCCAATCAGGATCGCGAGTGCAAAGCCAGCCCCAGCGCGGATGAGGCTCGC
>DFNY01000142.1:15109-15380 GCA_002376595.1 Jonesiaceae bacterium UBA3555 | reverse complement strand
GCCATCCTCGAAACAACAACAGGCAACCAAATCTCGATCATCGCGCTTGGAAAGTCTGAAGGTGCACGGGCATACCAATTCTGCAGCCAAGTCCGCCAACACCTCGCGCATTACGATTCAGGCAACCAGGAGTCCAACTAGAATCCTGGCAAATCGGGTGCGTTCTCCGTTCAATGGAAATATTCGTGGCCGCGCCACTTTTCCTAGCTAGGTTCCTGAGGGTTAAGGCGCCAAGCAGAGGCGCCACACAATGCAAATGTGGCCCGCAGGA
>DFNY01000142.1:8053-15030 GCA_002376595.1 Jonesiaceae bacterium UBA3555 | reverse complement strand
ATCGCGTCCACGACCACCACGGTCGCCACCACGTGGAGCTGGGCCGTCGTCTGGGCGGATCCGCAATGCCTTGCCACCAACGCGGGCACGTGAAATGCGTTCCATGGTTGCGTCATCGATTGGAACAGTAATGTCTACCAGCGAGAACGAACCGAAGATGTCGATGCGGCCAACGTCGCGGCCGGACAATCCGCCTTCGTTTGCAATTGCGCCAACGATTCCGCGTGGTTCAGCGCCGTCCATGTGACCTACCGCAATACGGTAACGGGTACCTTCGCTTGGGCGTCCACCACGACGATCCTCGCGTGGACCACGGTCTTCGCGTGGGCCACGATCACGGTCGCGTCCACCACGACGGTCTTCACGGTCACCACCGAAACGGTCACCGCGTTCTTCACGACGCTTCTTAGCGCGCTCATCTTCGGCTGCCTGAGCTTCGTATTCTTCTTGCTCAGCGCGAGCACGTGGACCGGAGTCTCCAACAGCAATTGCGGCAAGCGCTGCGGCCACAGTTACTGCATCGCCTTCGGTTTCCGCTAGATAGCCGCGAAGCAGTTCTTCGTACATTGCCAGACGGCCAGCTTCAATGCGGGTTTCGAGGTTCGAAAGCATCTTGCGGGTCTTGTGCTCGGATACATCTGCAGGGGAGGGGATTGCAACCTCAGCGAGCTGAACGCGAATGGTGCGCTCAATGTGGCGAAGTTTGCTGCGCTCAGAAGGCGTAACAAACGACAGCGCACGGCCGGTACGACCTGCACGGCCGGTACGACCGATACGGTGCACGTAAGCCTCTGGCTCGCCTGGAATGTCAAAGTTAACAACCAGACCGATACGGTCTACGTCCAAACCACGGGCTGCAACGTCGGTAGCAACCAAGACATCGAGCTGCCCCGAACGCAAACGCTCGACGATCTTCTCCCGGTCCTTCTGTGCTACGTCGCCGGAAATGGTTGCGGCTGAGATGCCACGTTCAACCAATGCTGAACCAACTTCTTCAGCAGCACCACGGGTGCGGCAGAAAACAATCGCTGCGTCAACGTCTGACGTTGCGAGTACGCGGAAGAGCGAACCAGTCTTGTGACGGAATGGAACTACGGCGTATTCCTGCGTAATGGACGTAACCGTGGTGGATTGGCGGGCCACAGCAATTTCAACTGGGTTGTTGAGGTGGTGCTGGGCAACACGGCGGATCTGAGGAGGCATCGTTGCAGAGAACAGTGCGACCTGGCGCTCACGTGGAGCTTCAGAGAACACGCGCTCAACGTCTTCAGCGAAGCCCATACGGAGCATTTCGTCAGCTTCGTCAAGAACCAGGAAGCGAACGTTTGATAGGTCAAGGGTGCCGCGCTCGAGGTGGTCAATTACACGACCCGGAGTACCAACAACAACCTGCACACCGGACTTCAGTGCACGGATTTGTGGAGGATATGGGGAACCACCGTATACCGAGAGTACTTCAAGTCCATCGGAGTAAACCGCGAAGGATTCAATTGCTTCGGCAACCTGGATTGCAAGTTCACGTGTTGGCGCCAATACAAGGGCCTGAACTGCACGAATCGAAGGGTCAATTGCTGCAGTCATTGGAAGTCCACATGCTGCAGTCTTACCGGTACCAGTCTGTGCGATACCGGTGATGTCAGCGCCACCCAAAAGTTCAGGGATAGCGCGCTCCTGAATGGAGCTTGGGGTTTCAAAGCCAAGTTTGGTTACGGCCTTGAGAAGTTCTGCTGGAAGCCCGAGGTCTGCAAAGGTAACCTTTGGCGCTTCAACAGTTTCGCTTGGTACTGAAGTCTCGTTATCGATAGCTTCAGAAGAAGTCATGTGGTAATCACCATTCATAGTGTGTGGAAGGCATGCGCGGGCACACAACGAGCAGCCACACACTTGTGCGGCCGTCACCCTCAACGCCTAACTTTTGGTTATGCGACGTACAGATTTCTTAAACGGCCTTCTATGCCGCCTGCTACGTCGTTCCCCAAACACACACTAGGATCGGCTCTTATGGCCCGAGCGGGCGTGGACTACCTATGGTTGTGAACAGTGAGGTAATCGCTATGANNCATCCGTCAACACACGCACCAGCGGGATTAACGACGTTCTGCGTCTCCTCCATTCTATTCCAGGCCTGCACTTATGCGCTCCCTGTTCAGCGGTGAGTTCCAACACAAGGAACCAGACCGTGGCATGATGGGATTGGAGCGTTTATTGGTACTAAATACTGATGACATTGCGAACTGCAAAACGATATTCTGAGGGCTTGCGCAATGCGCGCACTTGAGTAACACGGCACGTCAGGGGTGAGCACGATCGTTCGTAGCAGCGAGAGAGTTTGGACAATTCCAAACCTCATAAGCGCCATGCGGTTAGCGCTCATTCCAGTTTTTGCCATTCTGGTTGCGACTAACCATGACGGCTGGGCACTTTTCGTTGTTGCGTTTTCGTCGCTTTCGGACTGGGCAGATGGCTTTATAGCCCGGAAGTTCAACCAGGTTTCAGAACTTGGAAAATCTCTAGACCCCATCGCAGATCGATGCTTCATCTTTGTCACTCTTGTTGTGCTGGTTGTGAGAGACATCGTTCCACTCTGGCTACTGGGCCTTGTATTCCTCCGTGATGTAGTGATGCTCATTCTTGTTTCGCTCATCGCCCGCCGAGGCCACAAGCCCATGGCAGTCACCTTCGTTGGTAAAGCCGCCACTCTGTGCCTTCTTGTCGCGTTCCCGCTGTACCTGGTTTCCGGCCTCTCAATAGTCAGCCCATCGGTTGCACAAATTGTGACTGTTGTTGCGTGGTGCTTTGCTATTGCAGGCGTGATTCTCTACTGGGCTTCTTGCCTACAGTATCTGGCACAAGGCCGCCAACTTCTTACAGGTAGTGAGTTGGCGCAAGACAATTCGATAGCTACAGAGGACTCTCCTCGTGCCTAAATCCCACGCGCCCAAAGGCAGGCAGGGGCCTGTGGACGCTTCAATGACCCTGATCAACGAGGTAATGCATCGCCCCCTAGATCCTGGCTATGCGGCAGCGGCCGAAGCCAAAAAGCTGGCGCTGGCGCAGGGAAATCCCTACCAGTCGTCAAAACACTGGACCGCAATTTCACTCATCCTTGCAATCGGGCTCGGCTACGTAACTGCCACTTCTGTAATGTCGCTGCGCTCCCGCGCTGATGTTGCTGCTGGTGCGCGTTCGGTCCTCACAAGTGAGATTTCGGAGCGCACCGCAAAAATGGACGGATTAGAGCAGTCCATCGCGGAACTCACCGATCGGACCTCTGCACTGTCGCAGAGGGCACTGGCGCAGCAGGGAACAGCAGACCCTGCCACCACCCGCGGCCAGATACGTAACGGTGCCATTGCAGTTCACGGACCAGGCTTGTCCGTTACGGTTGCTGACGGAGCACGCGCAGCAGAAGACGCAGAATTCGCAGTGCAAGACTCCGACCTTCGCGTCATCGTGTCAGCCCTATGGTCCGCTGGCGCCGAAGCGATCTCGGTAAACGGGAAACGATTGACCCCAACTAGCGCAATACGGTCCGCAGGATCCGCAATTCTGGTGGACCTGACAGGCTTGTCTGCCCCGTACACGATTAATGCCATAGGTGACGTGGATGCACTGACAAAAGGGCTGCGGTCAGGCGATACAGCCATATCGTTGGAAACTCTACGGTCCCAGTACGGCATCAAGATAGACTCCCAATCAGAAAAGAACTNNTACTCCATGCAACGGTTCCGGAAAACTAAAGATGACTACACAACCCACACCTCAAGGATGGCGTAAATGATCCCGCTGATTGGACTCGTCATTGGCGTCGTTGCCGGGCTCCTTCTTGAGCCCACTGTTCCACTGTTCCTGCAGCCATACCTTCCCATCGCAGTTGTTGCAGCGCTTGATGCACTGTTCGGCGGGTTGCGAGCACTGCTCGATGGGATCTTTGATGACCGCGTATTCCTTGTGTCTTTCTTGTCGAACGTGATTGTTGCGGGCTTTATTGTGTTCTTGGGTGACCAACTTGGAGTGGGTTCTCAGCTCTCCACTGGTGTAGTTGTGGTTCTGGGTATCCGAATCTTCTCCAACGTAGCTGCTATTCGTCGCCACATCTTCAAGGCGTGACGCAATGACACTCGATCCACTCAACGCACCGCACGAACCAAATGGGCAGTCTTCGGCCCAAGATACGCCGGACCTCGGGCCCATGGCTTCCAACACTGGGCACTCTACGGACTCAAGTGCACACAGTGGGACACAGACTGGACAGTCCACTTCGACCACGATCTCTGGTGAGACTCGAACAGCTAGACAAGCCAAGAGCCAGACTCCCATGAGCGCGAAGAGGAGACTAACTCTTGCGCTTAAACCACGTATGACGCGAGCACAGATTCTGTCCGCGCTGCTCGTAGGACTCCTCGGGTTTGCTCTGGTAGTTCAACTCCAGCTTTCACAGAAAGACGAGTATTCCGGTCTTAGGCAGTCTGAACTCATTAACCTTCTTGACGAGATTACTCGGCGCACTGACGAACTTGAGGGAGAAGAGCAACGGCTACGCACCCTTGTAGGCGAACTCGAGTCTGGGCAGAACACCCAGGAGACAGCCCGCAAGGCAGCGGAGGAGAGCGCAAAGGTTCAGGGAATCTTGTCTGGACGTCTACCCGCACAAGGCCCAGGCATCACTATTCGAGTAACCGAAGGTGACGAACCATTGCGGGCACACGTCTTGTTCAACATTCTCGAGGAATTACGCAACGCGGGTGCCGAAGCGGTTGAAGTCAACGGGATCCGAATGGTTACGTCTAGCCACTTTGCAGACACCACTGCGGGCATTTCCGTAGGGGGAGTGGTGTTGAGCCCTCCGTACCAGTGGAAGGCGATTGGTGATCCTTCCACCATGCAGCCCGCTCTGGAGATTCCTGGTGGCGCTATGGCCTCCGTGCGAACGGGCACGGGCGAGGGCACCATTACACAGCAAGACGAGGTCAGGATTAATGCAACGGTTGAGGTTTCGGAGCCGTCCTTTGCAACACCCAATACTCCGGATAACTAGATAGAATTGAATTCTGGGTGACATCCGTCGCCGAACATCAGTATGCTAGTTCATCAGTAACTTCATATCTGGTGTCGGAGACGACCCGGTAACGTTACTAAAACAAGTAATACGAAAGTGGAGGTCAAATATGAGTGAGCACACCGTGGGTAATGGTCAGATGGAGAANNTAACGTTGCTGGCGCGAGCCAGGAAGTTAGAGAAGCTGTCGGAGCGCTGCCTCGCGGCTCGGCACTGCTGGTTGTTCGCACTGCGCAGGGCGAGGTTGAGCGTTTCCTACTCGATGACGAGCGCATTGTTGCGGGACGAAGTGAAACTGCAGATGTCTTCTTGAACGACGTCACAGTTTCCCGCAAGCACGCAGAATTCGTCCGCGATGGCGTGGAGTACGAGGTACGTGATTTGGGATCGTTGAATGGAACCTACATCAACAGAGACCGCATAGACAGTTACGTACTGAAACAAGGCGATGAGCTGCAGATCGGCAAATACCGTATGGTCTACTACCAAAGCCCTTTGAGCCGTGTGGTTGAGTCCTCCGGATCGGGTGCGTGACCATTTCGTGGCTCTAGTATCACCGGTTTCTTCAAACCACCCGGCGTCGCAGCGTCCTGAGAGTGTTGCGACGACTTGGCCGCATGGAGTTTCCACACAGCCAAGCATGCGGATCTCTGACGTTCTTGGTGCTTTGCGTTCCGAGTTCCCAGCCGTTTCACACTCAAAGTTACGTTTCCTCGAAGACCAAGGACTCATCACGCCCACTCGCTCGAGTGGTGGATACCGCCAATACAGCCCCGCAGACGTTGAAAGGTTGCGTTTTGTCCTCACCGAACAGCGCGACCGCTATTTGCCGCTCAAGGTAATCAAAGAAAAGCTTGCGGATCTGGATTCGGGGACTCTGCGAACCGATCATCCAATCCGCCCTCGCGTTGCGTCCGCTGATGGAATGACTCCCGTGGAGGCTGCCGTTGCGGAATTTGCTGATTTGGCAGGTGCAGCTGGAGTTGAGCATTCGTTTGTAGAAGGTCTCATTTCTGCGGGCGTACTGCGCGCCCATCCTGCGACAACCCGAGCCGCAGATATCGCAGAGAATATTGAGCGGGATGTGCGAATCATCAAGCTTGCCGAAGTCCTGGAAAGATACGGCATTGACTGGCGTCATCTGAGGTCGATGCGCGCAGCTGCAGACCGCCCNNATCAGTCGGTTGCGTATATTCAGAGTCGCAGAACAGAGAGTTCTCAGGGTGAGGCGGATTCTGTGCGGCGCGAACTCGCAGAGACGCTCGCTAACCTGCATGCGGTGTGGTTGCGTGATGGTGTGGCGGAGCTGTCCTGATTCTTCGTTGCGCGATTACTCGTCGTGCGCGCGCAACAATCAACGGGTAGCGCAGAAGAGTCCACCCTCGCTCAACTTCAACAATCTGGGCAATTCGGGCACCCGATAAACCTTCAAGCACTTATTGAGGGTTTTGTGAGCGACACGATTCAAAAAACCATCAATGGTTGTTGACCGAACGATCCTCCGGCCATAGCGTAATGGAGTAGCAACCCCGATCCACTTAGGCGTTTTGCCTCACAGTCTTCCCGCGGAGGAACACATGGACGATCGCACTCAGACGGAGGCGCGTTTCGCTTTCCCTGCGCGTTCGCAAGGTACTTTGTTCGGCGATGGCATTGAAGACCAGGATCCTCAGACCGGATACCGTGGCCCTACGGCCTGCCGGGCTGCAGGAATCACCTACCGCCAACTGGACTACTGGGCTCGCACGGGGCTTGTTTCGCCGACCATTCGCCCAGCGCTAGGTTCGGGCACACACCGTCTGTATAGCTTCCGGGACATCTTGGTACTGAAGGTGGTCAAGCGACTCCTGGACACAGGGGTTTCATTGCAGCAGATCCGCACCGCAGTAGATGCATTGCGAGAGCGCGGAATCTCCGA
>DFNY01000142.1:1898-8000 GCA_002376595.1 Jonesiaceae bacterium UBA3555 | reverse complement strand
ATAGGGTTTGGCGCGAAGTAGAAGGAACCCTCGCAACACTTCCAGCGGAACGCATTGATGGCGCTGCACCTGAGCAAGATTTCCCAGAAGACGAGTTGGCGCAACGTCGCCGCGCACGCACAGCTGGTTAGTGGCTTTCGAGGCGTTACCGAACCAGTTCGGTTAGCGCGCACCGCGCAGTCGGCACTCACAGCAGATTTGCTCAGGTCCGAAGGACGCATTCAGGTCCTATGGGCGTATCCCAGCAAGCACCCATATATAAAGCGATGGGCCTCAAGTAACCTTGAGGCCCATCGCTTTTCTTAAATTCGAACAAGTCCCGCAGGAGTTGCCAGAACTAGGCTCTCACTCGATCGTCGGGCATCAATCTCATGGACTTGTGGTTGTTACTCTGTCGCAGCCCGTGGAGCGAAGGCCTGAATCTCTTCGGCTTGATCATATGCACGGTGGCTACGTGCAGGGGAGTGACTATTAGCGAGTTCGCTCCGCTCGGTTGCGTCGCTGGCATCAGCCCACTGTTCATCAGGGTTCTGCTGGGCAAAAGTGCCCGTGGGATCGGAACCAATTTCCTGATCAACCGCATCGCGGNNTTCATGCTCCAACGCCAACTCGGCGGCTAACGCACCGGCAACCGCTTGGCCTTGAGCATTGCCGTCAATCGCTAGCGACTCTAGAGCCACGCGTTCGTCTTGCTGCGGGGATTGGGCGCCAGGAAGCTGGACGGCTTGTTTGTCACGGGCGATTGACCTTAGTGCGCGTGAGAGCACAGCATCAAAGCGGTCGGCCAAGTCCCGCGCAGCGCGGCTAGGCCATGCGTGAATTGGGCTTCCGGCTCCTTGCGCCTGTTGCAGTGCGGAGCGTTCTGGAATGTAGGTGGTCAGAATCAGCGGGCCAAACATCTTGGTGAGCTCTTCTTGTCGGAATGCTTGTTCGGAGGAACGTGCACGCACGCGGTTTACCAAGACTCCCAGAGGCTGGAGGTTCGGCGCCGATTCTCTGCGAATCTCATCAATTGCTTGGAACGCGCGTCCCGCAGCGGTGACTGAGAACAATCCAAGTTCGGTCACAATCAAGGCACGGTCGCAGGACGTCAAGCCTTGCCGCGTTAGTCCACCTAGTGATGGCGGGCAGTCAACGAGAATGAGGTCGTACTCGTCGTTCAGAGATTCAAGTGCGTGCTTCAACCTGGTGAGACGGTGCGCGTAAGAAGGGCCGTCGTGGCGGGGGGGGGCATTGGAGCCCACTACTGCATGGAGCAGATCAGGGTTCCATGGCGATGGCGCAATCGCTGATTTGACCACCAATGATGAGGGGTTGTCTAGGACCGCAGCCACATCGTTTTCAGCTGCGCCGAGTACGCCCAGTGCCATCGTTGTGTCTGCTTGGGGGTCAAGATCAACAACGAGGGTTTTCAACCCTGCATAAATTGCTGCTGATGCGAGTCCAAGCGTGATGGACGTTTTTCCTACGCCGCCTTTAAGACTGCAAATGCCTAATACTGCCACGCGTTACACTTTACCGGTTTGTCCACGCAACTTTTGCATGGACATGCTAGTTCTTTGCTGTTTTCCCTTATCAGGGCGTCCTTGTCTAGCGGTTTAGTGACATAGTCGTATCGCTGAGCGGATGCGCTGGGATCCAATGACCAAATTCGTGCAAAAATTTACTTGTGGCGGAACCAGTTGAGCCCGCCTTTGATCTGCAGTGATCAATGTGCCGAACTACGTTGGACCGCGCTTGTGCAAAACAGTTGCCTGGTGTCTGGCCGCGTAAATGATGAGGTGTTTGGTGTTCTCGAAAGTTCTTGTCGCGAACCGGGCCGAAATCGCAGTGCGGGCATTCCGCGCTGCCTACGAAATTGGGTCACGCACTGTTGCTGTTTTCCCTCAGGAAGACCGCAATTCAGAGCACCGGCTCAAGGCCGATGAAGCCTACCAAATTGGGGAGCCAGGCTCTCCGGTCAAGGCGTACCTCAATATTGATGAAATTATCCGGGTGGCCGTTAAGTCTGGAGCAGATGCGGTCTATCCTGGATATGGATTTTTGTCTGAGAATCCCGATCTTGCACGTGCGTGCAGGGACAATGGCCTGACTTTTGTAGGTCCACCTGCTGAGGTTTTGGAACTTGCTGGGAACAAGGTAGCAGCTCTTAAGGCCGCAAAGTCAGCGGGTATTCCGACGCTCAAATCTAGTGAGCCTTCCACTGACGTGGAGTACTTGCTTGCAGAGGCAGACAAGATTGGCTTCCCAATCTTTGCTAAGGCTGTTGCTGGTGGCGGTGGTCGCGGGATGCGTCGCGTCGATGATCGCTCGCTGTTGCGCGACGCTCTTGAATCTGCAATGCGTGAGGCTGAGAGCGCTTTTGGCGATGCCACCATGTTCTTGGAGCAGGCGGTCTCGCGCCCTCGCCACATTGAGGTTCAGATCCTTGCTGATGGTCAGGGCAATGTGGTGCACCTACATGAGCGTGACTGCTCTGTTCAACGACGCCACCAGAAGGTAATTGAGATTGCGCCGGCTCCTAACTTGAATCCTGCGATCAAGGCTGCGTTGTGTGCTGATGCGGTGAAGTTTGCTCGCGCCATTGGCTATCAGAATGCTGGCACTGTTGAGTTCTTGGTTGATACTGCGGGGGAGCGCGCTGGTCAGCACGTTTTCATTGAGATGAACCCTCGCATCCAGGTGGAGCACACGGTGACTGAGGAAGTTACCGATATCGACTTGGTGTCCGCTCAGATGCGGATTGCTAGTGGCGCAACTTTGGCTGATTTGGGTATTTCCCAGGAGTCGATTCACGTTAATGGTTTTGCATTGCAGTCCCGTATAACTACCGAGGATCCTGCGAACGGGTTCAGGCCTGACACTGGCCGCATTGTGGCTTATCGTTCGCCGGGTGGTGCGGGCGTTCGTCTTGATGGTGCCACTGCGACGGCTGGTTCACACATCACTGGTCACTTCGATTCCATGTTGGTGAAGCTGACGTGCCGTGGCCGTGATTTTGATACTGCTGTGCGTCGCGCTCGGCGCGCTTTGGCCGAGTTCCGCATTCGTGGCATCCGCACGAACATTCCGTTCTTGCTGGCTGTTTTGGGCGATGCCCAGTTCGCGGCTGGGGAGCTGGCTACGTCGTTTATTGATGACCGCCCTGAACTCTTGGATGCCCGCGAGTCTGCCGACCGCGGAACCAAGTTGTTGAATTTCTTGGGTGATGTGACTGTGAACCGGCCGTATGGCGGCTCTTTCGGTGCGATTGAGCCTAAGGAGAAGCTCCCTGCGGGTCTTTCGCTTTCCGACGAACCCCCGGCCGGGTCCCGACAGTTCCTTTTGGAACATGGTCCCGTTGAGTTTGCACGCGCCCTGCGCGAACAGACTGCACTGGCGGTAACTGATACTACGTTCCGCGATGCTCACCAGTCGTTGCTGGCGACACGTGTGCGAACACGCGACCTACTCTTGGTGGCTCCTGCTGTTTCGCGTTTGACGCCGCAGCTTCTGTCTGTGGAAGCGTGGGGAGGCGCCACCTACGATGTTGCCTTGAGGTTCTTGGGTGAGGACCCGTGGGTCCGGTTGGACAAGCTGCGTAAGGCTTTGCCAAACGTGTGCATTCAGATGCTCCTACGTGGCCGTAACACGGTGGGGTACACGCCCTATCCAACCGAGGTGACCGATGCTTTCGTTAGGGAAGCGGCCAGCTCTGGGGTAGATATCTTCCGCATTTTTGATGCGCTTAATGATGTTGAGCAGATGCGTCCCGCAATTGAAGCGGTACGTGCAACTGGTACGGCCGTTGCCGAGGTTGCGTTGTGCTACACGGGTAATCTGCTTGATCCATCCGAGAATATTTACACGTTGGAGTACTACCTCGAGTTAGCTCAACGGATTGTCGATGCGGGCGCTCACGTCCTGGCTATCAAGGATATGGCGGGGCTTCTACGTCCAGAAGCGGCTCGTGTTCTGGTAACAGCCTTGCGTGATCGTTTTGACCTGCCAGTACATCTGCACACCCACGACACCACGGGTGGCCAGATGGCAACTTTGCTTGCTGCGAGCGAAGCAGGTGTGGACGCGGTTGACGTTGCCAGCGCGGCGATGGCTGGTACGACTTCGCAGCCCCCAATGTCTGCGTTGGTTGCCGCACTTGAACACACTCCTCGTGACACTGGTCTTTCGTTGCAGAACGTATGCGATTTGGAGCCGTATTGGGAAGNNCCGTCTACGTGGCCCAACGGGTCGTGTGTACCGACATGAGATCCCAGGCGGGCAGTTGTCCAACTTGCGCCAGCAAGCGTCGGCTCTTGGCTTGGGCTCTCACTTTGAGGCTATTGAGGATACCTACGCTGCAGCCGACCGCATGCTCGGTCGCTTGGTGAAGGTCACGCCATCGTCAAAGGTGGTGGGGGATCTGGCACTTCAACTGGTAGCTCAGGGTGTTGATCCGCAGGACTTTTCTGCGGATCCTGCTTCCTATGACATCCCAGATTCGGTGATCTCCTTCCTGGACGGTGAACTTGGTGTACCGCCTGCAGGTTGGCCTGAACCTCTGCGCAGCAAGGCATTGGCTGGCCGCGCAGTTCCATCTATTGCACGTGGCCTTGATCCTCAAGACAGCAAGGAGTTGATGGGGGATTCAGCGAGCTGCCGGAATCGTTTGAACCATCTCTTGTTTGCCGGACCTACCAAGGACTTTGAGCGTGTGGTGGCGCAGTACGGCGATGTCTCAGTACTCCCAACTGCGTCGTACTTGTACGGGCTCGAGACTGGTCAAGAGATCGAGATTCGCTTGGACAAGGGCGTACGCATAATTGTTGGTTTGGAAGCAGTCAGCGACCCAGACCCACAGGGACTGCGTACGGTCATGTTTACGCTCAATGGTCAGTTGCGTCCGATCCAGATTCGTGACACCTCGGTGGAGGTCACAGCAGTTCAGTCTGAGAAGGCAGATCCAAAGATCAGTGGCCACATTGCTTCTCCCTACGATGGCTCGGTCACCGTTCACGTGCAGGAGGGTCAAGAAGTTGAAGCAGGAGCGGTCATAGCAACAATCGAAGCCATGAAGATGGAAGCCTCTATCACCACGCCGGTAGCCGGCGCAGTAAGCCGTGTTGTTGTTGGCGCGGTGGGGCAAGTACGTGGTGGCGACTTGATTGCCGTAGTGAGCTAGCGCTCAGAGCACTGACCTGCAAAAACAGCACCGGGCAATAAGGCCTGACTGCCAAAAGAGGTGCCGGTTGGTACGTGTTCAATTTGAGCACGTACCAACCGGCACTCTTTGATTGCGTTGCCTTAAAGAAGAGGGGAGAGCGGGGTAAGAAGGAGTTCACCAATCTTGTTAATGAACGGCCGGTTCTCCCACTCATCAAGTTCAAGACGCCGACAGTTAGTTAGGTCAGATTCGAAGACTCTTTCCATAGTCTCGGCCAAGTCAGCGTCATAGATTGACATGTTGATTTCGTAGTTGCCCTGCAAACTAAGTCGGTCAATATTTGCCGTACCAATGGTGGTCCACACACCATCAACGGTTGCTGTCTTTGCGTGAACCATTGCATTTTTGAACAGCCAAATAGAAATGCCACCGCGGAGCATCTTCGAGTACTGTCCGCGTGAGAGCCAGTCAGTAAGCACGTGGTTTGAGGATTCTGGAACCACCAGGCGAACGTCTACACCCCGCGCAGCCGCGGCGAGAAGTTCGTCCAAGAAGAGTTTGTCTGGGATGAAGTATGCCTGGGTTAGGTATATGTGGTGCGACGCTCTACGAAAAGCTTCGAGGTAGATGTTGCGCACTGGGTAGACCTGGCGGATTGGCGCATTTGCAGCAGTTTGGATGCGGGGGAGCCAGTCTGGAGTGCGAATAATCTCCAAGTGCGGCAGGCCGTGTTTGCGGTTGTGATTCCAGAAGTTCACAAACGTACTGGTCAACTCCCAGACGCCAGGGCCAGTGATTCGCATATGGGTGTCACGCCATTGCGTGGCATACGTTGAACCGATGTTGTACCCACCAACAAAGCCGATTTTTTCGTCGACAACTAAAATCTTGCGGACGTCACGGCCCGTATATTTTAGGTCCATTAAGAGAACTTGCGGCCGGAAAATTGGATATGCAGG
>DFNY01000142.1:0-1879 GCA_002376595.1 Jonesiaceae bacterium UBA3555 | reverse complement strand
GGTGGATTCAGCAGATTCGATCGCTGCAAGCATGTCTTCAAAAAGGTCCTCACCAAACGTGTAGACCCTGGTGCTCGTGTCGCCGATTTCAACGTCTTGCGGTGGCAAATGCGGGAACACTGATTTTCGTGCAATATGCCGTTTCTGCCAGTGATCAACAGCCACCACGGTGGCAGCTGCGCTGAGAGTTGTTGCGGCACTGAGGAACGCCACACGTCCAACCAATTTCTTGGCATCACTGTAGGTTCGGCTGAAGATGTCACTCACACTGTAAAGACTAAGCAATTTTCCACATTTCCGCCGGTCATTTGCGCAACTGAGGCATCATTCACCTTGAGGTGCTGGTTTTTGCGCGCGGGCTAGAAATTGAGTTTCATTTGCCGCGCGTTGCATGTAAATCCAAACTGACTACACGCGGGCTTGAGCCAAACGGTATAGAAAGCCACACGCCACAGAAAGGTAAGTGCCACAGAAGATGCCACAGAAGACCCGAGGGCATCGAGGCGAATACGAGAGGGGACTTGGAAATGGATGGTATGGGCCACCTCCAAAGCAGAAATCTATCCGTTTTGTCATAACGTATATTATCGGCGAAACACGGAAGTACTGATTCTCGTCACAATGGCTGGCCACAGAGCCGGATATTCCACCACAAGCCCTAGAAGTCGCTATAATGGCATCTTGGCTTGGTTCTCTAGGTAGCTCAATTTGTGCGGCAGCCTTGTTCCCGAGCCCACGCGCTGAACCGCCTCAGTGGAAACTTCGAACATCTCGATGATCATGTTCCGTTGTGAACTCATTCGATACACGTTCGTAGAAACTTATTGGGCATAGCGCAACAAGCTGACACGAAGTTCTCGACCACGGGAACAAAACGCACACTTACAGCGTTCTTTAAGCGTGTTTCGGTAACTAACCTTGCCGGATCGAGACATTCAATGACAGCGCACACCAGCGCTAAATGGAGGCACACATGGCAGATCGTTCCTTGCGCGGAATGAGCATCGGCTCAAAGAGCATGGAGACCGACGAGCACGTCGACTTCGCGCCACGCCTAGAGACACGTTACGAGTGCCCAAACGGCCACACCATCATTTTGCCATTTTCCACCGAAGCTATCGTTCCAGTAGTTTGGGAATGCCGCTGTGGTGAAGAGGCTCTCCTAGCTGACGCTACCAAGCCTGAAGAAGTACCAGGCAAGGCAGTACGTACGCACTGGGACATGCTTCTTGAGCGCCGCACGGTGAAAGAACTCGAGGAGCTGCTTGAAGAGCGTCTGGATCTCCTACGTTCAGGAAAGATGCGCCGCGGCAGCATCGGCTGACAACAAAACGTAAAAGAAAACTCCCGAGGAGCTTGTTGCTCCTCGGGAGTTTTTTTTGGTATTTTCACGCCCTGTTTGTGCCTCAGGTAAGACGACTACTTATCTTTAGGTTTGAACACCGAAGCGACTTGTCCGGCTCTCTTGGTCAGACCCCACTTGGTCACGTTCCACAAAGCCTCACGGACGATGTTTCCGCTCATCTTGGNNCGACATGTCCACTTGGAAGCAGTAACCGTGTGACGACACCTCACCAAAATCCATGGCTTTGAGAGCGCGCGACCGGTACGCCCGGAAGCCGCCCGTGGCATCTTTCAAACCCAGATCAAGCATGATCCGAACGTATGTGTTACCGCCGCGCGAAAGAAACTCTCGATGTTTTGGCCAGTTAACAACGCTTCCGCCAGGGACCCATCGAGAACCAAGGACCATGTCAACCTCAGGATTGAGAGCCAACGCCTCCATCAACTTAGGAAAATCTTGAGGGCGGTGTGATCCGTCAGCATCCATTTCGCAGATGACATCGAAAGAGCGGTCAATCCCCCACTGGAATCCAGC
>DFNY01000018.1:17042-19556 GCA_002376595.1 Jonesiaceae bacterium UBA3555 | reverse complement strand
GGAACTGTGCGCAGGTGCAGTTCCGGCCCCATCGTAGTTAAGTAGGCTCTGCCAGATCTGTGCCGCATACGGCACAGGCGTTGCGGGCGAGGTTTTGGAGCAGCAAACCAACACACCTCAGGTAATCTTTGTTTATGTCATCTAGCCTGCATGATCGCGTATTCCAATCGCTGGGACGCGATATCGTCGACGGCACAATTGCACCTGGTTCGGTAATGCTGGCCGAGGAACTTGAAGTACGTTTTTCGGTGTCTCGCAGCGTTGTGCGTGAGGCGATCCGCGTGCTTGAGTCCCTCGGGATGACCGAGTCGGTGAAGCGCGTTGGCACCAGAGTCCAGCCAAAATCCAACTGGAATTCGCTCGACCCTCAGCTGATCCGTTGGCGCTTGGCCAGCGGAGATCAGGGAGCTCAACTTCGAGCACTCACAGAGTTGCGAGCATCAGTGGAACCAGCAGCTGCCGCATTAGCAGCGCAGTTCGCGCCGGCTGACCGCACCGAATCGTTGCTTGTAGTAGTAGAGAAGATGCGCAAGGCCGCGCACGACGGCAACCAAGAGGTTTTTGCGCAACTCGATATCGAGTTTCACAGGCAAATCCTTCGGTGTTCAGGCAATGACATGTTCGCGCACCTAGATTCTGCGATTGCCGAAGTAATCCAGGGGCGCACCGAGCACGGCATGATGCCCAAGCACCCGTCCGAAGAGACGCTGATGCGGCATGAACGCGTAGCACGTGCGATTGTGGGAGGGGCGGCATCGTCAGCCCGAGATGCAATGACAGCAATCATGGAACGCACAACACAGGAACTCTCGCCGGTGTGGGCCAACTCTCCGCGAGACTTCTTATAAGCCTCACATGTACACCTGATTAAATCAGACTTATACTTAAGACGTATCCTCTTCAGCCGGTGCCAATCACCGGCACAACTGGTTAGCCGAATAGCCTCTCGCCCTCGTGGCGGTACATCACGAGCAGTACTCAACATACGTACTGCTGGGCAGTTTCGGCTCGCTGGCACCAAAACCGCAAAGGAGCACTCGTGTCCGAAGCTAAGGCAAACATCGGTGTTGTAGGCATGGCAGTTATGGGTTCCAACCTGGCCCGTAACCTCGCTAGCCGCGAAGGCAACACCGTTGCAATCTATAACCGTTCCGTAGAACGTGCGCAGGCAGTCGCCGCTGCACATCCAGAGGCGAACTTCGTCATTGGCGAAACCATGCAGGACTTCGCTGACAAGCTCGAGCGCCCTCGCACCGCAATCATCATGGTTAAGGCAGGCGGCCCAACCGACTCTGTCATCAACCAGCTCGTTGAGGTATTCGAACCAGGCGACATCATCGTTGACGGTGGAAACGCACTCTTCACCGACACCATCCGCCGCGAAGCCGCAGTACGCGAAACCGGCATCCACTTTGTAGGTGCAGGAATCTCCGGTGGTGAAGAAGGCGCACTCAACGGCCCATCCATCATGCCTGGTGGACCAGCAGAGTCCTACGAAACCCTCGGCCCAATCTTGCGTTCCATCGCAGCTATCGCAGACGGCGAACCATGCGTCACCCACGTAGGTACCGACGGCGCTGGCCACTTTGTGAAGATGATCCACAACGGCATCGAGTACGCAGACATGCAGCTCATCGCCGAAGCCTACGACCTCCTCCGCAACGTTGGCGGACTCTCCGTAGACGAAATCGCCGACGTATTCACCGAGTGGAACAAGGGCGAACTCGAGTCCTACCTCATTGAGATCACCGCTGAAGTTCTACGCCAGAAGGACGCCGAAACCGGCAAGCCACTGGTAGACGTCATCCTCGACGCAGCAGGCTCCAAGGGAACCGGCGTATGGACCGTTCAAACTGCGCTCGGTCTGGGAGTTCCAGTGTCCGGAATCGCAGAGGCAGTATTTGCTCGCGCGGTATCTTCGAAGCCAGAACAGCGCAAGGCTGCTGCAGGTCTTCCAGGCCCAGCATCCGTTGCCACGATTGAGGACAAGGAAGCGTTCATCGAGGACGTCCGCCTTGCACTGTACGCATCCAAGATTATCGCTTACAGCCAGGGCTTCGACGCGATCATCGAAGGCGCCAAGGAATACAACTGGGACATCAAGAAGGGCGAGATCGCTAAGATCTGGCGTGCCGGCTGCATCATCCGTGCGCAGTTCCTGAACCGCATCACCGAGGCTTACGCCGAGAACCCAGACCTCGTAGTACTCGTAGCCGCTCCATACTTCACCGAGGCAGTGACTAAGGCTGAAGCTGCATGGCGCCGTGTAGCAATCAAGGCAATTGAATCTGGCATTCCTTCGCCAGCTTTCTCGTCTTCACTTGCTTACTACGACGGCCTACGCGCAGAGCGTCTCCCAGCAGCACTCGTTCAGGGTCAGCGCGACTTCTTCGGTGCGCACACCTACAAGCGCATTGACAAGGAAGGCACCTTCCACACCTTGTGGTCAGGAGACCGCACTGAGGTAGTTGCCGAAGACGCTCACTGAGCAGCCTAGTGATTCTGGCGTGCTAG
>DFNY01000018.1:11252-16910 GCA_002376595.1 Jonesiaceae bacterium UBA3555 | reverse complement strand
GATCTTTCTACATGAACCTGCGGCTGAGTCATCTACAGAGTCGTCCAGTTTACGTAGCCCTGCGGCCGTGCCGTGTGTGTGGCTTTGTGGCCGAAGACCATGCGCTAGTTCACGCTTCTTTTCTTCTAAAGCCCAATATGTATCCGGCACCGAATACCAAGACTGCATATGCCGTCATAGTTAGGAGTGCGGCAACCAGTGACAGTGCGCTGCCATCTAGTGAACCCATTGCATTGGTTTGCGAGGTCATGTTTACGGGCCACACAATTGACCAGTTGACTGGCCCTGGAAGAAAACGGCCGAACACAGCGAACTCGGAGTTTTCATTTGCCAAGCTTGTGAGAAGTGGCTCAATCAGGAGTGCGGTTCCAAACACTATTGCCATTGCTGCTATTTGGGAACGCACAAGCAATCCCAGGCCGACTCCAATTGCACCCCACAACATGAACGAAACTGTAGTCCGAGCTGCCATAGCGAGCATGTCTGAAGAAAGTGCTGGGGACGCCAGATCATTGACCGCGTATCCGATTGAGACAGCGCTGTAGTTCGCAACAACGGCAACAACAGCCAGGACTGCTGACAGGGAAAGCGCTGTGAGTAGTTTTGCCACGCTTAGTTTCAGGCGGGATCGGAACCATAAGACTGACATCCACACCGTTGAGTGTGCGAAGTCGCTAGTAACTATGCGCGCTCCCGCTCAGACCGGCGCGAAGTATCCTGATCGTCCAGCAACAGAAAACAAGTAGTCCCTGCTTAGCTGATCAATGTTGCCTGACTCGGCGTCGGGCCCCAACACGTTAATCGACGAGATCAGTGGAAGCCCAAAAGCTACCAGAACCAATAGCCCTGTAATAATGAGCCATCCTGGAGTTGTGAGCGCTTTCCTTACCTCATGCTTGAATATCGTCATTTCATTGCCCTAAAGGATGTGTAGTCGGCGTTAACGTTTTCTTCTTCTGTTGCTGCGGCCTGAGTCAGCGTGGACGATACGCGCGTTGATTGAGCAAACAGAGATTCAAGGCTCGGCTGGGTAACACCAATCTCGACTAAATCGAGCTTGTATGTGGCTATGAGGTGTTTGGCTCTTTCGCTCCAACTCACTGGCACCGAAAGTGTGGTCGAGGTTGGACGTTCTACATGGATGCCATCGCTAGTTGCGGCATCAACCAACGGTTCAGCGTGTAGGCCGGTGAACAATACAACTGGTTCGGCAGTCTCGCGCCACGCTTCTAGTGAGCCGTTATATATGCATGTGCCGTGGTCTAGCAGAGCGATATCGTCCACGAACCGTTCGGCTTCGTTCAGCAAATGTGAGGAGATGACTACGGTAGCTCCCTTGTCCGCCAAGTCTCTAACTAACTGCCTAAACCATTGCGTTGCATTTGGGTCAAGACCATTGAGGGGTTCATCGAGCAAGACATATCGAGGCTCGCTAAGTATTACTTGTCCGAGAACAAGGCGACGCTTCATTCCCAAAGAGAGCTGGCCAATGTATTTCTTCGCATGATTCCCAAGTCCAACTAGTTCTAGGACCTCGCTCACGGTCTGCGCAGGCTGTCCCAGTACGTCTGCGGCGATACGTAACTGGGCTCCCACCTTTCGCATAGGGTGGAATGCCCAGCTCTCGAAGAAAATCGAGGCGCCGCCACGGCCACGTGGTATCTGAGAGAACGTTTCCCCGCCGAAGTGTACTTCTCCAGCGTTCTTTGCAGCGATATCAACCATGGTTTTCATGAGTGTGGTCTTGCCTGCACCGTTCGGACCCAATAGCCCCGTTATTCGACCAGGCTCAAAGGCTAAGGACACGTCCCGCAGTGCATACTCGCCTCGGTATGACTTCCAAAGGTTTGATACCTCGATGAGTCCGTCACGTTCATTTCTCATTTTTCCCCCCTAGTGCTGCGCAAATTGCGCGTTCATCAGCTCTACGTACAGCGGCTCTGCAAGCAAGTCAGAGNNTATCCGATCCGCTTGGAGGATGGTGCTCATTCGGTGCGCAATAACAACACGCGTAATTCCCAGTTCTGCAATGTTGTTGGACACTGCTGCTTCAGTCACCGCGTCTAGGTGACTTGTGGCTTCGTCAAGCACAAGTAGGCTAGGGCTTCCTGCGAGAGCACGAGCGATGGACAGTCGTTGAATCTGGCCCCCGGAAAGTCCAGCACCGCTTTCGCCCAGTGGAGTGTGGTAGCCCAATCCCATCGCCACAACATCATCATGGAGTTGGGCTCCCCGCGAGGCATTGACAACGTCTTCCAATGAGATGTCCCGGCCAAACCGGATGTTGTCCTCGATGGATGCGGCAATTCCAGCGCTGTTCTGCGTTACGATTCCCACTTTCGATCGAATGCTCCGCATGTTGATGGTGTGTGCGGGATGACCGTCATAGGTGATGACTCCTCCCTCAGGATTGAGAAGCCCAACTATCGCTCGTGCAAGGGTGCTCTTTCCCGAACCAGATCGACCGACAATTGCAACGAATTCGCCCTTGTTCACCGAGACATTGATGGATTTCAGGGTCATCTCTCGTGCCGCGCCGTAACGATACGAGTAATTTGCGAGCTCCACTGCGCCTTTGAAATCAATGGTCTCGAGGTTCTCCCCCAGAGCTTCGGGGGCTTCATCCATGATGTCTTGCAAGCGACCCAGGTGCACTCCGACGGTCAGTATTGCTTGGAGGTTCATTCCAATGGATCGAACTGGGGCAAGCGCGGAGGACGCAATGGTCAGTGCGGCAACCATCGTTCCAAGAGTCAACTGGGATGACATTAGTAGCCACAATCCAACCCCCAGAATCACAATTGGGTTCAAGAAGCTCACCGCATCGAACCAAGACGAAATTGAGTTGTCCAGACGAGTGCGCTTCACTGACCACGTCAGTTGCTTTGCATACACCTCTTTGTATCTGCCAATGGCATGAGGCTCGCCTCCAAATGACTTGATCGTTTCTATGTTCGACAACGATTCCAGCAGAACACCTTGCGAGTGAGCGTTCTCTTGGATCTCTCGGTCAGTAAGGCGTCTTGCGCGTGGGGCAACGATGCAGAGTACAACAGCATTCGCCACAATCAAGATGCCTACGACTGCGACAAATCTGAGGTCAAAGAGCCCAAGTACTGCCAAATAGAACACCAAAAACACGAGGTCAATCGCGATGGGGAAGAGTCTCCCACTGAGCGTATCCCTAATGAAGTTGACGCTTCCGAGCCGGACTAGTAGATCCCCTATCGGCCGGTGTTGGAAGTAAGAGAACGGCAACCGCAACAGGTGTTCGAAAACCCTTAAGATCATGGCTGCGTCAAGGTACTTTTCTAGCCACAGCAGAGTTTCGTACCTGAGTATGGATAGCGCGATATATGGAAGACCCACAGCAACTCCGGCGAGCAATACTACTGCCGGCGCTGATGGATCATTCGATGGCGCAAGCACGTCGATTGCCCAGCGGGTCACCATAGTTCCAAACACGCCCATACCCGCAAGAGTCAAGGATGCTGCTACTAGCCCAACGAGCGGCAAGGCTCGCTTGGGGAGAAAGGGCGCTACAAATCTTGCCAACCCGTTAGAAGACCGAGGCTGCGGAACGAACCCTTCCTCGGGCGCAATAGTCAAAACCACACCATCAGCGTGCTCGCGGAATTCTTCGTGGGAGAGCGAGGTTCTTCCAACAGCTGGATCAACTACATCAACGCGATTGTTGTGCACTTTCTCTACTACTACAAAGTGCGCGCCATCCCACAGAGCGATGCAAGGGACCGGAAGCGCACTTAGGTCAGGGTTATGAACAGCCCAACCTTTTGCGCTGAACCCTTCTTGCTGGGCAAGTCGTTTCAATTGCAGAAGCGAAGCTCCGTCCCTGCCAACTGGAGAGACTTCACGCAATTCGCGAATGCTCCGATGGTGGCCGTAGGCGGAGAAGAGACTCACCATGGCGCCCAGGCCACATTCGGTTTCAGTAGCTTGGAGGCAGACAGTTAGCCGGGCCATCATCCACCTATTCCTCGCACAAGTGCGCTTAGTAGCGTCACTTCCCGCGTTTTCATTGTTAGGTGAGAGTCTGTGTTGATGGACCCGTTGTCAATTGCCACGCTGGCTGAATCGTCGTTGTGTGCCGGCTGAAGAACCAGAGCGTATTTGCCCTCGCCTTGGGCCGATACCCGATCAATTGCCCACCGCCCTAGCCCCACTGCCTCCAACTCGTCGCCGTAGATTGGACGGAAGTTTGCTGAGATTTCCGCGTTCACCGTTGAGTTCTGATCATCAACCGAGGTGACGGTTCCGGAGGTTGTCTGCTCAACCTTTACGGCAAGCAGCAGAATGAATGATCCGATGAGTGCTAGACACACCACCAGTGGAACCCAAGGACGGGGTAGGAACTGCGGGGTATTGGCTTCATCGATGCTTAGGCCCTGCTGGAACTGCGACAAGCCAACCGCGACGCCTTCTCCCGATGGTCCCCTTGAATCGAGAACAGCAAGGCTACTTGAACTCTCTTTTGAAGACCGTGGGTTCTTGGGGTCGGGCCCACTGAGTACATCTAGACCGGGCATATCTGCTCCAATGTCAGTGCCTCAGCATCCGCCAGCCCTGAGGATGTACGCCAAGGCGCGAGAGACATGATGTTGAAGGTTTCCCGGCTCGGCGAGCCCAACACTGCCAGCCCCCACGCTATACCTGACAGGCCCATAAGTGCGTCTGGGATAGCGACTCCACGCAGGGCCCCAGATCGCCANNATCGTCAACAACCGCCTGGTTATGTGATGGTGCGACTCCTGCGTCCACAAGGTACTGCAGAATTACCGCGTTTCCTACCAACCCATGGCAAAGAGAATCATTGACTGCATGCGGCTGGATTACGGAGAGCGTTTCGATGAGGGCGTCCAGTGCACTTGTGCGAATTAGTTCCCACTGCGACCCCAGTACCTGCGGTGCAAGTCTGGCTATTTCCGCCCGGGCCAACAACCCTCCCGGTGCGCCGTGACACCAGGCTCGCATCGGTGGCGCGCCCTCAGAATCCCTCAGGTCAGCCCAGTCCCCTGTGCGGGAATCAAAGGATGAGTCATCGTAAGCCAACGCCTCCCGTGCGCATTCGAGGTAGTTTGGTTCATCCAGAAGGACGCCTGCATGAGTCAATGCAAGGGCGATTCCCGCGGTACCATGCGAGAAGCCGGTTAGTCCTTGGCCAGTTTCTCCATCAATCCAGTACCTGAGGTTGCCAGCTTGAACGGAACGCTCAACGAGTTCCTTTGCAAGGGTTGCTACCACTGTCTGGACTCGTACTGGCTCTGCAACGTCGATCGTGCTCACGGCTGCGAGGATCCCGCCCGCAAGTCCTGAGATGACGTCATTTTCTGGCGCTTTAGGCCCAACTTTTTCTAGAAGTTCTAGGGCGAGTTCCAACCTCGAATATTCAAGTGCTTGCCCGGAGCGTCGAACCGCCTGAGCGCTTGCCACTGCAAAGCCCCCAAGTTGCCCGTATCCCCCGCAGTCCACTTGGTCTTTGAACAGACTCTGATCTTCGAGGCCGTTCTCCAAGATCCGCTCGAATCTGGATAGTTCCACTTCCATTCCATCCAGCAATGAGTCCAACTCAGGCTCATCGAGCATGCTACGCACACCGAGCAGGGCGGAATGGATCCCTGTCATGCCGGAATAGAAATC
>DFNY01000018.1:9520-11189 GCA_002376595.1 Jonesiaceae bacterium UBA3555 | reverse complement strand
CAAAGGGAGCACTCCCTGCGGCGACTAGCGCAAGTTCGATGTTGGAGGTTTCAAACGCGCGTTCTTTGCTGGAAACGCGTCTGCGGATACGCTCCTTGATCTGCTCGATTGATGAAGTTCCCTCGGTACGCGAGTCCACAACGGCTCTTGTGAAGAATGGAATGTCACCAATCCGTAAGGAGTTGAGTTCACTGATCAGCATCGTGGCTCGGTGAGGCTTGTTGCTATACCCCTTGAGGAGTTTGCCTAAAACTAGGTCTCGGTCGCGGCCATCTCGCATAAAGTCTGGGTGGTAGGACTCCATGAGAACTTTCGAATAGACCATCGTTGGCCTGGGTATCTCGCGTGCGCGGAAAGCCTCAAAGTGGTCTAGTAGGCCGCCTCGCCCCACCAGTTCCTCTAGGTTGTTGGTCCAAGCATCAATCACAGCCCAGTAGCCTCTGGTGAACGCCTCACCCTTGTAGATGAGCTCATGAGGAGCAAAGTCTTCATCCAGCGGTTCGTCTGCATACCCGGAGGAGAATGTCATCTCGTCTGTTCCAAGCCCACTCACAGTTGGGATCTTGATCATTGACCGTTGGGCAGGTGTATAGCCCATTGCTGAAATATCGGTGGCAAAGACCTCGTCGCCATTTGCCGTTACTGTTTTCGACGGAAGGATTCCTACTGTGGCAGTTGAATCCCGATATCTCGACACTGAGAATCTCGGTTCCATCGTGTCTTCCGTTGCCATTGAGAGCTCTGTGTGAAAGAGCGTTTCGGTATCAATTGCGTAAGGAGTTTCCCCGCTGAAAATGATGTTCTCATGGTGAAAGTCATTGGCTTGGAGAAGGTGTAGCAATGCAGTGAGCCCACCCAAGTTTTGAGCGCACATTTCGCTGGTTGAGCTGTCGATGGGCTTCGAGATCACCTTTTCGTGCCACGAGTATGCACCCTTGTCCAACACCTGCGGGTGTCCCAAGGTGAGAGTTTTGGTCAGTTCGTTGGTTCTGGTCACAAGAGACTGGAAGGCAATGTCGCCTATCCCCGAGCGTGGCTTGTAAACCAACCCGCCATTGNNCGCGTGTCTCCAGCTCCGAAATGGACGGGTTCAATTTCTTCGTTTGCGGAGATCAATCCGAGTTCGGTGATTGACCGGAAGTCGGAGGTAAGGCGCTGGTAGAACTCGATGCGGCTCTCTTCCCACAGCATTAGTTTCTCTGCAACCGAACGAACAAGGACCGGGTACTCACAGAAGATGTCGTCCTGGACTTTTGGTTCTTCAAGCGTTCCCACGAAGTATTGGTATCGTTCGGATGGTTCAGCTCCTTGTAGTCCGCTCGCAGCCTTGGCTTGGTGCATACGCAGGACTGCTACACGAGTTGCCATTTGGCTAATTTGATCGAAGGGTAATGAACCGAGAATTGCGTTGATTATGGTCGAGGAACTGGCGGCAGTGAACTCTGCTGAACTTGAGAGATGCTCTAGTTTCTGTGCCAATCGGATTTGCGCGCCGCGCAGTACAGAACCCAAGAAAGCCAAGAGCCCGAGCTCGGAATCAGGTTGGGATGTATCTGACTGCTGGTCTCGCCCGGAGGTCAAGACTTCAACAAAGTAGGAGTACCAGGCGGGTTCTTCAGGTGCTCGGCCAGCTAGCGAGTTAGGTGTCTCAGCGAGTATGCCTAGGAAT
>DFNY01000018.1:9223-9506 GCA_002376595.1 Jonesiaceae bacterium UBA3555 | reverse complement strand
TGTCCATCAGGTGCGGCTTGCCAAGCGCGGTCCGTTCGTGCACGTTCAGAGCATCCCACCACGAGATTTCCAAGTTCACTTCGACCTCTTCATTTGCAATTAGTTTCGATAGAATTGAAGTGCTGGGGCGATGTGCTTACCGTTCACATCGCCCCAGCGCCTATTTCGCTTCTAGCACTTTGCGCTACAAACGAGTCCACACTTGGTCCAGCTTGAGTACCAAGGCTGGCACCAGCAGCAACCGAACGTTCCTACTACGTTGCTTCCTTGAGCTCCACCCGCA
>DFNY01000018.1:8513-9207 GCA_002376595.1 Jonesiaceae bacterium UBA3555 | reverse complement strand
GCCTACAGGGTTGTTTTGCATGTCAGCCTCCTCCTAGCAGCAGCCGCGTGTGCCGAGCTTGCACGAGCCCCAGAGGACTGTGTCGTTCGTACACCATTGGATACTCGCAGTGATGGCTCCGCCCACAGCACACGGAATTGTGGTTGTACCACCCGTTAGCGTTGTGAGTTCGTCATCATCGAGTTCAACTATTCCGACTGGCGAGGTGTTGTTGTTGCTCATGTTGTTCTCCTTCTTGGAGGTACTTCATTGAGTGATTCCGGGTTGGTATACCGGATTCTCTGGGCACCAGTCGATGTTCTGGTGTCCCAGAGCAACCGCCTACGGACGCGCAAGGGCGGTGTAGGCGGAAGTTCATTGAGCGTGCCAACCTTTTATGGTTCGGTCACTGTTCGGCGTTTGAAATAGCCCACTATGGCTAAGGTCAATCCAGCCCCAAGCAGCATGACCCCAGGAATGGCAAGGAGCGGAACTCCTCCGAGAATGGGTAAGACCGCAAGAACGCTTCCAGCGATCACGATGTTTCGTACTGTGTGCGACTCTGGGTTGTTCACTTTCGACTCCTCATTGTTTCTGTGTCGTACTGCCTTGAAGTTGATTAATTCAAAGCTCTAATTCGACTTCCAGCAATTTGTTGCACAACCATATTCGCAACATTGCAACAATACGACTTCGTGCAAAACATAGGCTTTTG
>DFNY01000018.1:1529-8439 GCA_002376595.1 Jonesiaceae bacterium UBA3555 | reverse complement strand
ATGCAGATGAGAGGCGCGTGAACCTCGTAACCGCTGAGAATTCGATGAACCCCCTCGCGCCGCACCGCGCATAGTTGAATAGTGTCCGAATTGAAACAAATCGAAGTCCTAAAACTTTCGATTCGACATTATTTCGTACAGCCCATTTCACCCTGCGGATTTTCCGTTCTTGACAATCGGCTTTTTTCACTTATGGTGCTGACTGGAAAATCTGTCTGCCGGTAACCAAAGCCACGGCAACCTAGTTCATGAGCTCACCACATTCAACCAGGTCGAATTAGTATCTTGTTTGGCGCTCCGAATCNNCTTGCAGTTCACAACGACAGATGCGTGAGAAGTATCTTGATGTCAAGTAAACTCTTCTGCATGGCTCAAAACGATGAAGTCGACCGGATCATTGCCGAGTGGCAAACCGAACGTCCTGACCTTGACGTTTCCCCGCTCGCGATTCTTTCGCGCATCTCCAGGCTAAACAGGCACATGGATCGGATTCGCCGTGATGTGTTTTCTCGTAACTCGCTGGAGTCATGGGAATTTGATGTGTTGGTGGCACTGCGACGTGCAGGCAAGCCGTATACGCTCTCGCCTGGCGCGCTCGTCACTCAAACCATGGTTACGTCCGGGACAATGACAAACCGCATTGACCGCATGGAAGAGCGCTCACTAGTCACTCGAAAGCCTTCTGCCGAAGATCGCCGCGCGGTTCTGGTGCAACTTTCGCAATCTGGGCTCGCGCTCGTGGATCAAGCTTTTACTGATCTCTTGGAAATTGAGCATTCAGTCCTTGATGCACTCAAGGACTCTGATCAGCCGGCCTTGGCAAGCATGCTCCGCGAACTTACCCAGCAATTTGAACAGATCACCTAAAACCAAAGCCAAGAAAAGTTCCGATTCTGGCAAAGAGACTCCGATTTGATCTGCGAGAGTGGGATACTTAGGGGACCAACGCTTCCGAAAGGCGCATGCGCGTGGACTTCCCAGATATTGCAAAACTCAAGACACTCCGCGATGAACTGACTCGTAGTCTGATGCACTACAAGTTTGGCATGGATGAGGTACTTACCAAGATCAATATCTTGCGTGAAGAGTTTGCCCACGCACATGATTACAATCCAATTGAGTCTGTGTCATCACGCCTCAAATCTCCAGACTCCATACTGGAGAAGATACAGCGTAAGCAGTGCCGGTACACTCCAGAGGATCTCGCTATCCACGTTCGTGATATCGCAGGCATTCGGATCACTTGTTCCTTTGTGCAGGACATCTACAAGATCCGCGATCTCCTACTCACGCAAGGAGACATCACACTTGTTGACGAACGTGACTATGTCGCAAATCCGAAATCCAATGGTTATTCAAGCCTGCACCTCATTGTGACGGTTCCGGTGTTCTTAGCCACCGGGCCGAAGAACGTGATGGTGGAAGTCCAAATTCGCACTATCGCCATGGATTTCTGGGCCAGCCTTGAGCACAAGATCTACTACAAATATCACGGCAGTGTTCCGGTACAGCTTGACGCTGAACTGAAGTTGGCTGCCTACATTGCCACTCGCCTGGACTACAAGATGCAGGCGCTCCATGAGCAAGTTGTGGCTCTCGCGCTAGAAGATCCTGAGGCTCCAAGCCGTCAATTGTCGATGCAGCAAGACGCAATGGATCGCCTCATAGAGTTCGCGCTCAAATCCCAAGCCCATCAGCCCGAGGAATAACTAACTACAATCTCTTAGTCACTCCAACACGAACCACAAAAGGCAGGACCGACATGGCACACGACGACGCTTCGCAGAAGCTTCCAGCGCAGACCAACAATTCGGACGCCCATTCGTTCTCTGCTGGTAACGAGTACCAGAAACCGGAGCAGTACAGCACCGATTTTTCGCACCGGTCCAATAGTTCCGCTACAGCCGGTCCAGCGCCGCAGCCCTTAACCTCCACACCCCAAACTGGTGGCGGCAATTCAAACCCTGCTTATGACTACTATGGGCGCCCCATCAACGGTGAAACTCCGAGCTCTCTTCGGTCAATTCCGCAGCCCGGCTACTACTCCTCTGGCCGATCCAGTTCAGTACCAATGAGCAGCCAGGGCAATGCTGATCAGAGTTTCCGATACTCATCTTCTCCTTACGCAACTGACCCTCTAGCATCGCGACCGCAGACAACTCCGGGCAACGCCACTCCAGATTCCGCGCGAAATGATGCCACCATTTCGCTGATTCTTGGGGTTATTGGCCTGCTAACGTTNNCTTCGGCAACAGATCCAAGCGGGCCGGCGGGGACGCCACTGCGGGGATCATTCTCGGCTGGATCAACGTCGGATTCGTCGCCCTAGCTCTATTCGCAATTCTGGCGTTCTTCGGAATGGTGGCCGCAACCTTCTAGATGCGCGCCATCAGCTACGAGCACGCAGTCATGCTCATTTCCAATTGCGATATTGCTGGCGTTACCTACAATCGCTTCATGGAAAAGAACCGCCCTAGCTTTGAGATTTCAACCAGACGTCCCGATGCCCGGAAGAATGATCTGGCTATCTTGGAAGCTGCCGGAAGAATTATTGAACGCGATGGCTATATCGGGTCAGTAAAGGATGTTGCGGACAAGGCAGGGGTCGGAAGTACTACGGTGTACCGCCGTTTTGTGAACAAGGATGACTTACAGAGCCTCGCCGTGGCCCACCTCATCAGCAGTGCTCTTTGGACAACGATTGAACGAGAATCGCGGAATCCAAATCCCTTTGAGGCGCTTGCGCACATCGCAAATGAACTGGCGCACATTGCTCTGACCATGAAGTTGCCGGAATCCAGGCCTTCGGACGTTCTGGAGCGCCTTCTCGCTGACCACAAACTTCACATCGCCACCATGCTCGAGGCTGCGCAAAAACAGGGTCAGATTCGAGCTGATATTACGGGGCAAGACATTGAGGGCATCACAGCTCTCCTGCTTACAGGCTTGACCATCCCACGAGCGCTGGCTGGATCAGCACCTCGGTATGTAGCCCACATATTTGACGGTTTAGCGAGCAGTGATTCCGCGCCTCTACCACCAGTAGCAAGTGGAGAAATTTCCGCTTAAGCCCCTGGTCGGCTTCCGTCCAGGGGCGCCTCACCAACACGGACCGTTTTACTGGTGAAGGTATATTCATACAGTTTTGAATGCATAAAGTGCGAATCCATTGTGCGGAAGGGACTAAATACCCAACACAGCAAGAGATTCGTTGTGAGGTGTGGCACATTCGATGGTTTCATGGTTATCCTTTTGCCCGACCCGTTGTTTTCTTCTAACTGGTTAATTTCCATCTGCAATGGCGCAGATCGTGACACGAGGGGCAACATGACTTCCAATGCTTCACCCGCTACAGATCCACTCCTGGATGAACTTCCTGATGTTCCATCTACATCGGGCCCGAGCAAACTCGCACTGATCCTGCCTTGGTTGCTCTTCGCGCTCACCGCCGCCGCTCTATTCGTATTGCTGGCTCTTCTTGCCTCAGGTTCGAAGAAAATCTCTACCGGTGCATCAGACCTAGACAACGGCTCGGACAAACTCTCAAACGGCATTACTGCGTTGGCTGACGGTAGCGTCACCCTTAAGGATGGTGCCGGAGACGCGGCCACTGGTGCCACCACGCTTCGAGAAGGCGTTGACAAGGCCGCAGACGGCGTGAACCAGTACGTGGTTGGAGTAGGGGCTGCGGGCACTGGAGCTCGCACGCTGATCAACGGAATCAACACCGCTGCTGATGGTGTGAACGAGTACATCGACGGCGCGAACCGACTCGGATCCGGTGCCTCCGAACTTTCCAACGGCATCAACTCCACTGCAGCTGGCGTCAATACATATGTAGCTGGCGCCAATCGTTTAGGTGCCGGAACAACCGAGCTCGCGAATGGAATTGATTCGGCAGCAACAGGGCTCGACACTTATGTAGCTGGTGTTGATAGCGCCGCTGCAGGCTTTGGCAAACTCTCCACTGGCATTAACGCGGCGGACAAGGGTGCACAAGACCTCAAAGCCGGAATTGGCCAGCTCGATACCGGACTAGTGGAACTGGCAGAAGGTTCCAAAGCTCTTGCTGATGGCGCGAATTCTCTTGATGCTGGAGTCAACAAACTAGGTGGCACGCTGACAACTGCGGCAGCTATTGCTTCCGGAATGAACTCCGCGCTGCCGGGAGCCAATGACGCATTGGCTGCAAGTGTCGACTACTCACAGGGGGCTATTGATTCGCTTAAGCAGTTGCGCGGGACTCTTGACTCTACAGGTCAGGCGACGGTGGACCAGATTCTCGCCCAGGTTGGTGCGGCTCAACAGTATGCTGACGGAGCCAAGCAAGCTTTCGTTGTCACCATTGATCCAGCAAATCCTGGCACTCCTGCGACACTGGCTGACTCTGCGCTACTGCTAAAGATGTTGAATGGCGGCATGGACGCGAGCGTGAACGGTGGCGGGTCCGTGGCCGAAAAGGATTCGATGAAGTCTGGTTCTGCGCGTTTGGCAGCGGGTGCTGGCAAGGTTTCAGAGGGTGCAACTAATGCCTCGGCGGGATCTCAACAGTTGTCGGCGGGCGCAACGAAACTCACCCAAGGTACTGCTCAACTCTCCGCAGGTGCTGGTGAACTATCTAAGGGCTTTGATCGCTTGGGATCGGGCGGAACACAACTGAAGTCCGGCGTCGCACAGTTGCAAGATGGCGCTAGCCAGTTGCGCAACGGTTCAAAGGAACTAAAAGCTGGCTCGACGACTCTCACTAGCGGCGTAGCACGCCTGCAGGATGGCGGAGAGCAGCTTCGCGCTGGCTCATACGCACTGAGTGCTGGTGGTTCCGAGCTAAGCGCCGGTGTAGCCCGCCTACGTGATGGTGGGGCTCAACTGTCCGACGGTTTCGACCAACTCGATGAAGGTGGCCAAGCGTTGAACGACGGCGTGGGCGAGTTGTACGCTGGCGCTGTCAAGCTGGAAGAAGGTCTGGGACAACTGCACGCAGGCACCACCGATCTTCAGTCAGGAACTACCGATTTGTCAGACGGAATGCGCACCTTCAAAGACGGCTCAGTAGAGTTGCGTGAAGGTACCACTAAGTTTGATGGCTTGGTGGGCAACCTCAGCCCAACCGGCGCGATCGGTCTGCCAGTCGCCGGTATTGCATTGCTTGCCGCGATTGCAGGGTTGTCATTCGCAATTGCGCGCAGGAACCGCGCGTAACTAGAAACAACTGTTGGGTGGGGTTCATGTGAACCCCACCCCACTGCCGCCATGTCAGCCAGCGATTTCGCTGGCCTCCAGCCACTGCATTTCTAGATCTTCTCGTTCAAGTGCGAGCTCACGCAGTTGTGTGTCGAGTTTCGCGGTCAATTCGTAGTCGGTAGGGTTGTCGGCCATTTTGGAGTGCAGTCCCGATTCAAGTTCTTCAATCTTCTCAAGCCTGCGCTCAATGCGGTTGAGATCCTTCTTCGCACTACGAATCTCTGCGCTTGAGTATTGCGAACTTGCCACGCTGCTTCCCAACGATGTGGCTGGGGACCCAGCAGATTCGTCGGCAGATTTAGCGGAGNNCGAGCGTTGCGCTGCTGCGCTGGCCGCGGACAATTCAAGGTACTGGTCTACGCCACCTGGCAGGTGCCTAAAGGCACCGTCGATGACTGCGTACTGTTGATCGGTGACGCGCTCAAGGAAGTATCGGTCGTGGCTAACCACGATGAGCGTGCCAGGCCAGGTGTCCAAGAGGTCTTCCATGGCCGCAAGCATGTCGGTATCAAGGTCGTTGGTAGGCTCATCCAAAATCAGCACGTTGGGTTCATCCAACAAGATCAGGAGAAGTTGTAGTCGCCTACGCTGTCCACCCGACAAGTCCCTCACCGGGGTGGCTAGCTGCACGCTGGTGAATCCTAGGCGCTCAAGCATTTGCCCTGGGGTCATTTCTTTGTCACCAGCGGCATAGGTTGTGCGCTTGCGTCCAATGACGTCGGAGACGCGGTCGTTTCCGTGTTCTTTGAGTTCGGCAAGTTCCTGAGACAACGTGGCAACCACTACAGTTTTTCCGCGCTTGACGCGGCCCTGTGTTGGGTTGATCTCGCCGGTGACTAGCTTGAGAAGTGTGGACTTTCCAGCGCCGTTAATGCCCAAGACACCACTTCGCTCCCCCGGAGCGATTCGCCACGTGACATCTTGGAAGACTTGGTGTTGGTCGTATGAAACGGCAACGTCCAGCAAGTCAACTACGTCTTTGCCCAGACGCGAGGTCGCCATTTGCTTGAGCTCAACTGGGTTTCGAACCGGTGGCTCGTTTTCGATGAGCTGGTTCGCCGCATCGATGCGGAACTTAGGTTTGGAGGTTCGTGCGGGAGCCCCACGACGCAACCAGGCAAGTTCCTTGCGCATCAAGTTTTGGCGTTTTGCCTCAGACGCTGCGGCCATTCGGTCGCGCTCCACGCGTTGCAAAATGTAGGCCGCATAACCGCCCTCAAATGGTTCAATAATGCGGTCGTGCACTTCCCAGGTAGCGTTACACACTTCGTCCAGGAACCAACGGTCGTGGGTGACCACGAACAGCCCGCCTTGGTTGGCAGGCCAACGCTTCTTGAGGTGTCCAGCCAGCCACGTAATCGCTTCAATATCGAGGTGNNGGGTTCGTCCAAGGCGATGACTTCCCAGTCACCAATGAGGAGCTTAGCTAGTGATGCGCGTCGGCGCTGACCGCCTGAGAGGTCACCAACTCGTTTGTTCCAGTCGAGGTCCTGGGTGAGCCCAGCAAGGACATCTCTGATCTTGGGGTCTGAGGCCCACATGTACTCCGGAACGTCACCGACGATAGCTTCTCGTACGTTCATGTCGGGGTCTAGATCATCAATTTGAGAAAGCACTCCCAAACGGACATCGGAGCGTCTAGTGACTCGGCCAGAATCAGGTTCAAGCA
>DFNY01000018.1:0-1468 GCA_002376595.1 Jonesiaceae bacterium UBA3555 | reverse complement strand
AACTCGAGGTGAAGCGCTTCAGCGCCAAGAAGGTGTGCCATTGTGTTTCTATTGTTTCACGCGTGACGTGGGCTTCCCAACTACTGTGACCTAACGGTGTGCATAGTCAAGCAATAACCAATGGCTAGTTCAGGAACCTGACGTGAGAGCCGCAACCACCTGGGCAACAACCTCTTCAGGTCCATCGGTAACATCTACAACTATGCCACTCTCGTGCGCCGCTAGAGGCTCTAACGTCTCGAATTGGGAGTTCAGAAGCCCCGCTGGCATGTACTCATGATTGCGAGTGCTCAGCCGCTGTGCAATGAGTTCTTGCCCGCCTTCAAGATGCACAAAGTAGAAGTCTGGAACTAACTCTCGTAGCATGTCGCGGTACATCACCTTGAGCGCAGAACAGGCTATGACTACCGGGGTTCCGGCTTCCCGGCTGGTAGCCGCGTACTGACCAACGCGACGTTGCCAGGGAGCGCGGTCTTCGTCGGTAGGCGGGGTGCCTGCTGCCATTTTCTCAATAGCTGTAGGTGAGTGGAGATCGTCGCCATCAACGAATGGCACGCCTAGCGCGGCCGCCAAAAGTGCGCCGACAGTCGATTTTCCTGAGCCTTGAACACCCATCACAATGATGGGCGCGAATTGGTGGGGCATCTACTTCTCCGTTGATGTAGCAAGTAAGCTAAGCAGGCAGTCTAGCCGTAGACCCCTATTAAATCTTATTTATAACTAAACTATCAAGCGCTGCATTAAACCACATACGCTCCGCGCACGGGTCCACTCGCCACAAGAGCGCTCATGCACACCCCGGCTTCCACAAGTGCATCCCGCATCATCAGCGCGTGATCAGCATCAGAAACCAAAACCGCAATAGTGGGACCAGAACCAGACAACAGAACAGCCAACGCGCCAAGATCCTTGGCGCGTTCCACAGTCAGGTGCAAATCCGGGGCCATATCGAACGAAGGCAATTGCAAATCATTGTGAAGGTTGCGTGCCACCCCAGCCACGTCACCTCGCTCCAGTGCTTCATACAGACCTTGGTTGGCCGACTCATCCAATTCATGACCAGCCGGCACCAGCTCATCAAAACGAGCAAACACATCCGCAGTGGACAAGCCCCTAGAACGCAGCGCAAACACCCAGTGATAGTGACCATTATCAGGGAGCGTAGTTAACTCATCACCACGCCCAAAGCCGACAGCCGTACCACCGAACAATGAGAATGGAACATCCGCACCCAACGGGGCGCCAATCCTCATCAGCTCCTCAAGACTCAGATCCAAGCGCCACAAGGCATTGAGGGCAACCAAGGTTGCCGCAGCATCCGCCGACCCCCCAGCCATACCGCCAGCAACAGGAACGCCCTTCACAATATGAAGGTTCACTCCATCGCTTACTCCACTAGCGCGCTGCATCGCACGGGCAGCAGGCGTCACGATATTGGTTTCGCCCACCGGAACGTACCTCGCGCCGG
>DFNY01000019.1 GCA_002376595.1 Jonesiaceae bacterium UBA3555 | reverse complement strand
AAACTGACCAGCGGTGACCGTGAACACAGAAAGCCAGGTCACAAAATGCAGCACGGATGGTTCCCGGAGAATTACAAGAAATTGATTCACGAATTCCACTCTGCAATTAGATCCAGCATTTACTCGTAAGTCGCGGAACTGCCAAAGCTCACGGAATGTCCCATCCAGAATGACTAGAGCCCGTCCGTCCGCATGACATAGAACAGCGATGTTTCAAACTGTGCGTTGAAACCATACGCCGGCAGATCCTGGTAGCCACGACGCTTATACACAGCCACAGCTTCCGGCTGCTCAACACCCGTTACCAACACAATCTGCTGGAAGTCGCGCGCCTTAGCAATGCGATGAGCTTCGTCGATAAGCAGGTAGGACAAGCCCTGCTTACGGAACGGTGGCCGCACAAAGACCTTACGCATCTCAACGGTGCGCTCCGGCCCAAAGACCGACTCCACACCAGTCTGATCAACCAACGCGACGCAACCAATCGGCTCGCCCTGATCATCAACCAGAATCAACATGCACACCAAGCCATCTGGCTGAGGTTCGTTCAGCGACGGCTCAAACCCATACCGGGCACCCAAATCAGCGGCCTGCTCATTGCGTAGCGCCACCGCGCGGGCATCGTCCCAGCTAACTTCCTGAACCTGCATGTCACTCCTTGTTGAATATTCAGTACTCACACTATTNNCGGAACCCGCGGCTAACAACCCCACACACAACAGTGGAGCACCCTCGAAACGAGGATGCTCCACTGCAACACCTAAGAATGTGCGAAAACTATGCGTTCACCAAACCAGCAAGAACCGACGTGAAGAAACCGAGACCATCGATTCCGCCACGCACGTTCGTGCCGTTGTCCACACCAAAACCAACTTCAACAGCGTGCTCAGGGTGAGGCATCAAGCCCACCACGTTGCCACGCTCGTTGGTGATGCCAGCAATGTTGCGGCGCGAACCATTCGGGTTCCAGCCTTGGTAGCGGAAAGCCACGCGGCCTTCGCCCTCGAGCTCATCAACGGTGTGCTCGTCAGCGACGTACTGGCCGTCCTGGTTCTTCAGCGGGATGATGATCTCTTGGTTCTTGGCATAACTGCGGGTCCAAGCGGTTTCGTTGTTCTCAACAACAAGGGTCTGCTCACGGCAAATGAATGAACGGTGGTCGTTCTTGATCATCGAACCAGGAAGCAAATGCGCCTCGGTGAGGACCTGAAAACCATTGCAAATACCGAGAACAGGCAGTCCGCCGTTCGCCGCGTCCACAACTTTTTCCATCACCGGTGCGAAGCGAGAAATAGCACCCGCACGCAAGTAGTCACCGTACGAGAAACCGCCGGGCAAAACCACGGCGTCAACGTTCTTTAGGTCTGCTTCGCCGTGCCACAGCGAAACCGCTTCAGCACCAGCAAGGCGAACAGCACGGGCCGCGTCACGGTCATCGAGCGTTCCAGGGAAGGTGATAACGCCGATTCGCGCCTGGGCGATTCCCGACATCAGGCAACCTCTCCGGATGCGTCCTTTACCGATACAACGTCTTCGATAACTGGGTTGGACAGAACAGTCTCAGCGGCTTTGCGAGCGGTTTCGAGGATCTCAGGGGTTACATCACCCTCCACCTCGAGCTCAAAGCGCTTGCCTTGGCGAACTGAAACGAATCCATCGAAACCGAGGCGAGGAAGAGCGCCTGCGACGGCCTTTCCCTGCGGGTCAAGAATCTCTGGCTTTGGCATTACGTCGACGACTACGCGTCCCACGGGCACTCCTGTAATACGAGGAAATCCTTTTGAGAAAAGGGGTAGCCCCGCCAGTCTATCGACAGTTTCGTGGCGGAGGTAAGGCCGCCCGCACTGTGGCACACGTTAAGCGCTTCATCGTGATGACAGTCTCGTTTTATGGCTTTTCGACGATGGGGCTGGGTAGGTGGAGAGGGTGCGGGTGAGGTTTGGTGTGGGTTGGTTGGGGTGGCAGTGCGGGGTGGTGTGGTGTGGGTTGGCTGGCAGGTCTTGCACAGCTTTGGCACAACAGTGGGCAAGTTTTCCGTGACTAGGCAACAGATTTACTGCCCAGTCACGGAAAAGCTGCCGATGGGGAGGGGAAGGGGCCTGCGCACGGGGACCATGGTGAGATACGGGGCAGGCGGCTCGAATACTTAGTTACTTGCATTGCACGATAGCCGAAACATGGGTATCTTGTTTTGCATGATAGAAGGTCACAGCATCAGCCCGCAGCTACGTAAGGGGCTGCTCGACGGCTGTGTGCTCGCAGTTCTTGATCGGGAAAGTGAAGCCTACGGACTAGAAATCGTTGCCGAACTACAAAAGAATGGCCCACTGATTGGCAGCGAAGGCACTCTCTATCCCCTGCTTGCACGGTTGCGACGCGATGGACTCGTTGACACCCGATGGGAGCCGAGCTCACAAGGTCCAGCGCGCAGGTACTACTTCCTTACCGCATCAGGAAGCGCGGTGTTGGAAAAGTTCGCCCAGGATTGGGCTTTCCTCAAAGCAAATATCGACCCGTTGATGAGCAAGGAAAACTAGCCATGAACGCACTCACACCCCGCATTGATCAGTACCTTGAACAACTCGAACGCCACCTGGGCGGCACAAGTAACGACCGCGCACTTGTAATGGACGACATCCGTAGCCACATCCATGAGAGTTTGACTTCACTTAACCGCACCCCAACTGACGACGACCTTCAACTGATCCTGAATGAACTGGGAGACCCAACACAGATAGCCGCCGAGTACTCTGCAAACAACTTGGAGGCAACTCCAACTGAGCAGTCAGGAAGCAGCAAGTACTTACCAGTCATATTCGGCGCCCTTGCACTCGCCACGTGCTGGCTAGGGCCGATCCCCTTCATGCTTGCCATTCTGGCAATCGGAACGGGTGTAGCCCTCCTTCGCAATGAATCACCGCACCCAAACCGAGGCAGTGCCTGGCTTGGCATTGCCATGGGGTCCATTGCACTCATACTCGTGTTCGTACTTTTCCTTGGGCCGGTATTGTCTGCGTGGCTTATGGCCATGGTCTAGCAAAGAACGCGAAGGCTAGCTGCTCTCGGTGGAATCGCGAGACTAGAAAGTGCGCACTTCCACCGTCGACGCTCACCAGCTTGAAACAAGCCCGGCCACACGCACGGAAGCGACTGGAAACGAAAACGAGGCTGGGTGGTTCCTTTGTTAGGAACCGCCCGGCCTTGTTGTGCAAGTGTTTGAACTGACCACCCTCGCGAGTTACCGCGTTTCGACGAAGGCCAAACCAAACAACGACGCGGCGAGTAGAACTACCCGATGAGGACGAGCACTCTACTGCTTATGCACCCACGGCCTTGAATCCAAATGCATTTGGAACCTGCAGCACAGAAAACCCTCACACCTAGGGGTTCCAGACGCTCCGCACACCCCCAACCCCTAGAAACTTCTAGATCCTAGAAGCTCCAAGGCGTGCTTGACAGCCACATCCCGCAAGGAATGACACCGTCTGNNGATCCAATTGATGTGAGGAGACCTGAGCGCTTAGCCCACGTGGAATCACATGGTGTTTACGATGAGTCCAATGTGGGTGAAGAAGTTCATTGCGCCGAACAGCGCGAAGATGACACCTGTAATTGCCCATGACCAACCTGCGGCCTTAACAACTCCGTTGTCGAAGTCGCCTTCGCGGAACTTGCGAAGTACGAATGGGAAGAGAACCGCGCCCACGCCGATGATTGCGAAGAGTAGCGACATGAAGGTTGCTTCAACCATTGGGTAGTCGGCAAACCATCCTGAGATTGGTTCTTCCGCTGGGGCAGCGAAGAGCTTGTAGGTTACGCCTGCAAGTGCGATTCCGAAGAGCGCTAGTCCGAGGACAAATACGAACCAAGAAACTGGCTGTGCCAAGCGTCCGAACTTCTTGAGTGGGTTAGAAGAAGCGAATTGCTCGCCCTTGCGCCACAGATAGAACGAAGAGAATAGGAGCAGTGCGCCGAGACCAATGGAGGTCTCACCGAAAATGACGTTGTCGAATGGGAAGCCACCAGCAGCCAAAGGCCAGGTGAGCGACATGTGCAGTCCCATTGGGAACAGGATGATCCCGAATACACCGGCTGCTAGTGAGTAGCCTTCGGTGTTGATTGCTTGTGTTGAATCTTTTGCGTTGGCAATCAGTTCCTTGCCAAACATGACCAACATGAGTAGAGCCGCGCCTGCTGCCACGGCCATGATCGTGTTGTAAGTAGGCATGATCGACCAGTCGATCTTGAGCCCCTCCGCCACTACAGTCATTTCAATCCCTCTGTCTTGTAAAACCGATGAGTCAAACTCAATGAGTTATTCGGACGCCACTAACGATGCGGGGTCTTGTTGCGTCCAATTGATAAAACCATACACCGGTATAGATTATTCCGTGAACGTCAGATAGAGCGTTGTTTTTCATTCTTGCACCGGAAACCAGTTCGCACCCGCTAGCGTTGTAAAAGGTAACGGGAGGAAGTGTGTGAAACAGCAACGCAGCCGTGAGAAGAAAGAACTCATGGCCAATGCAGCAGCTCAACTGCTCATAGATAACGGGCCATCTGCGGTTACACACCGCAACGTGGCAGAAGCAGCCGGCCTTGCGCCAGGCTCGGGGAACTATTATTTCCCGTCAAAATCTGAATTGTACGAAGCAGCAGTGGCTCGGGCAGAAGATTACAGATCTGCGATGGCCGGTGAACTAGCCGCCAAAGTTTCACCCCAAAAGACCTCCAAGGAGGTAGCCCACGTACTGCTGGATGTCTTGTTCGCACCGGCACTTACCAATGACGTAGTGTCCAAACGACTCATCCCCATGCTCGAAGCACACAAGGATCCAAAGCTTCAGGTCATTATGAGTGAGCACGGGCCGATTCTTCGTGAAGCAGCAATTATTGCGTTCCAACGCGCCACCGGACACCAGTTGGATGAAGCAACCGCGGACCTCATTACGATGTCAATTACATCTGCGCTTCTGTTCGCCTCAGCGATGGGCAATCCTGACCCGATTGACTATGCAGTTTCCCAGGGAGCTCTACTCATGGACAAACTCAACCTACAACCGCAGCCTTAAAAAGGAAGAGTTTTTCACGCCAAAGACAAAACGCCAAAAACACACCCACAAACGCAAGATGCCGGGGGCGAGATGTGCGCGCATCTCGCCCCCGGTATTTGTTTCACGACTAAAGGGCTCGGATTGTTCCCAAAAGTTCGAGCAAACCGAAGGTTCTTCGGAATTGAAACGTGATCAGCCGATTTCGCTTCGGCCTTCACGCCAGTAACCCATGAACGCCACGGATCGGCGGTCCATTCCAAGCTCACTCACCAAGTGCCTACGTAGCCCCTTGACTACTGACGCTTCGCCGGCAATCCAGGCATAGCAACTTGGGCCGTCCACAGAATCTGATGGTGGCTGCACATCCCACAAGATTTCGGAATCGACGTCTACCTCGGTGAAATCAAAAGGATCGATTGCAACGTCAATCTGCACAGAGTCTGAGTGCGCGATACACGACGACTCACACATGATTGAACATTCATGCAGCACTCGAGACGTCACAGTGTTCTTCACAGCAGGCGAAAGAGCAGAACCGTGCTCGCCATCACCGCGACCAAGCCAGGAAAGTTTCACACGTGGGTGGTCAGCAAACGCACAGGGCAGGAAGTCTTGGTCGTGTGGCACTTCGATGAACGCGCGAATATCAACAGGCTGCAAGCCTTCGAGCGCACCAGAACGTGCGATGTCTTCAATAATTGAGCAGATGGCTGGGGCCGCAGTTTCGTCGCCGGCAAGAATGATTCTGCGTGCAGATGCAGGCGGAGCAAACTCGATCCCACCTTCACGCCCAGCTCCGCGAGCCGAAGGGCCAACCAGAACCACTTCGTCGCCAATGAATGTTTGCCCTACCCAGCGCGATGCTGGGCCGTGGTCGCCGTGGCGCACGAAATCGATCACGATTTCGTCTGCGCCATGCGCAGTTTCATGCGCAAAGTTGAACTCGCGGCCGGTATAGGTGCGCATGGGCGGCTTTTCTTCATCCGGAAGTGCACGCCATGTGCCATACCAATCGGCCTCGCCCAGAAGATCAAGTGGCAACGTACCCGCAGCTGAGCGCGTCAGAACTTTGACTCGCTGGTCGCGTCCGCCGTGCGCCCAATCCGAGATATCTTCACCGGTAAAAGCAACCCGCCGGAAGCTCGGGCTAATGTCCTCGATACGAACAACCGTTGCATGGAACAGGTGATACGGGGCCATTACATCGCGCGATGAAAAGGTCGGCGTTTGAGAGTGCTGCGTGCTGGTTCTTGTTGCCACCAGATTATCTTAGGCATACCTAACTCAATTTGGAAACACCCGTCTTGCGTAAATGGCTCTGATCGGCGCCCGATCAGCACAAAAGAAACGGGACACCATCTGGTGTCCCGCTCCTAAATGCGTTCTATAGTTCGATCATTTGGCCCGTCAAACGAGTAAAGGCCTCAATGTACCGTTCCTGGGTAGCCTTAATAACTTCCTTTGGAAGAGCAGGAGGTTCCTGGCCGGAGTTCTTGTCCCAGCCAGACTGAGGCGATGCAAGCCAGTCACGAATGTATTGCTTATCAAACGACGCCTGAGCGCCGCCCGGCTTCCACAAGGTCAAATCCCAGAACCGCGACGAATCCGGTGTCAACACTTCATCGCCCAACAGAATCTGTCCGGTGACGGGATCAGAACCAAACTCAAACTTAGTATCAGCCAAGATGACACCGCGCGAACGAGCAATCTCCTCAGCGCGCGCATACACGTTGATGGTCAGATCCCGCAGGATCTCCGCGNNCTCATCGTGCTCGCCCACCTCGGCCTTGGCAGCTGGCGTAAAGATTGGCCCTTCAAGTTTGGAACCGTCAACCAAGCCCTCAGGAAGGTATACGCCGCACACGGTTTGGTCTGCGTTGTACTCCACCAAACCAGAGCCGGTGAGGTAACCGCGAACCACGCACTCGATTGGGAACATATCCAAGCGCTTGCAGATCATGGCCCGACCATCCACGGACGCTGGAATCAAGCCGTCACCCTGCGACTGGGACACCTCAGTGGACACCACATGGTTGCCAACGATGTCGCTGAACTGGTCAAACCACCACAAGCTCAACTGGGTCAGAACCTTACCTTTCCCTGGAATCCCAGGAGAAAGGACGTGATCAAAGGCGCTTACACGGTCCGAGGCAACAACCAAAACCACGTCGCCGAGCGGGTGCGCGCCACCCAAAGCTTCGGTGTCCGGCACGTACAGGTCACGCACCTTGCCCGAATACGTGTGCTTCCAGCCGGGCAGGTCAACGGTGGTTACGTCCAATCCGGACATGACGGTTCTCCTTGATTTTCTTTACGACGAATCGGGTTGCGATCCGCGGAAGGCTTACGTTCAGTTACGCGTTCGCAGGCTTGATTTCACCACGAGCCGCTTTCAAGGCAATATCCGTGCGGTAGTGCGAGCCGCGCAGTTCAATGGCTTCCACACCGCGGTAGACGAGTTCACGGGTGGCATCCAAGTCATCACCCAACGCAACGACTGACAAGACGCGGCCGCCGCTGGAAACCAGTTGCTCGTCGGCAATCTTGGTTCCTGCATGCAGGACGTGAACGCCCTCAAGGGCGTTCGCAGCTGCAATCCCGCCAATGACATCTCCAACTACCGGGGTGTCAGGGTATTGCTCGGACGCCACCACCACGGTCACCGCGGTTTGCGGGTGCCATTCGAGTTCCGGGAAACTAGCCAACTCTTCATTCGCTGCCGCAAGCAAAAGCGCCGACAGCGGGGTTTTGAGGCGAGCCAGAACAACCTGCGTTTCAGGATCTCCAAAGCGAGCATTGAACTCAACCACGCGGGTACCCCGGGACGTTAGCGCAAGACCTACGTAGAGGATTCCTGCGAATGGAGTGCCACGGCGCGCCATCTCATCGATAGTTGGTTGAGCAACGGTGTCGATAACTTCCTGGACCAGCCCTTCAGGAGCCCAAGGGAGCGGCGAGTAAGCACCCATTCCGCCAGTGTTTGGGCCTTCGTCGTTGTTGCGCACGCGCTTGAAGTCCTGCGCCGGAGCGAGCGGACGAACGCTCTTTCCGTCAGACACTACAAAGAGTGAGACCTCTGGACCGTCCAAGTACTCTTCGATAACTACGCGGCCGCCTTCACCGCGGTTGTCNNATCTGCGGCATGTGCAAGCGCCTCGGCGCGATCGTTAGTGACTACAACACCCTTGCCGGCAGCCAGGCCGTCGTCCTTCACAACGTACGGCGCGCCGAAGTCATCGAAGGCTTCGTTGACCTGGTCAAGGTTGGTGCACACATAAGGCTTGGCGGTGGGGACGTTGGCCGCTTCCATAACTTCCTTGGCAAATGCCTTGGAACCTTCGAGGCGGGCCCCTTCGGCGGATGGGCCAAACGTTGGGAAGCCAGCTGCGCGGGTAGCGTCAGCGACTCCGGCAACGAGTGGCGCCTCTGGGCCAATCATGATGAGTTCAGCGCCAAGTTCCTGTGCAAGAGCAACAACCGCTTGAGGGCTGTTCGCGTCGATTGCGTGGAGCTGGGCTACGTCAGCGATACCAGGGTTGCCTGGCGCTGCGTGGAGTTCGTGGGCTGGTGAGCCCTCGGGGGTTAGTTCTGAATTGAGTGAGTGGGCAATTGCGTGCTCGCGGGTACCGGAACCAAGTACGAGGATCTTCACGTGTGCATTCTATCTAGTAACTTGCCGCACACCGCGAGGCGTTTACTGCATGGACAATTCTGGAGTTTTTAGCCGGCGCTAAAGTCCGATACGTCTTGTTCCAATGCACTCATCCACTGCGACAGGATGCGGGTGAGGTCATCTCTGTCTTCTGAAGGCAGGGCTGCGAGCAGGCGCTTTTCGTTGCTCATGTGATGTTCAAAGGCTTGGTCGATGAGTTCCAGACCTTTAGCTGTGAGACGCACGCTTTTCTTGCGTCGGTCATGCGGCGAGGCTTCACGCACCACGAGTCCAGCCTTTTCTAACCGGTCAACCTGCTTTGTCATCCCGCCAGAAGTCACCATAGTTTGCTGGGAGAGCTGGGTAGGAAGCATTGCGTAGGGCTCTCCGTTTCGGCGAAGTGTGGCGAGCACGTCGAATTCGCCTTCGCCCAGGCCATACTGCGCGTACACCGCGAGGATTTCGCGGCGAAGGTAGTTTCCGAGCCTGTGGATCCGCGCCACAACGGCGATGGGCGAGGAATCGAGGTCCGGGCGTTCGGCTTTCCATTGAGTCAGAATGTGACTCACAAGATCTTGGCTCACAGCGCCATCCTACCGGAATTGCCGTAAAGTATCTTCCGTGGAAGATAAATTAAAGTGGACGCTACTAGCCACGGTCGCTCCCATCACTTGGGGCCTCAACTACCTAGTAATCAAGCAGTTCCTCCCAGCCGATAACTTCCTCTGGGGCGCCGCCCTGCGCGCACTCCCAGCCGGCCTGCTACTTCTGGCCTTGGCACGTAAACTCCCACGCAAGGACATGTGGTGGAAATCAGCAGTCCTAGGCCTGATCAACATGGCAGCCTTCTTTGTGCTGATCTACGTTTCCGCACAACTACTCCCCTCCAACGTGGCAGCTTCAGTAATGTCACTGAGCCCCGTAGCATTCCTCTTTTTTGCGTGGCCCATGAGCGGCGAAAAACCCACAGCATATAAGACACTGCTTGCCGCTCTTGGAATCGTTGGAGCGCTACTCATAATTGGCGGCGCCACCGGNNGGCACAATCAATGCCTGGGGGATCATCTCCTCCCTGTGCGCAGTGAGTCTCACAGCATTCGGCTCGCTGCTCAACACGCGTTGGACCGCGGGCCAACCACTGCTTGCCACAACATCTTGGCAACTCATCTGGGCGGGACTAGCTCTCACAGCCATTGCTGCCATAGCCGAGCCTTTCCCTCCGCTCACCGCACAGACCTTGACCGGCTATTTCTACACCTCAATCATTGCCACCGGAATTGCGTATCTATGCTGGTTTGGCGCACTCGCCAGAATCCCAGCGTCCACAGTAGGAGTTATCGGCCTACTGAACCCAGTGGCGGGCGTACTTGGTGGAACACTCATTGCTCATGAATCACTCGCACTGACTCAAGTAGCGGGAATCGGACTTGTATTGATAGCCATGTACTTTTCTACGCGAAACAGACCTGCACGCCTTTGCCGGAAACGGCAGTAGCGGAAGACACGCGCAACCCCATTCCCCAATGTGGACGGCCATTGTGACACTAACCTACGGTACCGTAGGGTAAAGATGTCGCAGGTCGTGTTCTAAGAGCATTCTCCGGCAAAACAGCGCAACTCGGCGCTTAGAGTCCAATGGAGTTACTCATGACGACTGCCGCAACCTTGCCCCAGCCCGCACCAGAAGCGCGCCGACAACGCGGTACAGCAGGCGCCGCGAACTACACCCAGGTAATCGCGGAGATAAAGAAGGCTGGCCTCCTTGAACGGCGCCGCGGTTTCTACATCACTCTTTTTGCGCTGCTCATGGTTGGCCTCGCGGCCTGTATCGCAGCGTTCTTCATTCTTGGCGCCAGCTGGTATCAACTCATCGTAGCTGGCGTTCTGGGCTTCCTCTTGACCCAAGTCTCATTCATTACCCACGAGGCAGCACACCGCCAAGTGTTCGCATCCGGGCCAGCGAACGACCGCGCTGGGCGCATTCTCGCCAACGCTTTTGTGGGCATCAGCTACCAGTGGTGGATGAACAAGCACACCAAGCACCACGCAAACCCAAACACCATTGGCAAAGACCCCGATGTCGAACGCGACACCATTTCGTTCCTGGTGGAAGACGCAGTGGTTCAAAAGGGATTCTCGGGCTGGCTCACCCGCCGCCAGGGCTACCTGTTCTTCCCGCTCCTCACCCTCGAAGGCCTGAACCTGCACTTCCTCTCAATCAAGTACCTGTTTGTTGCAGAGAAGGTCAAAAACCGTAAGACCGAGATCGCAACGATCGCAGCTCGACTGATTATTTACGTCGCGGTGATCTTCTGGTTCCTACCTCTTGGCATGGCCTTCGCCTTCTTGGGTGTTCAGCTCGCAGTCTTCGGCGTCTACATGGGTGGATCGTTCGCGCCAAACCGCAAGGGCATGCCGCTGATCGACCGCCTCACCACAGTGGACTTCTTCAGCCGTCAGGTTCTGACCTCACGCAACGTTGGCGCTCGCACTCGCTTTGGAAACTGGTCATTGAACATGTTCTACGGCGGACTGAACTACCAAGTAGAACACCACCTGTTCCCGAACATGCCGCGCCCGCACCTGGCCCAGGCTTCCAAGATTGTGCGCCGCTACTGCGCGGAGTTCAACGTGCCGTACACCGTTGCTTCCATGCGCCAGTCCTACTCTCAGGTCATCACGTACCTAAACAAGGTTGGCTTGTCTGGCCGCGACCCATTCGAATGCCCAATGGTTTCGCAGATGCGCCCGAACTTCTAGTTTCCCGACGACGCCTCAAGTCCCAGCCACACGCTCAGCAACGCGGCCCTTTTACAATGAAACCCCGGT
>DFNY01000013.1:1029-8379 GCA_002376595.1 Jonesiaceae bacterium UBA3555 | reverse complement strand
AGCCAAGACCGTGGCACGAACCAGCCTTGGCAATCCAGCGGTCAACGCTCCAAGAGCAACAAAGAGTACTGCAAAGTGTGAACCGGAGACTGCCGTTATGTGGGTAAGACCGGATACCTTCATTTCTTCTTTAAGCTGTTGAGACATCGCTGACGTGTCACCGATTGCGGCGCCCGGCACCAACGCCCTGGCTTGCTCGGACATAGGTGCAGTCAACGATCTGAGGTCACGGCGAATCTCGTTCGTCGCACTGTGCAACGTGTTTGGTGGTGCGTCAAGCACTAATGCAGTGGTTGGAGTGATTGTGATGCCATCACGTGCAGCGTGACTGCTAACGTGAAGTTTTCCGGCGAATCTCACGTGTGCTCCGTATGTGACCGGTAGTTNNCTCCCTCTTGGGGCAACAGCACTTGCAGACGTGAAACGTTCTTCAGGTTTTTTCCGCGGAGTTGAACTGAGGACGTGTCAAGAGCAAACCTGAGCGTGCTTCCACCGAATGTGGACGAACTAGGCGTAGGTTCCGTGACGATCTTTCCTTGCACTGTCACAACGAACCCATCCTCGGCTGCTTCGAGCACCTGAGACCGATCGAACCGTTGTGGGTGGGCGGCAAACACTACAACCACAATCCCGACAATCGCTATCTGCAGAGCATAGGTGGGACGCGAACGTAGAAGACACGCGCATACCAACCCAGTGCACGTTATCGCCGCTCCCCCAACAATCCACTCTGTTGCCGCTTGCGGGAATCCAATACTGCATCCGGCAATGAGCCACGTTGCGAGTGCGATCGGAACGAGTCGGTAGTCCTTAATGTTCGACCCGTTCATAGTGTTACAAGGCTGGTGATTTCTCCCATGATCGCAGGACCAACACCCTTCACCGAAGCCAGTTCCTCCACCGAGGTGAAGTCGCCGTGTTGAGTCCGCCAATCGATAATTCTCTGTGCCAAAGTTGGACCCACACCGGGCAACGACTCAAGTTCATCCCGGGAGGCTGTGTTGATGTTGATCAAGTGGCCAGATGCATCAGAACTGCCAGATTCACCTGAACCTCCTGTTAATGCCCCCTTTAGCTGTTGATCAGGGCGTTCTTGTTCGCCAGGTTTAGGAACATAGATCTGCGCGCCATCTTCGACTCTCTGGGCTAGATTCAAGTGGTTAGTGTCGGCTGAAGACAAGAACCCACCTGCGCTCTTGACAGCATCAATCACCCGATCTCCCTGGGACAACTCGTACACTCCCGGCAGTTTCACCNNCCCAGCAACGTGCACCACGAGATTGGTTGAGTTTGCCTCAACCGCGTCACTGCTGGTTTCGTTTGGGGAACTTCCCGCCTGAGTGTTACCCAACTTCGGGCTATTTTGATCAGAGCCTTCATCTCTATTTGTTGAGCCTTCCGGGGCTAAGCCGGCTGCTTCGTGGCTGCTCTCTGAAGTGGTGTTGGATACGGCGGCCTAAACTCCGCTGCCAGCGACGCTTAGTTCAGTTCGGGATTCTTTCCCAACTGCAGAACACTGCCGCACGAATAGAACCACGGCCAATGCGACCAGTATTGCGAGCCCAGCCTTCATACCTAAGGCCCACCGTCTCGTCTCTCGCGGTCCCTCCAGTCTGCCGTCATGCTCCATCGGATGCCCGTGGAGAGCTGTGTAAGCCTTAACCACAGATTCTTGTGTGCGGGAAACCGACGGTCGCGAGTCATGATTGCCGTCCGAGCGCTGATCCAACGGCATCTGTTGGCCACCAAGAACATCTCGTTCCTGCTCAACGGATCGATCCTCGTCAACGGAGCGGTCCTGCTCAACGGTGCGGTCCTCGTTAACGGAGCATTCCTGTGACTCGGTCAGCCATGCAACACGACGGAGAATTGCCTCTTGATTCTGCTTCACCGCTCAAGGCTACGAAGCAGCAGACACTACCGGTACCGCTGCTTCTGAGAACCCCAGATCTTAGAACACAAGCGCAGCCCCGCAGCCCTGTGGATACAGAACCCAATGACTTTCATTGGGCAGCGATCACATATAAGACAGGTGTCTTCGATAGCAAAAGCAACTATCCGAAACCAAGCTCAAGCCACCCTCTAGGAAAAAGTGAGGGCAATCGCTCCAGGCCCAACGTGTGCTCCTAAGACCGTAGAAAGCGGTGAGACCTGCACTTTGATGCCCAAGGCTTGTTCAATGCGGCTTGCAAACTGGTGTGCCCTACCCTCATCTCCGAAGTAGTGGACACCGAATTCCAGCGATGGGACTTCCTGTGCCTTTCGTATCGCGAGGTCGAATAGGAAGTTCAGGGCCGATGCGCGCGATCTCACTTTTGCGGCTACGCCGATGGACCCTTGGCTAGTCAACTCAAGGATTGGCTTCATTCCTAGCACTGTTCCAACCGCCGCCGCTGGTGCGCTGAGTCTCCCACCTCTTCTGAGGTGGTCTAGGGAATCCACCATGAAGAATGCGCCTGACCGTTGGCAGCTCTCCTGGACTGCTTTGACCACTGCGCTCGACGGTTCATGATTCGATGCTGCTCGAACTCCATTGAGCACCGCGATTCCAAGTGCCATCCCCGAGGTTTGAGAATCAATCANNCCGCAGTGTCATAAGTGCCTGAGAGCTCACTTGAAATCACGCAACAGACTACGCGATCGTAGCCGTCTGAGAGCGCGCTGTTGAAGCATTCGACAAACGCTTGTTTAGTGGGTTGTGAAGTCGATAGCGGCTCGTGCGAAGCTACCCATTGGGCACATTGCTCGTAGGACACTTCAACATTTTCCTCGTATGAAGTGCCGCTATGAATGATATGTAGGTTCACAACTTCGAGTCCCGGCTGCCCAGCATGCTGTTGAGGCAACGAGGCAGTTGAGTCTGTTACAACAAGTGTTCTTTCACTGCGAGGTTTGGGTAGCACGTCTCTAGCCTACTTCCATGCGTTCTCGCGCTTGCAATAGGTTGCAAAATGTTAGTGTGCTGCGTTGGCTGGCGCAGTGTCTCCTAGCAACGATGAATCTGTTGGAATGGTCCACTGCAGATACGTATGTCCGTGCTCATTCTTAACTGTTTGAATGAGCAGTGACATGTGCGGCTCAAGTGCAGAGACCTTGTCCAGCGGCGCTCCAATAATCAATTGGAACCCGAGGCCCTGCCACGCCGTTACCGCGCGTCCAGCAAACCGAGAGTCTGCCTTAATGAAGGCTTCGTCAAGGAAGACAGGGGCGTACCGTGGACGTTCCGCATCGGAATCTCCAAGCTGATACCTCAGAGCAGAACCCACAATGAAGGCGACCAGTTCCTGGCTCTCTCCACCAGACTTTCCTGCAATGTGATCGAATACAGAAATTTCGGTTCCGGAGAGGTCCACCTTCAGCGCTTCAATTCGCACATGTTCGCGAACGTCGATAAGCCTGCGGCGTTCTGGAGACTCTGGACGGATTCGGGCAAGTAGTTCTGCTATCTTCTTGTACCTGGCCTCCCGCTGTTTCAGCGTTTGTTCCTCAGGCATTTCGGTGGCAAGTTCACGCAATGTCTTGCGGAAGTTTTTGATGTCCAATGATTCAGTAGCTTTTGCAGAGATACGCAGTCGGTGCTCTGCATCTTGGAACGGTAGTTCCCACAAGATTTCGTTTACTGGAGCCATCCGTTCGCGGATGCGATCGATGGCTTGAGTCATCTGAGCGTTCAAGCGCGTAAATTCTTGGCCCGACAGCCGGGTAACGTTACGGTTCCACTTTTCCTTGATTGCGTAGAGCTTTTGCCGTTCTAGGTCCTCGAGAATCCGGGAGTAATCCTCATAGGACTTGTCTGGATCCGACCCTAGGTTCGGGTTCGGCCAGTTTTCTTTGAACCGGTCAAAGATACGGCCAAGGTCGGTTCCGGCAGTGGCCGCCGCCGTTGCCGCGGTGTCATGGTCATGCTTAATCTCTAGTCGAACTACCGACAATGCGTGTTCGAAGGCAGCTAATGAGGCATTCCAGCGCGTATCTGGAACTGAGTTGAGTAGGTCATTCAAGTACGAAGCTTGGGAGTCTGAAATCTCAAGGTTTTCATTCTCGGCGGCTTCGATCGCGTCCTTGGCTGCGTCTTCTTTTTCTACTAGAACCTCATATTCGGCGTTGAGTACCTCCATTGAGGCTTCAGCCTTGGCGAGTTCTTTGCGCTGCTTTTCAAGGCGCGCCAGAAGTTCCTTCTCTTCTTTCTTCAGTGCGGCGAGAACGTCGTTGCCGTCCGTCAAAGCTTTGAGTTGAGCGTTCTTAGCTGCGACCGCATTTTCGGCGGCGACTACGTCGATGGATTGCCATTCGAAGTCTGCCAGGCGCCGGAATGCCTCGACTCTTGATTGCTGCGCGTCAGAAGCAGAGGTAACAGAGTTGACCATCGCTTCGGCCTCAGCAATTTTGGCGCGCTTGTCTTCGAGTGCTGTAGCGAGCTCGCGAATCCGTGCGTCGTTTGAGAAACCAATGACGGAGCGCTGTCCTTGGCCTCCATGTGCGCCTCGTGACCCTTGGGAAGTCTGTCCGGTAATGGTCAAGGCCTTCTTGTGGGCGCCCAGTTCTGATGCGTCCGTGACACACACAAAGCCAAACTGCTCGTCGAGGCGCTCTACCAACCAGCCGGTGTGTTTGGTGTGCTTGTAGTCGAGGCGTCCGGGCAGCACATATCGATCTGTTGGTGCTTCAATTCGCAGGCCCACATCTACGCCTTCAAACTGGACGCGCCGTATGGTGCGGATCGAGTTGATTGCAGCGCGGAACTCGTGAAGCCNNGCGTCGCGCCACGACTCAAATTCGGGTCGGACTTCGATGAGCTCTCCAACGAATGGGAGTTCTTCGGTGTCGACTCCCATTGCTTTTGCGAATACTTGACGAGCTTCATGGAGCTCTGGAGGAATATTTCCCTTCTGGGTTCGGAGCAATCCGATTTCGTGCTTAATAGAAGCGGCTTCGTCTTGGAGTGTGCGGCGAACATGCATCGCCTCATATTCAGCTTCGCGTCGTTGTTCGCCAGCGCCTTCGGCTGCGGCTATTTCTTCTCGTCCACTGCGTAGCAGGGCATCGAACTCGGATTTCTTAGCAATCTCCACGTCAAGCGTAACGAGGATTCGATCGAGTTTCGCACGCTCTGATTGCGCGGCAGTGTGTGCGTTTTGTGCTGCTCGAAGTTCGCGGTTCAGCGCTTCAATTTGGTCCCCGCCGCTTTTGCGCTGGTTGTCGCGGACAATTTCTAGTTGAGCATCATCTGAAGATACTGCCGCGGCCGCCGAAATTTTCGCTGCTTTTGCGCTTGCATACGCTTTGCGGTTGTCGTCTTCTTGTTCGGTGAGCAGATCGAGTGCAAAGCGGTCCCGCCACAAACCAAAAGCAGAAACGTGCCCGTCTCCGGTACTTCCAGTTCCGCTCAACGCTCCCAACTCGTCGATAAGACGAACGCGCTGTAGGGCGTCTTCGCGTTGCACTTTCAGGCCTACAATTGGGCGCAAAAGCGTCACTTGCTCTTCGGCTCTGATCATTTCAGTGCGTACGGCGGTGAGCTCGTCAAAGTGGTCTATTGCTTTGTCTGCTGTGGCAAATGTTTCTGGTTCTTCAAGAACCATCTGCTTGTAGAGTGCGTCAACCGTGGAGATCTGTTGGCCGGCTTGGATCCGAGCCAACAATTGGAGTGCCTTGTCTCCGTCGCCGTGTGCGCCAATACCCAAAACGGACTGGATTTTTGCAATGAATGCACCGTCTGTTTCTTGCACGTTGAGGCCAAGTGTTCCAGTCAGAATTCCAGGAGCAAAGCGGCCTACTGCGTACTGCTCAAGAACGCGCAAATCGAGTGCACCGTTTACTACCGCCCTGCGGAACGTGCATTCTTCGTTGCGTTGCGCGCCCTTGGGAACGTAGAAGATCCTAACGGCCGTAAACAACTGCTTGGCTTGGTCCATCCAGGTCATTGCTATCGCTGACCAAGTGTCCGAGGTATCTCCGCGCAATACCGAATCCTTGATGGTGTCGGTCAGCGCGTCTCGTTGGTCGTCAACTTTTCCGCGCACATACGAAAGGATGTTGCGTTGATCTTTTGAGCGAGCACGCCCGGTAGTCGCTCCGTTAGAGGCGCCGTTAAATGGCGTGGTGTGCGGCATCATCAGAGCGATGTACGCATCAAGCAGAGTTGACTTCCCAGTTCCTGACCCGCCAGAGATGAGTGTTCCGTCTGGGTGGAAAGGAACTTGGTGGTATCCGTTGTAACCACCCCAGTTGATGAGTTGCATAGAACGTGCAACCCACTGTTGCCCGGTGGAGCTTTCTGGAATCAGACCAAAGAGAGTGTTCTCGAATGACATGGCTTAATTTCCTTCTTCAATCGCACCGTCGGCGTTTAGCAATTCATCGGAAACCGTGATTGCGTCTTTAGAGTGCTCTTCATCTGCGTCCCCGTCTAATGAAGCGACGGCGCTGAGGGCCTCATCAACTTCCTCGTCTGTCTCTTCAGATTCAGACTCATACTCAGATTCAGACTCGGGCGCACCAGCAAGTTCAGACTCGTCTTCAAACTCCGACTCAGTCGGTCCTGAGATTCCAGAACGTGATTCCAGCCATTGGGTCAGTTCATTGATGCGGTCAATAGGCATGAGGACTTCAATGATCGGCGAGATCCGATACCGTTCTTGTGACTCTTCTTTGAGTATTCCCTCGCGAGCGAGTTGCTCAATTCCTTGCTTAACTTCTTTGAGTCGCAACGCGATGTTGGTTTCGTCTGATGCGAAGAAACTCATCGCATGGTTTGTGAGCTCTTCATGGTCCACGAATGCCGCACGTGAACCAAGGGCGAGTTGTTGTCGGAAGGCACTGCGCAAATAGACCAGAATTACAGTTTCTGCCCGCTTGTAGGAGTCATCGCGCAGAAGAATTGGGATGTTGAGTTCTTCCTGCCTAATTTGCGTTTTGTAGGCGACTGCGTAGTCGCGGTCTACCACTAGGTCCAAGAACATGTCGTGGAAGCGGGACTCAAGGTCGTTTTGGTATTTGAGGATGTTATCCCACGCCCATTTGTCTTCTGTGGCTTCAATAAAGCGNNCAAGAGCAACGCGAAGACCCTGCGCGCGTTGTAGTCAAGGGTGCCTTTGTCACCAGGGAACAAGAACCCTTGGGCTTCTTCCAGTGGCGAGCTCTCGACGAACGCGCCCTCAGGTTCGCTGCCGCGTTCAACAGCCTCACCAGGTTCAACCGATGAACCCAGCTGAACCGAGAAACCCAACTCAACCGACTCCTCTAGTGCCAGGCCTTCGGCTGATTCACTGTTGGCTTGGGTCACTTCGCGTGGCGTTTCGGTATCAAACTGTTCACTCATGATCTCAGGCCTTTTCGGTGGTCAAGGTT
>DFNY01000013.1:511-989 GCA_002376595.1 Jonesiaceae bacterium UBA3555 | reverse complement strand
GCTCCAGTGGTGCGTGGGACTCGGTGTCAGGTGCGAGGTCGCCGAGCCCTATTTCTTCCGTATCTGCCTCATGCCTCGAGGGCTTGTGCACTGCGATTTCTTGATACCCAAAGATTTCTACTGGTCTCTTCAGATTGTCGGCTGCGGTGGAGAATGCTTGCCCAATGGTGAGTTCTCCGGTGGATTCATCAAGTAGTTCCTCCACGTGTGCGAGGAGTTCGCTGTGGCGTGGTCCGCCCATGGCGATGATGTCTTCGAGTTCGAGGCCAGAGATTTCTACGTCGGCGTTCTGCGCGATTGCTTCCGGTGGTGCGTCGGCAGAGAGGTCATGGAGCCCGGTTCGTAGACGGCCGAAGTTGGCGCGTTCAAAACGAGATAGACCCTCCACTTGTTCGCCGCGGGTACTGGTTGGGAACCAGTTGCCCAGCGCGATGATCGCGGAGCGCAGGGACTCGTCGAGTTCTTTGTCTCGTAACGG
>DFNY01000013.1:0-462 GCA_002376595.1 Jonesiaceae bacterium UBA3555 | reverse complement strand
CCTAATGCGCGAGCGAACGGGTGCGTGAGAATTGCTTCGATAGAGCTTTCCAGTTGTCCCAAAAGTTCTTCGCTCTTGAGTAGTTCGAGGGCTCCGGTGAAGGCTCGTCCCTCTTGTGTCTGGGATAGCAGGTTCTCACTGGCTTCTAGATAGTCTGCGATGACTTCACCTGTTGGGCGTTCGTCTTGTCGTAGTTGGGCCAAGATTGACCGCTGTAGGTCTTTGATGGACTCAGCAACTCGTGTGAAGTCCGCGGGTAGTTCGCGCACCATGTATTTGACGTTGTCGAATTGTTCTTCCATTCGCCCAACTGACGCGGGCTCAATGGATCCGCCTTGTTCGAGGCGCGTTTTTTCTGCCTCGAGCTGCTTTATTTGTAAGGCGAGTGAGGCGATTCGTTTGTCGCGATCCGGCTGGGCGTCTAGGGCGAAACGGTCCATGGTGTCGAGCAGGTTTCGAATG
>DFNY01000016.1 GCA_002376595.1 Jonesiaceae bacterium UBA3555 | reverse complement strand
GTATGTTCCTAGGGCCAACGGGGAATATCGGGCCAGGAAAGCATGCAGGCCGTGAAAGCTACCGGGCCCGTAACGGGATTGCTGCGAGGCTCAACCCCTCCCGTTCGTGCCGCTTGTTTACGCGTCCACTACGAATGTTCTCCAACACTCCCGAAACCTCGTACACGCACGTATGCGTCCACACCAGAACACCCAGCGACCGTATGGTCTCGCTGGCCTGTCAATCCCAGCGCGAAGCATCGACCTGGTGAACACCGTTAGCTTCCGTGCCGAACAGGACACTCCACACATACGCGTTCATACCAGAACATCCAGGCGTTTCCGCGTCACAAGGCAGAGTTTCCAGCTCCCATACAAGTGGGATTCCATCCAGTTATTACCTCATAGCCATGTCATAGTTTGGACGTAAAATAGTTGAAACTTAGACTATTTTCCTGACTTTGGCCTAGGCCACAATGCTCTGACCTGCGACTTTGCGTAGATCATTGCCGCTTTATTCAGAAAATACAGTGTGAGGTGCCAGGTCACATGTTTGGTCAGTCACAAGCGCGGGGTTTAGCGAAATTTGTGCGTTAGGTTATCAGTAGCGAACAAGCTAACTGCCACAAAGAAATGTTCGAGTTGAGCGTGACTGATCTTTTGACTGACCTGAAGCAAACCGAAGCGGCTGCCACACTGCGACTCACGCAGTGGATGGCTCCATCGGCATACGAACTACGTATGGCTGCAGCAGAAGAACTCTGTCAGCGCTACTCAATAGACTCCATTGGTCCAGATCCAGACGGTGACCGCGCAGTAGCAATGATTGTTCTTTCCATCCTGGACGGCGGACGCCGAGTTGATATTGGCTGCGCTGCCGTCATGGACAAGACCGGTCAGTACGAAGAGTTCGAGGGTCCCGTTGTTGAGGTCAAGCGTGTATACGTTCGCCCTGAATATCGCGGAAACGGGTACTCCAGGCTTCTTATGGATGAAGTCGAATCCCAGGTTCGCCGGTACTCTCAACGCGCCGACCGACTCGGATTGCGTGTAGTCCTAGAAACTGGAACAGAACAGCCAGAAGCGTTGAACCTCTACCGTTCCCTTGGCTACGTTCCCATTGACACATACGGTGAGTGGAAAAACGATCCACTGTCCCGTTGCTTCGAACTGATCCTAGACTAGTAAGTATCTAGCCTTTCCAAAGAGGTGTTGTACTCCGCAACTTACGCGGAACACAACACCTCTTTGTTGTATGTGGTGATTAGCGTGGCCAGCGATGGTTCTAAGCGGTCATGGTTGAAACATCCGTGATTGCTAGTCAGAAGCCCTAAGTATTCCCTTGGCACCGCGTTCCGCATCAACCATGATGTGTGAGACGAAGGCGTAGTTACCGGCCTCAGGCAATGTGAGCTCTACAAACCCACCCTGAGCCGGCGCAAGATCCAACGCTTGCGCACCACCAAGAGCAGGATCGTGTGTTGCGTGCGCAGACCCAATAAGGTACGCGCCTTCTTTCCAGACCCGATCAAACTGGCTGCCCACCACATGGAACGACGTCGCTCTGCTCGGACCTACATCCAAAACCCAGAGTCGCAGGCGTTTACCCACTTTGGTTTCAATTGGTTGGCTAACGTATTGGTTGGCATAGCCATTGAACGCAACCAAATCAAGCAAGTGTTCGCCACCAAGTGCGCGGTCAGCATCGACCGGCTCGCCCTGCGCGCCCAGATACATTTCAGACTGAACAACTACGTAAGACTCATCAACTTCTGGCAGGTCGTCGGGTTCAATGATCACCGCGCCAGCCATCCCGTTGGCGATGTGCGCAGTCATCGGCATGGTGCCACAGTGGTACATCCAGATTCCCGCCCTGTCAGCGGTGAAACGATACACCAGCGACTCCCCTGGCGCGATGGTCCGCATGACTGTGTCAGGAGCGATCTGCGATGCGTGGAAGTCTATGGAGTGCCCCATAGACCCGTTGTTTATCAAAGTGATTTCAAAAATGTCGCCGGGACGGCCATGCAAGGTGGGGCCAGGGAACTGTCCATTGAAGGTCCACAGCTTCTGGGTGACGCCAGGCGCCACTTCCTTAACCAGTTCCTCAATGCGGAACGTTTCCTTGTGAATAACTGGTTGGCCATCAACTGCTGGCGCCAACTTTGGCAAAACTGGATCAAATGCTGTGAAGTCACCTGACGGCACAGCCATGAAATCAAGGTCCTGCGCCGCAGACCCGGCCCTTACGTCAGTAGCGGAACTGGAGTCATGATCATGGGTGGGCGAAGGAGTCGGCGAATCGGTTGAAACTGAGTCCTGTGAAACAAACACCGAAAAAGTCATGCCCATAGATTTGTGGCCTAACACTGAACACCAGCCCGTGAGGTCCTGAGTAACCACACCTACATCGATCGAGGTGGAAGATCCCGGCGAGAGCCGACCAGAATCAGGTCCATGAGCAAACACCAGATCGTGCACGTTAGATGTATCGGTGTTGGTTAGCTCGATAGTTAAGCGAGTTCCAAGCGGAACGGTCACAGAACTTGGGGTGAACCGCATGTCCTTTGCATCAACTTTGACGGTCAGCTCAGTACCTTCATCAGCGACCTCATTGGGAGTGCTTGGCGCATAGTTACCCTGACCTGAACTCAAGAAACCTCGACCGGCATCACCCAAAGCAGAAGGATTCGCTGCCACTGCCACCATCACTGCAGTCAATACCATGACCAGTCCCAGAGCGGCCTGCCCAGAGAACGAACCTGACTTGGCTACCCCATACGGACTCTGCCCAGCAGGTGGCACTGAAACTGCGCCAGTGGGTTGCGCCGAAACTGCGCCAGCTAATGGCATCACGGAAACATTACCAACCGATTTTGCAGCCTTCATGGCCTTGGTCATGAACACCAAGAAGCTCAGAGCTGACATCACAAAAAGTGCAGCGGCAACCATGCGAGGCTCGGAAGGCACAGGTGCTGCGCACACAACCAACGCGGCGTTTGCAGTGGTANNACACTCCAAAACGGTCAATCGCAGTGTGTGCTGCCCTCGATGAAGCAGGTCCCTTACTCACGGCCACCGGCACCAAATGACTGAGAGCCCCAATCAATATTTGAAGCCCAAAACCTGCAGCCAGTACAGGCGTAAACCGCTCAAGACCTAAGAAGGCGACGTCCACATCGCCCTGGGCAGCGCCCACAACAGCCCAAACAATGATTCCGCAGAGCGCAACCACCAGCCACATGCAAGCTGCAGCAATAGACCAGGCAGAAAAAGCGGTGGGAACTTTGTGCCTAGCCGTCCTGAAACCAACAAGAAGCTGCGCCAGAACAGCCACTAAGTAGGCGAACAAACCTACCGCAACAACCCACAACCCAACTGAACTGTCACCCCACCCAAGAACGCCCACCACAACCAGCGCGATAGACCCGAGCATCACCCACAGTGAGATGCGGGACCAGCGTACGGCGTCGTCGTGAAGCTTGGTGCGCACAATAGTGG
>DFNY01000184.1:10570-10817 GCA_002376595.1 Jonesiaceae bacterium UBA3555 | reverse complement strand
AGCTGCGTGGGAACCATGTGCGCGTGGGTCTACGTAGAACTTGGAAAGGTACGTGCTTGGGGTTGCGGTGACGCCGAATGAATCATCGGGTGTTCCTGCCAAGCCTGCAATGGCAAGGGCGTATCCTACGAGGTCCCCAACATGCAGGTTTCCAACGCCGGGGTCCCCAACATGCAGCGGGCCATTGTCGTGTGGTTCGCCGGCACGTGGTTGTGCGCCGCTATCTTCTGCCTGTTCAGGGTCCTCT
>DFNY01000184.1:7803-10512 GCA_002376595.1 Jonesiaceae bacterium UBA3555 | reverse complement strand
GCTAGTTCAGGTAGGTCAGCGAAGGTTGCGTAGCGAGCTTCTATGATCATTGACCTAATCCTTCGATAACTTGCGCGTGTGTGAGTGCTACAAGTGTGGATCCTTGGAGCGCAATTTTTGAGGCACGGATACCGGAGCCAATTACTATCCAGGATTCTTGGTTTATGGAACCGTCCACTACAAAACGCCACGTGTCAGGTAACCCAATGGGGGTAATGCCACCGTATTCCATGGTGGATTCTTCAACGGCACGGTCCATGGGGACGAATGATGCTTTGCGCACGTCAAGCATGCGTTTGATGGTTCCGTTGATGTCTGCGCGGGTGCTTGCTCGAACGGCTACTGCTGCGGTGCGTTCGATTCCTTCGCGTTTGCCTGCCACGAGTACGCAGTTGACGGAGGCTTCCATAGGGATGCTGTAGTGCTCAGACATAACAGCGGTATCGGATAGTTCGGGGTCGATTTCGCAGGCCATTATCTGCGCCACCAAGTCGGGGTGTTCGGTGTTCCATTCATCGAGTTTTTTCCATACAACATCCCCGAGTAGGTGGGGATTGTTGTAGGCGCTCACCCAGATGGTTGTTCCGAGTTCCAAGGTCTGTGCTGCGTTAGACATGTCACCTACCATAATTCACCCCTGTGACACTGCGCTGGCGTTGTCCACAACAGTTGGGCCGTGTACCGGCGAAAANNAACAAGTGTTCGAATGGTTAGGGGTGGTGAGAACGATGGCTATAGATACGCGTATGCCGCATGTTCCTGCGGTGAACAATGCAGTTACTAGCGTGTCTCAGCGGCTGCTTCAGGCGCAGATGATTTTGGCTCAGGCGGAGACAAAACAAGGTTTACGCGCTGTGGGGATGATGGAGAAGCGCTCGTTTTCTGCTGCCCAGGAGCCTGCAAACCTGACTGTTGAAGCAGTGGAGTACGAACCGCAAGAAAAGCCTGCCACGCGTATTGTTCGTGATGATCGTATTGAACTCAGCGTCTTAGAGGCGCTGGAGCCAGTGTTGCCTCATGGGTTGGTTCGCGGCGGAGTGACCTGTGTGCAAGGTTCTACTTTTGCGGCTTTAAGCATGTTGGTTCAAGCAAGCCGTGAAGGTTCCTGGATTTCCATTATCGGCGTGCCCAACCTTAATTACGCGGCCGTTCATGAGGCTGGAATCGACACTACAAAAGTGGTTGTAGTGCCTGACGCTCAAGAAAAATCACCAGAAGTTATCGCTGCTCTGATTGAAAGCACCGATGTTGTTGTGATTGGTCCATCGGTAGCTCTTACTCGCCCTGAACAAAGAGCGCTTACTGCGCGTGCTCGAGAACGTGGAGCACACCTCGTGGTGCCGCATAAGTGGGAAGGTGCTCGTACATATATCCATGCAGAGCGTGGACAGTGGTCGGGGCTTGAGAACGGGTTGGGACGCTTAACCGATTGCTCCTATGAGTTGGCACGTACGGATCCTGCTGGACGTGGTTTACGGTGCGCACTGCGCAATGTTGATGGCCAGGTAACTGCGGTCTCGCATGGACGTACCGCACGTGATGTGCGTAGCCCATACCCCGTGCGCGGCGTTATTCGTGAGCCGCACGTAGTTCGTGCAGGCCTCCGCTCGGAGCGAGCATCACAACGTGGGGCGGACGTGGTTCGGCTGGAGCGTGTGGGGTGAGTACTCGTACGGCGGTGGTGTGGATCCCGGATTGGCCTTTGGTGGTCGCACGAGCAGTTCACAACGTTGATGAATCCTTGCCGGCCATAGTAAGTGCTAACAGACGAGTGCGTGTGGCCTCAGGCTATGCGCGCGCGGTGGGAATCCGTACCGGAATGGCTCTACGCCATGCTCAAGAACTATGCCCAGAAGTAGTGGTGCTTGAAAGCGACGAACTCATAGAAGCTCGGGAATTTGAATATGTTGCGCAGTTAGTGGAACAGGTTGTTCCTCATGTAGATATTCTTCGTCCAGGNNTCTGGCAGCTCAAGCACAGTGCGAAGCCTACGTGGGGTACGGGGAAGGGCTTTTAGCGGCGATTCTTTCCGCACGCACGTTCCAAGCAATTCCAGCGGGGATGAGCCTAGCGTTCATTCAAAACCGACCGCTGAGCGAAGTGCACTATGCGCTCACAGATGCCAGCCAGCGTTCCGCAGTGCGTGAACTAGTTGCCCTGTGGAACAGGCTTGGAATTAAGACCTTTGGTCAGTTAGCAGCTCTTCCCAAAACTCAAGTGACCGCTCGGTTTGGGGCGCACGGTGAGTACATTCACGAGTTGGCATGCGGATATGACATCTATGGAACGCGTAGCCAACGCAGCCGGCCTGAAATAACTGTGTCGCGCACTTTGGATCCTCCAGCTACCAGAGTTGATGAGGCAGCATTTTCGGGGCGTAAAGTTGCCCAAAAACTTTACGATGCGCTATTGCATCAGTCGGCCACATGCGGCCGGATCACCNNGATGACACAGCATTAGGCGCAATGAGCCCAGAACGAATCACCCAACGAGTGCGATGGCAGCTAGAAGGATGGCTTACTAACAGTGCGTTGCGTCAACAAACCAAAGTTAAGCAAGAAGTTTTAGCTCTCAAAAAACGTGCCCGTGGAAAGCCCAGCGCGCAAGAACAAACAGCCCACAACCTCCGTGCCCAACTGGACTACGAAGACGCTCGTGAACACGAAAGCGCAGTGGAGCTCGTCGCACTTGAACTTATTGCTCAAGACG
>DFNY01000184.1:4944-7768 GCA_002376595.1 Jonesiaceae bacterium UBA3555 | reverse complement strand
CGAACGTGTAGCTAGTTTGATTGGCCCGCACAACGTCCATGCCGTGCACCTTACCGGTGGCCGTACCTACCAAGAACGCTTTGCTTTAGTTCCGTGGGACAGCGAAGCTACTCCTTCGACCCCTCGCTCAACCCCGCAGTATGCAGGCACATCAGCATCACCTGACCTCACTACAGGTATGCCTGACCTGTTCGCACCCGGCACCATGCGCGCTACACAGACATGGCCTGGGCATCTCCCAAGCCCTGGGCCAACACTTTTGGTTAATCCACCTCAACGCATCGAAGTGTTAGACCAAGAACAGCGTCCCGTGCGATTCACCAACAGATTAGCTATGTCTGGGATGCCAGCCACCGTGTTGTGGCCAGGGGAGAACGCACAACACATGTGCATCACGCAGTGGGCCGGACCGTGGCCTATCACCACAGGATGGTGGCGTTCTAATGCACAACGCGCACTGTACTTCCAGTTCGTTCCAGAACACCATCAGGCACTCCTTGTGGCGTACAGCCACGGCTCTTGGCAATGCGAGGGAATCTATGACTAACCAACCCCAATACGGTGAGCTACACGCTCATTCGGCATTTAGCTTTCTAGACGGTGCAAGTGAACCAGAAGAGCTCGTTGCCGAAGCAAGCCGCCTAGGGCTGACCTCACTTGCGCTCACAGACCATGACGGACTCTACGGCGTAGTGCGATTTGCGCAAGCAGCCAAAGCCACCGGACTTAAAACTACCTTCGGCGCAGAACTACACCTACCCACCGTGCGCGGACATTTAGATACAGCCACAGGGACGCCCGATCCACGTAGCGAACACCTCGTTGTGTTGGCACGCGGTCCCCAAGGCTACCGCAACCTTTCCTCCACAATTGCTCGAGCCCACCTAGACGCAGGAACGAAAGGACTGGCCAACTACACCCTCGAACAACTTGCAGTGTCCTCAGACGACCAGTGGCTCATACTCACTGGATGCCGCAAAGGAAAAGTCCGCACCGCACTCATGACGCAAGGCTACAACGCAGCAAAAGCCGCCGTACAAGAACTACAAACACTGTTTGGAAAACACAACGTTGCAGTCGAAATAAGTTGGGAGGGAACCGCATACTGTCACGAACGTAACCGGGCGCTCGCAGACATAGCTAAAGAAGTTGGAGCACCGTTAGTGGCTACCACTAACGCACACTATGCTGCTCCACGTACCGCACNNCCAGTAAACACCTACGTTCAGCAACAGAAATGATGCCCCTACACAGAGCGCATCCGCACGCAGTGAGCACTGCCAGCGAACTCGGTCAAGAATGCGCCTTTGACCTATCTCTAGTAGCGCCCAACCTGCCACCGTACCCAGTGCCACAAGGCCACACCGAAGCTAGTTGGTTACGGGAACTAGTCACCCAAGGAAGCCTCACGTACTACGGGCCGCCCACCGCAGAACGAATTCCTGGAGCCTGGGCGCAAATAGCGCACGAACTAGACATCATTGAGCAACTAGGGTTCCCCGGATACTTCCTCATCGTGTACGACATTGTGGAGTTCTGCCGGCAAAACGGGATCTTGGCACAGGGGAGAGGCTCAGCAGCAAACTCCGCAGTGTGCTACGCCCTAGGCATCACAGCGGTAGATGCAGTGCAACACGGACTGCTCTTTGAACGGTTCTTAGCTCCAGAACGTGACGGTCCACCAGACATCGACGTAGACATTGAATCGCGTAGACGTGAAGAAGTCATTCAGTACGTCTATGCCCGCTACGGGCGCGAACATGCAGCACAGGTAGCCAATGTCATTACCTACAGATCTAGATCCGCGGTACGTGACGCAGCAAAGGCTTTGGGATACGACGTAGGACAACAAAATGCGTGGTCCAAAAGCATCGATCGGTGGGGAAGTCTCACAGATCAACGGTCACAGAACACTGGCCACCACACCACCGACCACCACACCACCGACCACCAGCCCACCGCACACGCAACCTCCGCGCAACTAGACGCAACGCAACACCAAGACCCAGATCTCGATGACACGGCACGTAGAGATGGGTTTGGTCCTACCCAACGCGAAGCGAAGCTGTTCCCCAGAGACGGCCGCGAAGAAATCCCCACACAGGTCATAGACATTGCCGAAATACTGCGTCGACTACCACGCCACCTAGGAATCCACTCGGGAGGCATGGTGCTGTGTGATCGGCCAGTGATTGAAGTATGCCCAGTCGAATGGGCTCGCATGGAAGGTCGCACAGTCTTGCAATGGGACAAAGAAGACTGCGCTGATGGCGGACTGGTCAAGTTTGATCTGCTCGGACTAGGCATGCTTACCGCACTGCGCCTCGCCTTCGAAATGATCCATGAACACTACGGAGTCAAACTCACTCTCCACACCCTGCCCAATGAAGACCCACGCGTGTACCAGCTTTTACAAGTCGCAGACACCGTTGGAGTCTTCCAAGGNNCACTGCCACGGCTCAAACCCAAACGCTTCTACGACATCGTCATCGAAGTGGCGCTCATACGTCCTGGTCCAATTCAAGGCGGATCAGTTCATCCGTACATCAATCGCGCTCGCGGACGAGAAAAAGTAACTTTTGCGCACCCGCTCCTTGAGAAATCGCTTGGGAAGACACTGGGCGTTCCACTCTTTCAAGAGCAACTCATGCAAATGGCAATCGATACCGCCAGCTTCACGCCAGCAGAAGCAGACCAACTACGACGCGCGATGGGGTCCAAACGTTCGGTAGAGCGGATGGAAGCGCTCCATGTGCGACTGCTAGATGGCATGGCCAGTAATGGGATCTCCAGAGAGGTAGGAGAACAGATCTTTGAGAAACTC
>DFNY01000184.1:4553-4878 GCA_002376595.1 Jonesiaceae bacterium UBA3555 | reverse complement strand
GCCCTCGAAGTGCGTCCACCGTGCATTCTGCCTTCTCCCATACCCGCCACAATCGAACCTGCACACCATCTGCACAACGGTGAAGATCAAGGTAGTTCAAGCACCTCGACAACTCCAGCGCGCGGCGCAGAGGAGCCTCCAACGGAACACCTAAAGCCTGGAATCCCACTCAACGTGCCCACCGATTGGGCTATCAGATTGGGGCTCAGCTCGGTGCGCACATTAAACGAATCTGACGCACAGAAAATCGTTGACGCCAGATCTCACCGCCCATTCGTTGACCTCCGAGATTTTGCCCGCCGCACCGAATTACGCGCCGACCAAC
>DFNY01000184.1:0-4500 GCA_002376595.1 Jonesiaceae bacterium UBA3555 | reverse complement strand
ACCGCTGGGTGTTGAGGCCCCCGACCTGCCAGGGATGACCACAACCGAAACAGCCGTTGCGGATCAGTGGTCAACCGGAATTAATCCTGGTTCTTATCCCACCGAACTGATCCGTGAAGATCTGAAGTCTCAAGGGATTCTCACGGCCCGCGAGGTCAACACGGGAGAACCGGAGAGACGCATCACAACGGCCGGAGTTATTACCCACAGGCAGCGCCCGGGCACTGCGCGGGGCGTTACGTTTCTGTCTCTTGAAGACGAAACTGGAATTGTAAATGTTATATGTTCAGTTGGCCTATGGAACAAGCACAGAAGGCTTCTACGGACTGCCAAAGCGGTAGTAATTAGGGGTAGAGTTGAGCACGCAGACGGTGCAACAAATCTCGTGGCAGAACACTTCACCAACTTGTCGTTGCAGGTGAAAACCACATCCCGCGACTTCCGCTGAGATGGACCGCACCACAACCACACGCACGCTTACAAGTAGTCTGGACAAAAACCAGTGCTAGGACCTCTCGTCGCATACCTGCAAACGCCAAGGGACGTTAACGGACGTCTCTTGGAAGGCACGCTCAAACAACTGGCAGCAAACGCGCAGGCATCAGGTGCTCACGCGATTGCAGTGCTCGGTTCTGTGGGTGGTTCTGCCTATATGCCGCGAGCAATGCGAAAAAAGGTGATTGCAACAGTCGCCCGCACAACCGGCGGCACCATACCGCTCATCGCTGGAGTCGGAGCGATGACTACCGCAGAAGTTGCGCTGAACCTCAACGACGCAGCGGATGCAGGCGCACACGGTGGGCTACTTCAGCCAGTTGCATACCAGCCGCTTCTTCCACACGAAGTCATAGGGCTCTACGAAAACGCGAGCCTAGCCACCAACATCCCGTTGTGGGTTTACAACAATCCCGCAACCACGCGCCACCGATTCACAATCGACGAACTCGCGCACATCTNNGCCTCGTTCGACAATGTCATTGGATTTAAAGACCGCGCTGCCAATGCAGATGAAGTCCAACACCGGATCGAACACATCGGCTCACGACTCAACGAACGCAAACGAGCACAATTCAACTGGGGCTTCTCAGGCGAAAACAAGGGTGCCACCATGCTCGGAGCCGGGGGACATACTTGGCACAGCGCACTCGCAGGAGTTATGCCAACTGTTTGCGTTGAGCTTGCACAAGCCGCCGTGGCAGGTAAAAGTGACGAACAAGTCGCAGCCTATGCTCAAAAGTTGCAACGTGCCCTAAACCCCGTAACCATCATGATGGCTCAGTACGGAGGAATCCGAGTTGCACACGCAATCGGACATGAACGAGGCTTGCACATGGGCGCCCTGCCGCAACCATTGATGCAGTTGCCTCCTGCAGCACGAGGCTTACTCCAGTTGGCGCTGAACTCAGTGGAACGCTCCTTCGAAATTTTGCACAGCGGCAACGAACCAGAACCAGTAGAAGCTCTGTATGTGGGATCAGGTAACTCTAGGCACTCTGCTGGCATTGGCATCGGCCAATATGGCAATGCGCGCACGTCGAGGGGGGCCGCGCCCGCCCCCGGCCCTTCACCAGAAACTGGTCCATCCACTGTTCCTACAGCGTCACCTGTACGTGTGAGCACTCGACTTACCCGCACTCAGAACAGAGATGGTGCGCCACTGCTCGCTCCTGCACGTTCAGTTCCAGCACAGACCGCAGCTTCGGTCGACGCAACACAACCTGCGCATCAGGGNNGTCAATCTTGAACGGATCGTTGTCCCAATATTGGGATCTGAAGAGGCACTGCGAACTGACTCTGCGCTGGCTACTGACGCTATGCAGGCCTCTGGCCCAGGCGTGCAGTCTGAACCTGAAGCACCATCTTCAGATGAATCGTCGCACGTCTTGGGACACCGCAGGGCGCAACCTGTAGTTGAACCCGAAACCCTTGGACAAGATAGAGCAGTTCCGCCGCAAGGGTGGAGGTCTTCTGGGCGGGCAGGTGACACACCTAACTATGTTCCGCGCCGTGCGCGAAAGGACTAGCCTGCGGGGCCAACGTAGGGTGGAACTATGAGTTTTGAGCACACTCCAGAACAGTTAATTGCACAGTGGCCAGTTCAGAACGCAAGTTCGGTAGTGGTGGCGCCCCAAGGCGGGCTGTGGGAGTACGGCGATCAATCACGTACCTATCCGTTGGCTTCAGTAACAAAGCTTCTTGCCACCTATGCCGCGTTGATTGCAGTGGAAGAAGGCGCAATCTCGCTGGAGGACTCTGCTGGTCCGCAGGGCAGCACTGTTCGCCACCTGCTCGCTCACAGTGCAGGATATGACTTTGACACACAAAAGGTCAGGGCTGCGCCGGGGGAGCGTCGCCTGTACTCAAACACCGATTTTGAGGTGTTGGCAGCATTCATTACTCAAGCCACTGAAATCGAGTTTGGTGAATATGCACGCCTGGCGGTTTTCGAGCCGCTGGGAATGAATTCCACCGATATCTCAGCCAGCGCAGCCGCAGGTGGAATCTCTAGTGCGCATGACTTGGCGCGGTTCGCGCATGAACTGTTGACACCTACGCTCATCGATTCGTCAACCATGCAGGAAGCTACAACGGTCCAGTACCCAGGCATTGATGGGCTGGTTCCTGGTTTTGGGCGCCACAAACCAAATGACTGGGGCTTGGGCTTCGAAATTCGGTCGCACAAGTCACCACATTGGACGGCGGCCTCGGCGAACCCTAGAACCTTTGGCCACTTTGGGCAGTCTGGCACGTTCTTGTGGGTCGATCCGGTTGCACAGCTTGCCTGCGTGGCACTCACAGACCGTCCGTTTGGGCCGTGGGCTGCAGAGGTGTGGCCTCCGTTTAATGAAAGTGTTCTAGAAACTTTGGGCCGCTGACACTAGTCGGTCTGGTCTTGCCATTCCAGTACGAACTGCGGCGTCACCACATGATCAAGTACGTAGAGGGCGCCGCCGCGCAGAACTGCGTCAGGTCCAGCTTGTGCGTACCGGATCTGCGCCGGTGCTGATCGCCGTGCGTTCATGAGTGCTTCGTTATAGGTANNTTTGTCGAATGCGTGGGATGTAGCGCGCTGGAGTTGCGGCGCAAGCCCGGCCAGGATGATGGTGTCCGGAGCTAGTGCGTTGGAGAGCCCTGCGATTCCCTTGGCAAACCTCTTTCCTATTTCTTGGAGTGCCCGTGCAGCATCGATGTGCGTTGTATTGGCGGCATCAGTTGAGTAGGAATTTCCAGACGGCACATAGTTTTGGGATTCGTACCAGGAGTCTTTTATTGCCTTTTGAAGGTACGATTCTGGGTCGTGGGGTCTTTCTTGGTGCAGGAGTTCCGCTAGGGCGTGACCGTTGGTACTGGTACTCCAGCAGCCGCGTGCTCCACAGTCACAAGGGGTATTGGAGTCGCCGTATGGCACGTGTCCGAATTCTCCTGCGGTGCCAGTAGATCCAGAAATGGTTGTCCCGTTCACTATGAGGGACCCAGTGATTGTGTCTCCAAGGTGCAGGTAGACAACGACGCGGGAGTCTGGTGCGTCAAACCGAACTAGTTCGGCCTCAAGGTGGCCCGCGAGTGTTGCGTTGTTCTCGAGGAACACTGTAACGTCTGAAAAAGTTCGAACTAGAGGGCTGAAATCGACCTCTTCGAACCCTTGAATCATGGTATGCGCAACAAAGTCACGAGTCACCGTTGATGGTGTCGCAATGACTATGGCAACGAGTTGATTCTCAAGTTTTTGCACCTGCTTGTGCAGGTGCTCGGTTAGTTTTTCGACGAGTTGGCTTCTTGTCGCTGGGAGCTCGTCCATGTGGATTAGCACGGGTTGGGCATCGGGCCCGGACATAGCCAGCCGCCAACCGTGGGCAGTGACATCAAGGACAGCGATTGTGGGTCCAGCAGTGCTTGATTCAAAGATATTCGCTCTGAGCGACTTCTTCCCTTGGACTTGGGTGATTCCGGAATGGGCTTTAGCAACGCTGGACGAGGTGGAAAGTAATCCAATTTCCTCAAGGTAGGTCATTGCACCGGTGAGATGTGGATTATGCGGCTGAATCAGGTTGGTCGTTTCGTTGTCGAGGGGTAGATCGATGCGTCGGTGGGCATGTAACAAGGCCATGACCGTGCCGAATTGCAGTTCATCGTGGTGAGCCCAAGGCTTGATGGAGGACCAACTATTAACTGACAACTGCTATTCCGATCTGTACTGACGCGTGTGGCGATAGAGCGAAAAGTCCTGCGACAAGGTGCCAGCGCAATGAACGATGGCCATTGGCCAAAACATTACAACTGGATGGTGAAAGAATCAGCGACAGTGCAAAGAATGATGCGCAAACGTTACGTGATCGACGTGGCTGGCAAGCATGGCGGGAACCACGCGCAAACAATGAAGGGAAACAAAAAGACCCGAACTCTCGTTCGGGTCTTGCTGGTGTCCGGAGGGGGACTTGAACCCCCACGCCCTAATACGGGCACTAGCACCTCAAGCTAGCGCGTCTGCCATTCCGCCAC
>DFNY01000139.1:1327-4179 GCA_002376595.1 Jonesiaceae bacterium UBA3555 | reverse complement strand
AGCACGCAACCGAGTAGGAGATCAGAACAAGTGGGTAAGCACCGTCAGCAGTGGTTTCGCGGTCTAGCTCAACCACGAGGCGCTTGTCGGTTGCCTTCTCGGAGCGAGGGGAAGCGTCAACAACCTTGGCTGCCGCCTCGGCTGAGAATGGTACGTACTTCTCGCCAACCTTGAGTGCCACGGTGCCAAGGTCACCGGCGCGTGATGCGTCTGCGTAACCAATAGCGCCTTCAGCAGCCTTCACGGTGTCAATCAGACCGGAGGTTCCGTTACCTGATTGGGTACCCGAGATTGGCCAGTCGCCTGAAGCTTCGTGAGTCCATGCGCCACCGGAAGCAGCAGCCAAGTACTCGGTGAAGTTCTCGGTGGTACCCGACTCGTCAGAACGGTTCACTGGGATGATTGCGAGATCTGGAAGGGTAACACCCTCGTTCTGAGCGGCGATAGCTGGGTCGTTCCAGTTCTTGATTTTACCAGCAAAAATCTTTGCAATGGTGGCTGCATCCATGTTGATGTTCGCAGCGTCAACGCTAGGCAGGTTGTATACAACTGCGATTGGCGAGATGTAGAGAGGAAGCTCAAGTGCTTCGCCGCCATAGCAGCGGTTAACTGCTGCAGCTACTTCTTCGTCCTTGAGCGGAGAGTCAGTTCCAGCGAACTGAACGCCACCTGCGAGGAACTGTTCGCGACCACCGCCGGAACCGACCGCTTCGTACGTAACGGTGAGGTCAGGTGCAACGCTCGCAACGGTAGCGATCCANNAAGCACCTGCACCGGCAAGGTTTCCGGCCGCTGCTGGCGCGTCTGAGGATGGTGCTGCGCTCGAGGTGTCGCTCGAGCTTGGTGATTCAGAGTTCGACTCTGATGGGACGGCGTCCGCACCACACGCGGTCAACGCAAGTGCGAGTGCACCGGTAAGCGCGGAACCTGCCAGAACTCGGCTCTTTACGTTCTTCACTGTGTTTTACCTTCTCTGTTTGCAGCAAAAGTTTTGAGGGCGCAGGTCTCTGCGCACCGTTAGAAACTTAAAGTCCACACATGACGAGTTTTGGGTAAACGGGTGAACCGCAGGTGAACGTTGTCATTACTTTCATCGGGTGAAGGTAGCGCTCAGGTAAACGGTGCCGCGCTGCATGTGCAACTGCAAAAAAGAAGAAACCCGCGCCTCTCAGAAGAAGCGCGGGTTTCTCACGTCTAGTGCCACGCATGTTGCGCGCTGCCAGTGAATTTACTCAGCAGACTCAGCGAACTTGTATCCCAAACCGCGAACCGTCAACACCAGTTCTGGGTTACTAGGATCAGCCTCGATCTTTGCACGAATGCGTTTCACATGGACGTCCAGAGTCTTGGTGTCCCCTACATAATCGCTGCCCCACACTCGATCAATGAGCTGTCCACGGGTGAGCACTCGGCCAGCATTGCGCAGCAAATACTCAAGCAGGTCAAACTCTTTGAGCGGGAAGGACACGGTCTCCGAGCCAACGGTCACAATGTGGCGCTCCACATCCATGCGGACCGGACCAGCCTCAAGAATCTGGTCATCCTCATCGCTAGCAACCCGATCAGACGATTCATGGGAAACTACCGGCTGCTGTCGGCGCATCACCGCACGCATGCGTGCCAACAGTTCACGGAACGAGTACGGCTTGGTTACGTAGTCATCGGCGCCCAATTCGAGGCCCACAACCTTGTCAATCTCACCGTCCTTAGCAGTCAACATGATTACTGGAACCGAACCACGAATACGAAGCTCGCGGCACACCTCAGTGCCTGACAGCCCAGGGAGCATCAAGTCAAGCAGAACCAAATCTGGAACCTGTGCATCATAGGCCTCCAAAGCGGCAAGCCCATCTGCAACAGCCACCACGTCATACCCCTCACGCGTCAACTGGTAAGTCAACGGCTCACGGTACGACTCTTCGTCTTCAACAACCAGAATGCGCGTCACGCGCGTTCCTCCTTCTCATGGGAAACTCCCGTGGATACCGAATCCGCACCGGCAACGCCGGTAGTGGACTGCGGCTTTGGCTGCGCACGGACACTCAACACGTCCGTAGGCAGAAGAACACGGTTGGGGCGCTCAAACAAAGTATGCCCTGTGCCTGGGCCCTCAACCCTAAATTCAACAACAGACGAATCGTCGTCTTCGAACTCGGTATCGGTGTCCTGCTCCCCTACCGCAGGGATACGCAGAGTAAAGGTTGACCCCTTACCCTCACGCGACCACACCGAAATATCGCCACCATGATCCGCAGCCACGTGCTTCACAATCGACAAACCTAGACCAGTACCGCCAGTGGCACGCGAACGAGCTGGATCAGCCCGGTAGAAACGCTCAAAAATGCGTGACTGTTGCTCCGGGGAAATACCGATACCTTGGTCAACCACCGAAATCTCAACAAGTTCACCAACGCGTTTCACGCCCACACCCACAGTGGTGTGCTCCGGCGAATACGCCACCGCATTGTCAACGAGGTTACGGACAGCAGTCACTAGCAAGTTCNNCTGCGCAACCACGCGCGCCCGATCCGTAGCTTCCTCAATGACACCGGAAATAGCCACCACATCATCAGGGTGTTCAGAGCCCTGCAACTGCAAACGTGACAGCTCAATGATCTCCTGAACCAGCTGCGACAAACGCTTAGATTCCTGACTCATACGACCCGCAAAATGGCGCACCGCATCCGGATCGTCCGCAGCGTCCTGCAACGTCTCCGCCAACAAACCAATCGCTCCCACCGGAGTCTTCAGTTCATGAGAAACATTGACCGTAAAGTCACGGCGAATAGTTTCAACCCGCTTAGCCTCAGTCTTGTCCTCAGCCAAAACCAACACATGCTTACGGTCCAGTT
>DFNY01000139.1:0-1316 GCA_002376595.1 Jonesiaceae bacterium UBA3555 | reverse complement strand
AGTTCTTCGTCGGCAATCAAACCAGACCGGCGCACCGAATTGATCATGTCCTGGATTGCGGGGTGCACAATCTTGTCACCGCGCACCACACCCAACGCATAAGCGGGCGCACTCGCGCGCTTCACAGTGTCATCCTCAGACAAAATAATCGCAGCCGAACGCAACACCGACAGCACCCGGATGACACCAGCATCCAACGGGCTCGGAATCGCCGGTCCGGCATCACGCTGCTGATGCTCGCTATACGTAAACGCAAGGGTGGCGAAGACCCCAACCAAGAGGCCAACACCGCCAGCAGCAATTAAGGCTAAACTCTCCACGCCTTTAGACTACGGAAGAAAACAAGGAAAATCTTTCCCCACCAAACACGCAACCGCAGGAAATAGCCTTTTTGGTGCGCTGCTAACAAAAACTCGCCACAAGAGTTCACATTCGAGCCACGCCGCGTTAACTTTCCCGCTCCTTGCGCAACATGTTCGCTTGCAAAAGTAAACCTACTGCCGTGATGTCTGGCTGCCTGCTCTCGCAGAGAAACCGCTGCAAACGACGGGGCCCTACACCCGCTCATCACGCCGTGAACAGTTCAAACACACTTACATTGGAGCAGCATGCGCAAGATTTTCGAGGCCGAACTTCAGGCCCTCGGAGAAGACCTCGACTCAATGGCACGCCTCGTAGTAGACGCGATCTCCCGTGCCGGCGAAGCCCTTCTCACCCAAGACCTCTCCCTGGCCCAGCAAGTTATTGCTGACGACCAAGCAATCGACGCGCTCGAACGTGCACTCGACGAACGCTGCGTCCTCCTGTTGGCACAGCAACAGCCCGTAGCCACCGACCTACGCGTAGTAGTGTCCGCACTCCGCATCAGCGCAAGCTTGGAACGCATGGGCGACCTCGCGCGCCACATCGCTGAAGCATCGCGCCGCGCCTACCCAAACTCGGTGCTCCCTGAACAACTGCGTGACACCTACATTGGCATGATCGAAGCATCGCGCCGCGTGGCAGAACGCGTGTACGCGGTAGTGAGCTCCCACGACCTCGAAGTTGCAGACACACTAGAACGCGACGACGACCTCCTAGACCAGCTTCACAACGACGTGTTCTCCACCGTGCTTGGCGAGTCATGGACCGGAAACGCACAAGAAACCGTGGACGCCACCCTCCTGTCACGCTACTTTGAGCGCTTCGGAGACCACGGCGTTTCCGTGGCTCGCCGCATGAACTTCCTGGTCACCGGAGACTTCACACGCCAAGACGTCTGACTCGAGCCCGTTAGCCCTCCCCGGCAACGTCCACTCACGCCCCGGCCTCTCACG
>DFNY01000216.1:21358-21653 GCA_002376595.1 Jonesiaceae bacterium UBA3555 | reverse complement strand
ATGACATGAAGGTCATCATGGAGGCTGCATACTACGGAACTTCGTTCGGCGAGGTTAAGGCTCAGCGTAAGGCTGCGGCTTTGGAGCAGATCGCAGCTCAGCAGTCGGCTGAGGTTGTTGAGACCGCAGCTGATGTGAAGTCAGAGAAGGCTCGTGGTCGTAAGAAGTAACAACTCCTAGTTGTCACTTTGAACTGAGGGTGATCCGGTTTCCGCCGGGTCACCCTCAGTTTTTGTTTCCCGACGATTCCCTCAGTTGGTTGGTCCACTTAGTTGGTAGGTCAGGGCATAAAATA
>DFNY01000216.1:13781-21292 GCA_002376595.1 Jonesiaceae bacterium UBA3555 | reverse complement strand
CCGCCGCAGAGGTCGATTGCGGTTCCCCACCCGTGGTTGGAGTATCCCGGAGGCGCTGCGTACGAGCCGCGCGTTGCCTTCATGCGGTATTGGTCCGTCATGGTGCGGTAGGAGGAAACTACACAGAGTTTCTCACCGAAGCGTGCCTCGAATGCGTCTGAGAGTTCCGCATATGCGTTGGCAGCTTCTGGTTGCAGGTAGTGTCCCTTAGCAATTTGGCACAGCTTGGAAGTGTCAATCTTGCCGTTGGTGCCGTACACCAGTCCGGTGGCTTCGCAGCCTTCGAGGGGCACTCGCTCTTCGCTTCGTGATGCTACGAGGTAGGCGCGTGCGTCTTCTGATACCAACTGTGCAATGGACGATGGGACGTCATTGGATACCGTGGATGCGTTCACAATCTCGACGACACTTGGGCCGATGTTCGCTGCTACTACTTCAGGTGCAACTTGTGCAACTGCGGCTTGCTGGTCATCCAAGTAGGAGATTGTTGGGAATGCGATTGTGGCCAGACCCAGTGTGCCTAGAACTGCGAGCCGCGGAACCCATTGGTTACGACGCGGATGCGGCCTAGCCGAACCTAAAGGTGCGTTCGCGTTCTCGTGAGTAACAGCTGGTTTGGTAGCACGACCAAGCGCTCCCATTCGTACTGCTGGGGCTCGCAACGCAGTGTGAGTGTCTGCCAGCGAGGCATGAACCGCTGTCGTTTCGGACGGGATTTGCTCAACTACTGCTGATGCTTCGGCCTTAACTGAATCGAGGACTGCGGTGTCGTCATTCAGTGGGCCTGAAATATTTTCAGGCTCAACGTGTGGAGCCGAAGCGTTGGCAACGTGCGCCGAGTGGGAACGTGCATAGTCCTCAAATCGATCCGCAAAGTCAGATACTGAGTTAACTGCAGAAACTGAGTGGGCTGCAGGCACATGTGTAGCGTCAGCGTGTTCTTCTTGGAAGTGAATTTCGCTCACTTCAGCAGTCGAGTTAGGTTCGTCGATTTCGAGGAAGTGTTCGGGGAGCTTCGCCTTCACGCGAGCCAATACCGCGGCAACGTCTAAGTCTTCGTCGGCAACCAGGGCTTGGACGCCGTCTGCTTCCAGTTCTAAGTTGACGGTGCCTTGAGCAGAGCCACCCGTACTATCTGGTTCGATTTCGACTTGTGGAACTACGAACTGAATCTGCTCATCTTGACGGGCGCGTCGCAACTGAGCGCGAGTTGCTGGAGCTGGAGTAACGTGCTCGGCTGTAAGTTTCTCGTTCGCCTGTATCTCAAGTGCTGGATTTGCATGTGATGTTGAGGCCGAATTCAGCGAGCGTTCACGTAGTTGACGCCTAGTCAGTGGAACCTGAACTGCATCGGTGTGCGAGTCACCGTGTGGCGCATCTGCGGGAGTTGATATAGACGCAGCGGTGCGCAAAGACCTACGAGTAGGCAGCGACGAACTAAGGTTCGTGTGCTGTGCGTCCACGTACTGCTCCTTGGCGAGGGTCCAGATCTGTTACCCCACATTGGTAACTACCAACGCTTCGCACCACCACGGGCACGATGTGCCGAATCGGGTGTGCGTCACGGTGATGACTGAGCTACGACAACCAGCAAAGTTCTCCAGGCTTGCACTAGTTGAGGCTCACGGAACTGTGAAAATGAGCTAGCGGCAGCTAACTTACAGCGGATTTCACAGGTGCCAAGTGGGTGAAACACTGTTGATTAGCATAACCAAACTAGCGGGTGAAACCAAGCCCCAAAAGGTCCTTGATTGTCTAGCAAGGTGTGCTAAGGAACACCCGTTTCCAGGAACCAATGCACCCGGTTCACCCGCTGTGTCTGAGCCACGCACTCTAGATTCGATTTTCGCGTTGCATGGCGTCACGCACTTCGCCCACCAGCTCTTCCAAAATGTCTTCCAAGAAGACAATTCCAAGCATGACTCCGTCCTGCATCACCCGCGATAAGTGAGCGCCAGAGTGCTGCATCGCTACCAGTGCGTCTTCGACTTCGTCATCCCATCGAGAAACAGCCAAGTGACGGTAGCGGAACCTCTCCACGGCGTGTAGCCGCTGATCGACTTGGGCGTAAAGGACATCCTTCACGTGGATGTAGCCAATGATGTCTTGGTCGCTATCCACCACCGCGAAACGACTGTAGCCCGTCTTCACAACGAGTTGTTCTACATCATGGGGTCTAAAGCCAACAGGCAACGTAACGAGTTCACCCAGCGGCACCATAACGTCTGATGCTGTCTTTTCGGAGAACTCGAGCGCTCCTACCAACAGGCCCTGCTCGTCGGAAATCATTCCCTCGGCCTGCGAGTGTTCCACAATCGATTGGACTTCTTGAGCAGTGAAAGTTGATGAGACTTCCTGCTTTGGGTCAATTCCCGCAATCGCCACAAAGTGGTTGGCGAACCAGTTCAGCGCCACAATCAACGGCTTCACAAATCTAGCCATCGCGACCAGAGGCGGCGCGAACATCAGCACCGCCCTATCGGGGGCAGATACAGAGACGTTCTTGGGGACCATCTCCCCCACTACCACGTGCAGCGACACCACAATCACCAACGCCACTACAAACGCAATAGGGTGCACCAACGAGTGGGAAACATTGAGAGTTTCCAAAACGGGAGTCAGCAAGTGTGCGATTGCTGGCTCGGCCACCGAACCCAACCCGATGGAGCAAATTGTGACGCCAATTTGGCATGCAGCAAGCATCAACGACACATGTTCCATCGCCCAGATAACAGTTCTTGCACGTTTATCGCCACGTGCCGCCAGTGGCTCAATGGAGCTTCTTCGCGCTGACAAAATGGCAAATTCTGCGCCGACGAAGAATGCATTACCAGCTAGCAGCAAGATTCCAATGAGGATTGCGAGTTGGTTACTCATGTTCGGCCTCCAAACGAACCCGAACGCGGTCCACTCTGCGTCCATCCATTGCTTCGACTCTTAAAACGGCTCTACGTCCCGATGATTGCAGAGGAACGGTTACCAAGTCCCCCACTTTGGGAACCTGACCTCGCTGCTTCATTATCAAGCCGCCAAGGGTCTCGTAATCTTGATCCTCTTCCAACTCAATGCCAGTACGCTCAGCAAGTTCATCAGGGCGCAACAGTCCAGGCACACCCCAGGTGCCGTCGTTGGCAAGAAGAACGCCAGAGCGGCGCCGATCATGTTCATCCGCCACGTCTCCAACTAGTTCTTCGACTACGTCTTCGAGTTTGACCAAACCGGACGTCCCACCGTACTCGTCCACAACCAGCGCCATCTGTAAACCAAATTCGCGCAGCTGCACAAGCAATGAACCTAGTCCCACTGTTTCTGGGACCTGCGGTGCGTCATCCATGAATGCCATGGTGGGGACCGAATCACGCCGATCAAACGGCACTGAGATGGCCTTGCGCAAGTGCACCAAGCCAACAATTTCGTCACGTGATTCGCCGATAACCGGGAACCTGGAGTGGCCCGATGAGCGCGCTAGATCGATAACCGATTGCGCGGTATCCTCGCGCGTGAGCACGACCATACGCATGCGGTCTGTCATCACGTCCACGGCAGTCAAGCCATCAAAGTCCACGGCGTTCGCAATGAGTTGCGCGGTGGAAACGTCCAGTGTTCCCTGCTCGGCGGAGCGCTGAACGAGGAATGCAAGTTCGGTTGCGGACCGCGCGCCCGAGAGCTCTTCTTTAGGTTCAATACCCATTCTGTGTAAGAAGAAGTTCGCGCTTGAGTTGAGGGCAACAATGACTGGCTTACACACTATAGTGAAAAGCCTTTGAATGGGCACCACCAATTGGGCTGTGCCTAGAGGTGCGCTGAGCGCAAAGTTCTTAGGCACCAGTTCACCAAAGACCATGGAGAACAGGTTCACTACAACGAACGAAATACCACCTGCGAGCGCCCCTGATGCAGCTGACACCGTTCCGGATTCACCAAAGGCTTGCGAAAGGAGCCTAGTCAGAGCGGGCTGTGTGGTGTAGCCCAACAGAATCGTGGTGACGGTGATTCCCACCTGAGAAGAGGACAACTCTGTGGACAGATGTTTGAGGGACTTGCGCAGAACTCTAAGACGCCAGCCTTTTTCTTTTCTGGGCTTGGTTGAGTTGGAAGCTGCCGTAGCCTCATGCTCTTCGTCCTGATCGCCCAACGTGGCGGGGTCAATTGTTACCAGTGCGAACTCGGATGCAACAAACACCGCTGTGCCCATGGTCAGGGCAATGCCGAGTAGTACAAATAGCCAGTCACTCACAGTTACGCGAGCCTCCTGTGGCGCCCTATTCGGCGCGTACTAGATCCCGAGGCATCGTCGGTGGGCGCCAGCGCAGTACTGCTGCTCGGGGCCGCGTTTCTATGTCGGGGTCGGTCTTGTGAAGTCATAGTGAGTCTAATTTTAGGGGATTCACCAAATGCACTCATCCTGACACTAGGTTTTCACAGGGATTTTCCAGCGAGTTCCAAGCACACATAGATAGTTATGTGCCAAAGTTTGAGGTATGAGTATTGGAAATTCGCAGTCTGACGCTTCCCGGCCAGGCGGCATGGGAGCCACCATCCTCATTGTTGAAGATGAGCCTGCGATCGCAACTGCGATCGCTCAACGCCTTACCTCCGAGGGTTGGCGTACCGAGGTCGCTCGCGATGGCCTCAGCGGTGTTGAGGCCGCGGCACGCTTGCAGCCAGATGCTGTGGTGCTTGACGTGATGCTACCTGGCATTGATGGTCTTGAAGTGTGCCGTCGTATCCAAGCTGAGCGTCCGGTTCCAGTTTTGATGCTCACGGCTCGTGATGACGAAACCGACATGCTCATTGGGTTGGGCGTGGGTGCGGACGACTACATGACCAAGCCGTTCTCGATGCGTGAGCTCGTCGCTCGCCTCAAAGCGCTTTTACGACGAGTAGATCGAGCCGCGCAGGCATCGACCGGCAGTCCAGCGGAGTCACTTATCACCGTGGGTGACGTAGTCATTGACCGCGCGCAGCGCCGGGTTCACCGTGGCACTGAAGAGGTACACCTGACTCCTACCGAATTCGAACTTCTCGTGATGCTTGCGAGTTCTCCAAAGACCGTGCAAACCCGTGAGCACCTGCTTGCAGAGGTATGGGATTGGGTGGACGCAAGTGGCACGCGCACCGTTGATTCGCACATCAAGGCATTGCGCCGCAAACTGGGTGCTGACCTTATCCGTACCGTGCACGGCGTAGGTTATGCATTCGAGCCACCAGCACAATGAGTGAACCTCAAGAAAACCACCGCAACCACCGGTTGAAGCCGTCACTTCCGGATGTTCGCCCACTAGACCGGGCGCGTTCCATGAAGATGAAGCTCTCGGTGGTTGTGGTGGTTTCTGTTACTTTCGCCGCGTTCATCACCTGGATTGGGCTCCGCAACGGGCTGGGTCCAACGAAGTCGTTCCCGCTAGCAATCGTGCTGTCGCTTGCTCTTACACTGCCCTTTTCCCGAGGGATTACGTCACCATTACGTGAGATGACTGCCGCGGTTCAGGCCATGGCTGAAGGTGACTACACTCAGCAAGTGCGAGCGACGTCGCGCGACGAGGTGGGCCAGTTAGCAACTGCGTTCAATTCGATGTCCGATCAGATAGCTCAAGCTGACAAAGTCCGGCGCGACGTCATTGCGAATGTTTCACATGAGTTGCGCACACCGGTTGCCGCGTTGCACGCGCAATTGGAGAATCTGGTGGACGGCGTTGTGGAACCGACACCTGCGACGTTGAATACAGCGTTGATTCAGACTGAACGGCTCTCTCGGTTGATTTCGTATCTTCTTGATCTGTCTCGGTTGGAGGCGGGTGCTGCGTCGCTACGTTTGACGGAAATCGACGTATTGGATTTCCTAGATGATGCAGTTGGGGCGTTGACCATGCTTGATGCAGGCAAGAACATTGACTTTGTGATTGATGCGCAGCCTTCTGATTTGAAGTTAGTGTCTGATCCAGAACGTTTGCGCCAGATTGTGACTAACCTGGTCCAAAACTCGATCAGGCACTCCCCGTACGGCGGTCGCGTGAGTGTACTGGCGCGGGAGGAAAACAACGATGTGGTGTTCGAATTCTTGGACCAGGGACCTGGTATCTCTAAAGAAGATCGAGAACTGATCTTCCAACGCTTCTCGCGGGGTGCAAGCAATAACTTCTCGGTCAATCACCCCACGTCGGGCGGGACTGGGATTGGCTTAGCAATTGTGCGTTGGGCGGCGAATCTGCACGGCGGTTCGGTCCGCGCTTTGGATTCCGTCCACGGCGCGCGCATTGAGGTTCGTCTCCCTGCTGCTGGGCCAGATCTTAGCCAGGACACACTTATCCGCTGAGATTTCAAAAATAGACTTGTTCTACTAGTAATAGAACTATAGGGTTGAGTTATGGACACCGCTCACCCCATTTCTTTCAACGGTCTAACCAAGGCCTTTGGCACATTCACGGCAGTGAACAACCTGTCATTCACAGTCCAACCTGGCAAAGTCACTGGATTCCTTGGCCCAAACGGCTCTGGTAAAACCACCACTCTTCGGATGCTCCTTGGCCTGACCAAGCCAACCTCTGGGACCGCCACCTTCGGAAATACGCCTTATCAGCAACTCAGCACCCCGCTCAACACAGTGGGAGCTGCCCTTGACGCCACAAATCTCCACCCGGGACGGACAGGTCGCGATCACCTACGGACACAGGCGCCACTAGCTGGCGCTGATGACCAACGCGTTGATGAACTACTCGGACTAGTGGGCCTGGATGACGCCGCTACTCAACGAGTAAACGGTTACTCCTTAGGTATGCGGCAACGCCTTGCGCTAGCAGCAGCACTGTTGGGGAATCCCCAATATCTTGTACTCGATGAGCCTGCCAATGGCCTCGACCCTCAAGGGATCCGTTGGCTGCGGGATTTCCTTAGACATCTCGCCGGTGAAGGTCGCACCATTTTGGTTTCTAGCCACATGCTTTCAGAGGTCCAGCAGACAGTTGATGACGTGGTCATCATCGCGCACGGAACACTACGATTCTCCGATTCTATTNNCCCTTTCAGCCCCGGTTACCAGAGTAGTAACACCGAACCCGAATGCTCTGCGTGAAGTCGCACTGGCTCACACTTGGGAGGTGACACCAGTAGTGTCAGACCACCAAGATGACCGCTCTGCGGTGTTCGAGGTTCGCGGCGCTGAGACTTCAAACATCGGAACAGCTCTCTTTAATGCGAGTGTTGAACTCCACGAACTCGCTGATGTCAGCGAGTCCCTAGAGAACTCCTTTTTGCGCATGACCGCGCCACCAGCTTCCGAACACAATGCCGCCCAGAAGCAAGTACTCACGCAAGGAGAAGAGTCTTGAAAAACCTCCTAATCAGCGAGTACCGCAAATTGGTGACCACCCGCATGTGGTGGATCTTGCTCATAGTCATGATCGCGTACATGGGCTTTACCGCTGCTGCGATGGCGGCCATCACAACCATGCCTGAACTATCAGGTCAGCAAGGTGCGCCCACAGTCACCGCATCTGGCGCCCCTAGTATCG
>DFNY01000216.1:9859-13769 GCA_002376595.1 Jonesiaceae bacterium UBA3555 | reverse complement strand
ACACCACTTATTTGGGAACCCCGGCTCGTCTGAAGGTGCTTGCGGCAAAGCTTGCTTCCGCCATCCCCATGGGACTGCTCTACGGAATCGCAGGAACGGGAGCGCGTGTCATTCTTGGCGGGATTGTTCTAGGAGCCACCGGTGGCGATGCCATGCTCACGTCGGCTTCAACGTGGAGCATCATTCTCCGCTCGGTGTCGGCAATGACTTTGTGGCTGCTTGTGGGTGTAGCCCTCGGATCCTGGCTCACGAACCAAACTGTAGCAATCGTTGCAATCCTTGTATTCACGCAGTTCATTGAGCCACTTGCGCGCATAGGACTGGGAGCCACCTCATGGGGCGCTGACGTTTCGAAGTTCTTGCCCGGAGCAGCCGGAGATTCTCTTGCTGGCGGAAGCTTCTACCCCGCGTTATCTTCGACTGGAGCCACTCTGCCTGCGTGGCTTGGGGCTGCGGTTCTGGTTGCGTATGCGCTTTTTTTCGCAGCACTTGGCGCAGCAACGACTCTTCGCAAGGACGTCAACTAGATTTCAAACACCTGCGCGCACGCCGTTCGTGGCGTATGCACCAATCATGAGACTCACGTAACTTGTTCGCTTCAAGCGAACAAGTTACGTGAGCATAACCAAAACTGGTTTTTTGGCAAAAAATCTTAGGATCGATGCACAAAATCAGACCTCATTTACCTCTAGGCAATGGGGATATTGCAAACGTTTTACCCGCAGCAAACACATAGACTACGCACCGCGGAAAGATGTCGAGGCGAATTGCTCACATGGTCACACGCCTAGGCCTTTTGGCCCTAACCTTAAGGGGATAGCCGTCACATTTTGTGTCGGACAATCTCAGGCGAAAGTGGGCGATCCCTAAGTGTCTTCACATGCTGAGTCAACGTCGATCGGCAAACAAGGTACAGATTTTGGAGCAAATCAATGGCTCGTAGATGAGCTCTACGGCCAATACCTCCAAGACAAAAACTTGGTAGACCCCGCATGGTGGGAGTTCTTCAGCACTTACAAGCCCGCTTCAGACAACGCACCTGGAACAGGCGCTCCTGATACCGCCGGTGCACCAGAAACTTCCCAAGCCGCCTCCCCCGCTACATCCCTAGAATCTGATTCTTCGACCGCACCAAAGGCTCCCATTGTGACCACCACCCACACTGACCCGGTACCTCCTGCTCCCTCAGGTACGCCAGTGCCACAGTCCGTGACCCCAGCAGAACGTCCGATTGCAACGGCGCAACCGGCCACCGCTCCATACGCAGACCAAGGACGGCGTATTAACGCTCCCCAGATCAACGACACTCCAGACAGTGTGGAGAAGCTCCGCGGTCCGGCAGCCAGGCTCATCAAGAACATGGAAGCGAGCCTCGAGGTCCCCACTGCCACCTCGGTTCGCGCAATTCCAGCAAAGCTCATGGTTGATAACCGCATCGTTATCAACAATCACCTGACCCGTACCCGTGGTGGCAAGGTTTCGTTTACCCACCTCATCGGATTCGCACTTGTTGAGGCTCTCAACGAGATGCCTTCCATGAATGCCGGCTATGCAGAAGAAGATGGCAAGCCCGCGCTTGTCTCACCTGCACACGTGAACCTTGGTCTCGCAATCGATATTCAGAAGCCAGATGGTTCGCGTCAACTCCTGGTGCCTGCAATCAAGNNATGAAGACGTAGTGCGCAAGGCTCGTAACGGCAAGTTGGAAGTCTCAGACTTCCAAGGTGTCACAGTCTCCCTCACCAACCCCGGCACCATCGGAACCGTCCACTCCGTCCCTCGTTTGATGAAGGGGCAGGGCGCAATCATTGGTGTTGGCGCGATGGATTACCCAGCGGAGTTCGCCGGAGCATCCACTGAGCAACTCGCGCGTATGGGTGTATCCAAAGTGTTGACCCTTACGTCTACCTACGACCACAGGATCATCCAGGGTGCACAATCGGGTGACTTCCTCCGACTCATTCACAATAAACTCCTTGGCCTTGACGACTTCTACGACCGCGTCTTCATCTCACTGCGCATTCCATACGAACCAGTTCGGTGGGTACGTGACAACACGATTGATGCTGACACTGAAGCCGAAAAGCCAGCACGAATTGCCGAGCTCATCCACGCCTACCGTTCGCGCGGGCACTTCATGGCAGACGTCGACCCGTTGGCTTACCGTCAGCGCAAGCACACCGACTTGGATGTGCAGACTCATGGCCTGACTCTGTGGGACCTAGATCGAGTATTCCCAACCCGAGGTTTCGGCGGCACACCTAAAGCCAAACTACGTGACATCCTCGGACTTCTTCGTGACTCCTACTGCCGCACCATCGGTGTGGAGTACATGCACATCGCGGATAGAACACAACGTAAGTGGCTCCAAGAGCGACTTGAGTCTGCCTACGAGCGCACCCCACGTGAAGAACAACTACGCATTTTGCGTCGTTTGAACTCTGCCGAAGCATTTGAAACCTTCTTGCAAACCAAGTTCGTTGGACAGAAGCGCTTCTCGCTTGAAGGCGGCGAATCAGTCATCGCTCTCCTTGATGAGATTCTCACTGGAGCGGCAGAAGCCAACCTGGACGAAGTGTCCATCGGCATGGCACACCGCGGACGCCTCAACGTTCTGGCAAACATTGCCGGCAAGAGCTACTCGCAGATCTTCCAAGAGTTTGAAGGAAACCTAGACAAGCGCACCTACTTGGGTTCCGGTGATGTGAAATACCACCTAGGAACCGAAGGTACCTTCACCGCCGAATCAGGTGCTACTACCAAGGTGTCACTCGCCGCTAACCCTTCTCACCTAGAAGCAGTTGACCCAGTCCTCGAGGGCATTGTTCGTGCCAAGCAGGACCGAATTGACCTTGGCGGAGACGGCTTCTCAGTACTACCAATTCTGGTACACGGAGACGCTGCATTTGCGGGTCAAGGTGTTGTTGCAGAGGTACTTAACCTTGCTCGCCTACGCGGTTACCGCACCGGTGGCACCATTCACGTGATCATCAACAACCAGGTTGGTTTCACCACCGGTCCAGCAAACTCACGATCCACCTACTACACCACTGACATTGCTAAGGGCTACCAAGTCCCTATCTTCCACGTCAACGGTGATGACCCAGAAGCAGTGGTTCGGGTTGCACGTCTGGCATTCGAATACCGAGAGGCATTCAACGAAGACGTCATCATCGACATGATTTGCTACCGCCGCCGAGGACACAACGAGGGCGACGACCCATCGATGACCCAGCCGCTGATGTACAACTTGATTGAGCAGAAGCGTTCGGTTCGTATGCTCTACACAGAGACTTTGGTGTCTCGTGGCGACATCACCGTGGACGAAGCGGAAGAAGCACTCAAGGACTACCAGAACCAGTTGGAGCGAGTCTTCACGGAAACTCGCGATGACGGGTTCATGCCGTCAACCGATTCCGAGCAGATCCGTGGACTCGAACGTTAAGAGTCCCAACGCGAAGATGCAGGAACTATGGTGGGTTGGACCACCTCAGTTCCACAGTTCATGCTGGACCGTATCGGAGATGCACACACCTCCGCCCCTGACGGCTTTACTGTGCACCCAAAGATCCAACAATTATTGGATCGTCGTCACGCCATGGTCACACAGGGCGGAATCGATTGGGGCTTTGCTGAGATCTTGGCGTTCGGAACCCTGCTCATGGAAGGTACTCCGGTTCGTCTTGCTGGTCAGGACTCTCGCCGCGGCACCTCTGTGCAACGTCACGCAGTGCTCCACGACCGTGACACCGGTGCCGAGTGGACCCCGTTGCTTTACCTCGCCGCTGATCAAGCTAAGTTCTGGGTCTACGATTCAGCCCTGTCTGAGTACGCCTGCCTCGGCTTTGAGTATGGATACTCAGTTGAACGTCCTGACGCGCTGGTTCTGTGGGAAGCACAGTTTGGTGAC
>DFNY01000216.1:6153-9821 GCA_002376595.1 Jonesiaceae bacterium UBA3555 | reverse complement strand
TGAGGACAACATGACCATTGCGCACCCAAGTTCACCAGCAAACTACTTCCACTTGTTGCGCCGTCAGGCATATGCCCGTCCGCGCCGTCCGCTGGTAGTTATGACTCCAAAGTCGATGTTGCGTTTGCGCGCTGCCGCTTCTGCTCCGGAAGAGTTCACTACGGGTACGTTCCAAGAGGTCATTCCAGATTCAGCTGCTGCTACTCGCGTGGCTCAGGGCACCAACGTGGATCGTGTGATCATCACATCTGGCAAGGTCTACTACGACTTGATTGCTCAGGCTGAGAAGGACCAGGACACCCGTACAGCGTTTGTCCGGTTGGAGCAGCTCTACCCGCTCAACGGGGATGCTTTGAAGGCTGCGTTGGATCCATTTGGTGATGCTGAAGTCATTTGGGTCCAGGATGAGCCTGAGAACCANNGTTGCATTTGCCTGCTGTTATTGGCCGGCAGATTGGCGTGGTTGCACGGCCAGCCTCCGCATCACCTGCTGTGGGAACCGCTAAACTGCACAAGAATGAGCAATTGAGTTTGGTAGAGCGCGCTTTGGCTCGCTGAGCGTAACTGCTTGCACACTTTGAAAGACTAGTAATCCTAGATTCGGGTTCAACTAGAGTTTCCCAGGGAGGGCCGCTACCGAGATCTGTCACGGTAGCGGCCCTTTCATGTGATGGATAGGAGCACAACATGTCCCAGCCAGAGCTGCGTTTGTGCGCAATTGGCGACGAGCTGACGGCCGGCGTTGGTGATCCGCGTGCGCTTGGATGGCTGGGTCGTGTGGTGGCCCGTACGCATTCCCCAGCGCCAGCCCACACGTATTCACTTGCTGTCCCTGGTGAAACCACTTCGGGTTTGTCAGCCCGATGGGAAGAAGAGTTTAATCGGCGGATGTCTCATGATGCTGAGGTCGATTACCGTCTGATCATCGGGTTGGGGCACAACGATATTGCGGCGGGTCTTTCACTCGCTCGTTCCAGACTAAATCTGGCCAACATTTTGGATGTGGCGGGTGACCGACGTATTCCAACCTTGGTTGTGGGGCCTCCCCCAACGGTTCCTAGCGCGCAACATTCCATTGGTGAGTTGTCTGCAGCGTTCGCCGATGTCTCGTTACGGCGCAGGGTGCCCTACGTAGACACTTNNCGGCTGGAATGGGGGGCTTGGCCTTCCAGAAGACGAATAGGTCTTGCACTACAGCAAAGGCCGAGATCCCAGCGGGGTCTCGGCCTTTGCTGCAGCTGTGTACTTACTGGATGATTCCTGCGGCCCGCAGTTCGATTGTGAGGTCTTGCGGGTTTGACGCAATCGAGCATGCTGCTTCGTAGGTAACGTGACCAGCATTGACCAGATCAAACAGGTGCTGATCGAAGGTTTGCATGCGGTAGTACTCGCCCTCAGCAATGAGGTCCGTGATGGGCGGGTTCTCTGCAGGGTTGATGATTGCTTCAGCAGTTCGTCCGTTGTTGATCATTACTTCCGCAACCGCGCGTCGCCCGGTTCCCTGCGAACGAGATACCAGACGTTGTGAGACGACCCCCCGCAATGACTGTGCGAGAGCCATGCGGATCTGCATTTGTTCATGCGCTGGGAAGAAGTCAACGATTCGGTTGATGGTTTCTTCGGCGTCGATTGTGTGCAGCGTGGATAGAACTAGGTGGCCTGTTTCGCCTGCCTGCAAGGCTGCTCGAACGGTTTCTGCGTCTCGCATCTCACCCACGAGAATGATGTCTGGGTCCTGCCGCATTGCGGCACGCAGTGCAGTGTTGAAGTCAGCGGTATCGTGGCGAACTTCGCGCTGCGAAATGATTGCCTTCTTGTCGCTGTGAAGCACCTCAATGGGGTCTTCAATGGTGACAATGTTGACTTCTTTGTTCTCGTTGATCAAGTCCACCATGGAAGCCAAAGTAGTGGTTTTACCCGATCCCGTTGGGCCGGTTACTAGGACAAGTCCACGTGGTTCCAGTGCTAATTCGCCGATGACATCTGGCAAACCCAACTCGGCCAGAGTGCGAGCCCCCTCCGCCACTTTACGGAACACCATCGAGACGGTGCCTCTGGCTTGGTATGCGTTGGCACGGAAGCGTCCAACACCATCAAGTTGGTAGGCGAAGTCGGCTTCGTGAGTATCTCCGAACTCCTGCATCAGGTTGCTTGGCAGCACCTCAGAGAGCATGCTGAGGGTGTCATCCGGTGTGAGCGGTGGGACTTGGAGCCGGCGAAGGCGGCCGTCAACGCGCACACGTGGTGCCGAACCAACCTTTACGTGAAGGTCGGATCCACCGGTCGAGGCGAGTGCGTGCAGAAGCGGGATTACAGACTGTAGTTGCGTCACAGCGATGTTATCGGCGTTAAGTGCGCGAAACTTTATGGCTTGCGCGCCTAGAACCAGCAGATTTGAGGCGAACTACTGTGATTTGCTTCCACGCATTTCACCATGGGCCCCATTGTGTGGAAAAATACCAAAGGGCGTGTGTTCCAACACGCGCATCATGTTTGCCAGAACACACGACGCTGCGTTCTCTAGTTCCAGGTGGCTTGCCACGTTGGTGCGGTGAGGACTGGTGTTTAGCGTTAGTAGGTGAGCATGCCTGACATAANNGTAGAGCAAGCGCGGACGTAAGCGTCGCAGCCGTGCCGGTAAGGGCGCAAACCACGGCAAGCGTCCAAACACCTGAGTAGTGCTTGGACCGTTAAGTGTGGGGCGTTCACAATCTGATTTGGATTGCGAACGCCCCACATTTGTTTATGTTGTGTGTGGTTCTCTGCACACTCTATTGCCCTAGTGACCTAAAGTTCGGTGACCGTCACAGAGGTGAAGTGAGCTCGGATTCGCACCCTTAAGTGTTCTGGTGCACGTTCGGCGCACGAGCGCTTTAGCGCGGCTTTGATGAGCTCATCAATTGAGAGCTCAGCCAAACATGGCGAGCATTCCGCCACGTGTGAACGCATTCGTTCAGCGTCCTGTTCGGTCATTTCCGAATCAAGGTACTCGTAAATGTGTTCCGCTACGGACTTGCATTTTTCGCTATCAAGTTCGTGTTCCATGGCGTCGACGCAATCTTCTTGTTTTTCGTTGTCCAACATGTGCTCTCAGTCCTCCCGCACGGCTGATGCTGAAGTAACTGTGGTGGTCTTGTTATTACCGAAACCTCGNNCCAATTGGGCTGCCCATGATGTCTGCGATTTCCTTGTACGGGAAGCCTTCAACATCAGCCAGGTATACCGCGATCCTGCGATCTTCTGGGAGTTCCTGAAGCGCGCGCTTGATATCGGAGTCCGGCAGGCGTTCCAGCGCTTCGGCTTCAGCCGACTTCAACCCTGTTGAAGTGTGCTGTGCGGCCCGAGCAATCTGCCAATCCTCGATGTCTTCGGAGTTAGATTGCTTTGGCTCGCGCTGCTTCTTGCGGTAGCTGTTGATGTAGGTGTTGGTCAAAATCCGATACAGCCATGCCTTGAGGTTTGTGTCCGGCCGGTATTGATGGAAAGCCGCAAATGCCTTTGCAAAAGTTTCCTGCAACAGGTCTTCTGCATCCGAAGGGTTACGAGTCATTCGCAACGCTGCGGAATACATTTGGTCTAGATATCCCAGAGCGTCTCGCTCAAATCGGGCAGCACGTTCGTCCGCGCTTTCGGATTCCGGTACGCGGTGTGTGTCTTCGTCATCGAAG
>DFNY01000216.1:0-6077 GCA_002376595.1 Jonesiaceae bacterium UBA3555 | reverse complement strand
ATGCAGCTCAAGGTCTGGTGAGGGCGTGGGGTCAGTCTCGGGGGACTCTTGGTGTGTCATCACCTTAGAGCCTAGTTCTAGTTCTAGCGCCTTGACCAGTTGAGTGTCTCCAAGCGGGCGGTCCATCAATGCAGGTGTCACATGTGCAATAACGTCTGGATGCCGCCGTTTATTTCAAAAGTGGTATTACCTAGGCTTTGCGCGGTCTAGTTTTTGGGACCTCGCGCCGTGATCTGCCCTGACGGCATTTTTTCGTTACAGTAGAACCACACGCGCACTGTGGTGCAGCCATCACGAAAGGCTCAGCCAGAATGTGTGGCGCAGGCACTACGTATGACACAGTGCTGAGTGCTTCATTCAAATNNTTGTGGATTCTTGTGATCCACTGGGCACGACCACGTAGGAGTTAGGCAATGTTGCGTAGGATAGCTCGTCCACTACTCGCGTCCTGGTTTGTATATGACGGGTATGACGCACTGCGCCGGCCTGAAGAGCACGTGGCAGTAGCCCGCGGCCCCGTCAATAAGGCCGTAGCGTTGACTGGCCGTGAACCTCTCAAAGATTCAGCAATCAAGCGCGTCGTCCAAGCCCAAGGTGCGGCAACTATCCTTCTTGGCGCCTCCCTGGCATTCTCCAAGACTCCTCGCACGGCTGGCCTGTTGTTGGCGTTATCCACTTCGCCGCACGCAATTGCTATGGCTCCAGTAAGCAAAGCGGAACTCAAGCGTTCCGAACGTGTTAAGCCATTCGTCGCAAAGCTCGGCGCCGTGGGCGCCGCACTACTGGTAGCTGCTGACACCAACGGCAACCCATCCATTTCGTGGCGAGTAAAGAAAGCGCGTGAGCAGCGCGCACAGAATAAAGACAGCGAGTAGCAAGTGGCCCGGGAGAAATCCCGGGCCACTTTCTTTTCCGACGAAGCGGCTGGTTCATGCACGTAGCCGCCTAGCGAGACCGCCTGCACTTTGAAATATGTACCACGTAGACTGCGGGTATGACTTCGAACAACTCCTCACTGAACTTGTGGCCAGCCCCAACTCCTGCTGCAGGAACCACTCTTGATGCCACTGTGGTGGTCCCAGGATCGAAGTCGCTCACCAACCGTTACCTGGTTCTGGCGGCATTGGCAGATGCCCCAAGCGTCCTGCGGGGCACACTACGTTCGCGTGATTCCGAGCTCATGATCGCTGCCTTGAAGCAACTCGGCGCTCGCATTGATGAAGGCTCCGAAGAGGGCGAATTCCACATCACCCCCATCACCGTTGGGGCAGACGTTGGCACCGTAACCGTCGACTGCGGGCTAGCTGGCACTGTCATGCGCTTTATCCCCGCGGTAGCGGCGCTGGTACGCGGCCGCATCACAATCGATGGCGACGAAGGCGCGCGCGTGCGCCCAATGAAGCCAATCTTGGATGGGCTACGCGAACTGGGTGTCGACATCGAAGACACCTCCAACGGATTCTTGCCATTCACCATCAATGCCACCGGCTCAGTGCGCGGCGGAGCCATCGAAGTAGATGCTTCCGGCTCAAGCCAGTTTGTATCTGGCCTATTGCTTGCCGCCTCACTGTTCGAAAACGGCGTCGCCCTACGCCACGTAGGAGAGTCCCTCCCGTCACTCCCCCACATCGACATGACCGTACATGTGCTCCAAGAAGCCGGGGTGGCCGTAGCGCAGCCGGGCTCCACCAGTTGGGAAGTGAGCGCAGCACCCGTCACAGCGCATGACGTACAAGTAGAACCCGACCTCTCAAACGCAACTCCATTCCTGGCCGCCGCACTCGTATTGGGCGGCACTGTGCGAGTACCAGCCTGGCCAACCGAAACAACCCAGCCTGGAGCACTCGCACCAGAAATCTTCGAACGAATGGGCGCCCACACGACGCTGGAAAATGGCGTGCTGAGCGTCACCGGAACTGGCACCATCAAGGGACTGGGAACCTTGGACCTGTCTGCCGCAGGTGAACTCGCACCAACCTTTGCGGCGCTGGCAGCACTTGGCGACTCCCCCACCCAAATCACTGGAATCGCGCACCTTCGAGGCCACGAAACCGACCGTCTAGCTGCGCTTACCGCAGAGCTCAACCGAGTCGGCGGACAGTGCACAGAAACACCTGATGGGCTCTCCATTGAACCCGCGAAACTGCACGGCGGAGAGTTCCACACCTACCATGATCACCGTATGGCCACGGCTGGAGCGATCCTCGGACTGCAAACTGAGGGTATCTTGGTAGAGAACATTGCAACCACAGCCAAAACCCTGCCCGGGTTCGACGCCATGTGGACACAGATGCTCACACAAATCGTTACTGCCTAGCAACCTCTCAGGGTTTTGCTAAGTGGCAACCGTGCCGGTGTGAGCCTCCCGCACCGCCACACACCACCCCAGTAGAACCCAAGGATCTATGACACCTCGAATCTTTGATGAATCGGACTTCTCTTCGCGCCCCGGAAAACGAAACTCCAGGCCGCGCACAAAGAACCGTCCAGATCACAAAGATGCCGTTTCCGGCTTCATCACTGGTGTAGACCGCGGACGGTACACGGTTCTTGTTGACGAAGACGGTCCCGATGAACGCACCGTCATCGCGATGAAAGCCCGCGAACTCACGCGAGATCGAGTGGTCTGCGGAGACCGCGTTGACATGGTTGGTGATGTCAGCGGAGACGAAGGCTCGCTCGCGCGCATTGTGCGCATAGTTGAACGCGCCACCGTCTTGCGTCGCACCGCCGATGACACCGACCCCTACGAACGCATCATCGTTGCCNNACGCAGACCAACTTGTCATCGTTACGGCTCTATCCAACCCAGAACCGCGCACTCGAATGATCGACCGCTGCGTAGTAGCCGCCTATGACGCTGGCATGGATGTAGTCCTCTGCCTCACCAAAGCAGATCTCGCAGACCCTACAGAGTTACGTGACCTCTACGAACCTGTTGGCGTACGCGTGGTAGTGACTTCAAAGAACGAAAATGACTTCAGTGGAGTAGCAACCGTGCGGGCAGTGCTCGCAGGGAAAGTGTCGGTATTTGTGGGACACTCAGGCGTAGGAAAGTCCACTCTGGTCAACGAACTAGTTCCAGACGCCTATCGCGCTACCGGACACGTAAACCAAGTCACTGGACGCGGACGCCACACCTCCACTTCTGCCGTGGCGCTGCGTTTGCCCGCATACAGCCCTGACGGCACCGAAGAGCCCGTCGCCGGANNCGCAGGCAGGCAAAATTGCCGAGGATGAACTCACCATTTCCTCACGTATTAAACGAATCGAATCGCTGCGCCGGCTGCTGAGTTCCCGTATCGAGACCTCACACAACCACGACTAGCCTCAGACCCGAAACTCCGCAAGAGGCCCGATAGCCACCACACAATTCGGTGAGATTCTGTTAGTCCTCGCGCTCTCATCTCCCTGACCACGAATGATCTGGCGCGTCAACACGCCTAACCGGTGGAACAGTGGGGTGTTTTAGCAGTCCTAAGCGATATGTTTGGGTAATGAGCACAGTGAGCTACGACGATGACCTCCGTCTTGCATTGGTACTTGCAGATCAAGTAGACCGCATCACCATGTCTAGGTTTAAGGCACTTGACCTCAAAGTTGAGTCCAAACCAGACACAACTCCGGTTTCAGATGCAGACCGCACCGCAGAAGAAGTTATTCGAGCTCAACTGTCACGGTCCCGATCACGTGATGCCATCGTAGGTGAAGAGTTTGGCACCACCGGACACTCATCGCGTCGTTGGATCATTGACCCAATCGACGGCACCAAGAACTTTGTGCGCGGAGTACCTGTCTGGGCAACACTCATTGCTCTAGCCGAAGGCGACGACATCGTGGGTGGCGTAGTCAGTGCACCAGCCTTAGCACGCCGTTGGTGGGCCGGAAAAGGACTTGGCGCGTGGACCGGTAGATCTCTTGCATCAGCGACTCGACTGTCTGTGTCAGGTGTAGATAACCTCTCTGATGCGTCGCTGTCCTACTCGTCGCTGACCGGGTGGAAAGAACTTGGGATACGCGACGAGTTCATCTCGCTCACAGATGATGTCTGGCGCACCCGCGCGTACGGAGACTTTTGGTCATACATGCTTGTGGCTGAAGGCGTAGTAGACGCCGCAATGGAGCCGGAACTGGAACTGTATGACATGGCTGCTCTAGTCCCTATCGTGACCGAAGCAGGTGGCACGTTCACATCGCTAGACGGCAGCGTTACGGGTCCATGGGGGCCAAATGCGATTGCATCAAACGGACGGCTTCACAACGAAATTGTTGCTCGTCTGCAACCGTCGGCCGAGTGAACTACTAATCTGGCCAGCGAGGGTTGGGAATCTGACCAGCGAGGGTTGGGAATCTGACCNNAACTTTTACTTGAGGAAGCGCGGCGTTCACCACGACTGCCGAGCTCGCTAGTTCTTGGTCTTGCGCGGTGGTGGTCGTGACGGCAGCGTCGGGCACGTCTACCGAGATAACCAGCCTGCGCCATGCAACGGATGGATCGTTGGCAATGAGCATGAGCGAATCATCGACTGCATTGAGGAATGCTCCATACTCCACTTCCTCCATATCCGTGATGCCCTCAGCTTCATACTCCCCAATGAACTTTTGAGTGGCGCCATGAGCTGGAGCCTTAGACAGATCTAGTTCGCCTGAGTTGATCAAGCGCAAGTCATCGATAGTTGCTGGAAGGTAGAGTCGCATAACCTAAGTGTGCCACCACTGGGGCACGTGTAGAAAACGCGGTGATGCGTTCGCTCGCTCGCTCAGCCAAAGGTGCGGCCAGCGGCAGCCCAGAAATACGTGCATGATTCACGAACCAAGCAAGTTGCCGTGGATGCATCTCATTCGGAGATCTCGAACCTACTCAACTGGAAGAGTTTTCGTTCGCGATGCACGCCCTTCGGTCTCCAGTTTGGCCGCCTCGGCTACCCGTTGCGCAACAAGGCTCAAACGTTTGGAAATCTCACTATTCTTACTCGACTCGCTAACGCTTCGTGCGTGGTGAACTGCTTTGCTAACGGTCTCCCTGTCAAACGGAACTGAGATGTAGTCGTTGATCCCTAAGAAACGCTCCAGAATGTGAGCCACTTGGTTTTCACCACTCAGAGGTGCGCTTGGCTGCGCCTTGTTCATGACAGTCAAAGTTGGAACCGTATGACCAAATTCTTGGCGGAAGTCCTCAGTGTAGGCAATAAAGCGTTTGAGGCCCACCGGATCTGGCGCCCCAACGAGCACCGCCAGATCTGCGTTCTCCAAGACACTACGAGTTGCCATATTCCGCGACGGAACGTAGGAATCGAAACGGGCGGCATCCTCACATTCAAAGGACGAACCAACGTCGACCACAATGAGATCGAAATTCTCTCTTGCCACTTGAATCAGGCGTTCCAGTGATGAATGGGTAATCTCTGGCCAGCGTTCCGTGCGGGGTAAGCCACTCAGAAGTTTGACTTGTGCGCTCACGTGATCGCACACCTTCAGAAGCTCCGAACCGCTAAGCGCTCCAAGGTTCGCTGCCCGGCAGGCAAACGCAAGCCCGGACGATTCCTCTAGCATTCCAAAGAGTTGCGACTGGCATGGCGCCACAGTATCTGCATCAATAAGAAGGACTCTGGCACTTGGAACTTGGGTAACAATTGCTGAGGCAATTGTGCTTCGACCAGGGGCTCCGTGGGGTCCAGCAACTGCGACCACGTGTCCCATTGGGCGTGCTGAGTTATCGCCGATGCCATGCCCCATACCCGTGACTCTCGAATCTTGAGGTGTGAGGGACCTCCCGGTGCCCCTCCGCTGAGAATGCCAGATCGTTTTCAGATTTCGAAGCGCCGACCGGTAGGCCGCGTCTCCATCTGTGGGATCAGGGCCAAGAGACCCGTTGCGCTTTCCACGCCTACTCACTCCATTTCTTAGTTCAGGCGAACTTTCGGCAGTCCCATACAACGGCACATTTGATTGGCCTTCTGGCAAAGTACTTGTTAGTTCATCAGTGACATGGCCTTTCGCGTCTCGCATGCCCGCGGATGAGCCGAAGTTCTCATCCGTCAGAGCGGAACCAGCGATCGGTGTACCGGGAAAGGAAG
>DFNY01000034.1:3000-4428 GCA_002376595.1 Jonesiaceae bacterium UBA3555 | reverse complement strand
TTGGGACACCACTTCCGGGATAACCGGATTTACCTTTCCAGGCATGATCGATGAGCCTGCTTGCATTGCTGGCAAATTGATTTCGCCTAGGCCGGCCCGTGGCCCAGAAGATAGCAATCTCAGGTCGTTACAGATTTTGGAGAGCTTAACCGCCACGCGCTTGAGGGTCCCTGAGACTTGAACAAACGAACCTACGTCTTGGGTTGCTTCTACGAGGTCTAAAGCCTTGGTTACATGGAATCCAGAGATGGCAGAGAGGTGGGCTGCAGCGAGGTCTGCGTATCCCTGCGGTGCGTTCAGCCCGGTTCCAATGGCTGTTGCTCCCAGATTGATTTCGGTGAGCAGAGCTGCAACTTCTTCGATGCGTGCTCGGTCCTCGGCAATCATGATGGCAAAGGCGCCAAACTCTTGACCCAAAGTCATGGGAACTGCATCTTGGAGTTGGGTTGGCCCCATCTTGAGGACCGAATAGAACTCGGTGGCCTTACGTTCGAACGCAGATTCCAAGTGATGCATTGCTATTTTCAGCGCGTCAATGGAGTGCAGCAGGGCGATTTTGAGCGACGTTGGATAGACGTCGTTAGTGGACTGCGACAGGTTCACATGGTCGTTTGGGTTGATGACGGCGTATGCGCCCTTAGGTTCACCTTGGATCTCTAGCGCGAGATTGGCAATGACCTCATTGGCGTTCATGTTGGTTGAAGTTCCTGCGCCACCCTGGATAACGTCCACCACGAACTCGTTGTGGAGTTCTCCATTGAGGATTCGTTCGCACGCACCCACAATCGCACTCGAGATAGAAGGATCTAAGTGTCCTAGTTCCGTATTTGCGAGCGCACAGGCCATCTTCACGGAAGCTAACCCGCGCACTAGGTTCGGGTGATGTGAGATGGGCGTACCGGTGATGGGAAAATTCTCTACCGCCCGCAGGGTTTGAACCCCCCAATATGCTTGGGCTGGGACATCTCTGAAACCGAGTAGNNTCATTGTGCCATCGCTGCGTACTTGTCAGCGCGTTTAGGAGTCTCTTCGTCGAAGTGAATACGCGAGTGCGACCACAGCCAAGCCCACTACCAGCACAATGGCACCCACGCCCAGGGCGCGTTTCATTGCACTTTGAGGGCTTGAGTCCTCAATGGCTTTCAGAGCTTGAGCGCGTTCTTCTAGCTGCTCGGGGGTGGCGTTGTACAGAGGAAGCGGAACTGATGAACCTCGGTAGGAGCGGTCAATTTGGTCGCGCTCTTTGAGTTCCGAAAAATACTTGCGTGCAAAGTCGTCTTCATCTGCAGTTTCTTGGCCAATCAACGCCAAACTCTGGCTGTCCAACGCGGTCACCGTAACGTAGTCGGTGTAAACAAAGCCTGAGCGCAACTCAATAATGTGCCCCGGGAAACCTGCTTCTTGCTGGCTGGCCGTCACCTTATCTAG
>DFNY01000034.1:2620-2979 GCA_002376595.1 Jonesiaceae bacterium UBA3555 | reverse complement strand
CAGGATCTTGGGTGGTGGAGAACATGTCACCGCACAAGTAGAACTGCGAGGCAGCGCCGTTGACTGTGGCTGGGGCGCAGAACTGGTTGTGGTGGTCATAGAGGACAGCGAGTTCCCACCCGCCAATTTCTTCGCTGCGTCCTTCAATCCACTCTCTGCCTCTGGACTCGTCCAGCCAGTAGCGGTTAATGGGTTTTCCAAGTTCGATCTGTGAATTTCGATTCAGCTCGTCAAACCCGCTGACTGCTGCAACGTCAGTGATCTGTTTGCTGGTGAGTTTCGCAAAAGCATCAACGGCAACCTGAGGGACCTCATCTGGATCTACCAACGAGAGTTGAGAGACATCTCCTCGCACACGA
>DFNY01000034.1:1262-2592 GCA_002376595.1 Jonesiaceae bacterium UBA3555 | reverse complement strand
CGGACGCCCCTGAAGCAAGAAGGATGAGCGCAACGGAGCCAGCGCCAATTGAGCGGGCTATACGTAGTGCGCGGCGTGTGGAATCGTGCCCGCCAGAGCGCCGTTGAGTAAATCCGTGCATATTCAGTCCCCTGCAGTTAAGAAAAGCAATCGAATAAAGCCGCTGGTGGTTGGTGCCGCAAAGTGTCAGGTATCAACTTCGTTGAAGAACAACACCGTCCTGCTAAGCCGCAGGTCAGGGCCTAAATACGTGGTCGCAATCTCTGACTCGATGTGGTGCTTACATTCTGCCTGACGGATGTCCTAAACGGCACCTAATTTACATACACATACGTAACAACTGCGCAACATGTCCACAATTCACCTGCTCCCACCCGCCCGCATCNNCATGATCAACCAAACAGCGGTGTTTATCGATGCAGGGTTTCTCCTAGCTGCAGGCGGACGAAAAGTCGCAGATACGACGCTCCGTGGAGCAGTGAAAGTCCAATACTCAACGCTGATCAAAGGGATCACTAAGTCCGTTCGCTTCCACTCGGGCATGACTAACCTGCGAACCTACTGGTACGACGCATCGAAGGACGGTCTACTCACCGACGAGCAGAAGAAGATCGCAATGATCCCTGACGTAAAGGTGAGGCTCGGACGCCTGAATTACTACGGAGAACAAAAGGGAGTGGACCTGCGTTTGGCTCTCGACTTGGTGGGGCTGGCTCGCAGTGGCTCGGTGTCCACCGCCTATCTGGTGTCAGGCGACGACGACCTCACCGAAGCAGTCGAAGAAGCACAATCGTTAGGCCTCAAAGTGGTTCTGCTTGGCGTCAATGATTCCAGTTCACGCCTCGGATTTGCTTCACTCGCAGATCACTTGGCGGTCACGGTTGATTCCATCGAGGCCCTACCCGAAGACCTCCTCAACGCAAGTTTCACTCGCGCATTCGAGCCCTCGCCCGAACACGCGTTGGCCGTGAGTGCAATCGCGCAAGGTGCCACTAAGACTCCAAGCACTGCGACCACCCACCCACAAACAAGTGTGCCGTCGGGCGCAATGGAAGGCGATGATTCGTCGAAAAGCGAAACACCCACGGCAACCAAAGCACCAAACCCGGCACTCATGCCAAACAAAAATCCTGTACCAACTACTAGCGCGCCCTACGTGGAGGCCGCACCGATTGTGTACTCCAGTTCCACCGGAACTGGCTCAAGCTACCAAGGCGTCAGCGCAACTGAACAACAACTCATAGAGGTAGCCCGGCGCATTGGAGCGCAAGTAGCTCGATCCTGGTATGCGTCAACCACTCAATCAGACCTGAACGAAATGATCGACGAC
>DFNY01000034.1:889-1197 GCA_002376595.1 Jonesiaceae bacterium UBA3555 | reverse complement strand
CTCGAGCGAGCGTAGATATCAGCGTACGTCGCGCATCAACTTCAAAATCGGCTTGCGCGCAATGAACAATGCAACACCCAGCACAATCGCGACCACACCAAGCCAACCGAAGTATGCGATCTCTCCACCCTTAGGGTCACTGGACTTAAGCGCGGCGTCATACACGCCAGCCAACTTACCGGTGATCGCGGTGCCCAACGCAACAGACAAGAACCACAACGCCACCATCTGTGTTTGGAACTTCTCCGGCGCCAACTTGGTAGTAACTGATAGCCCCACAGGTGAGAGCGTCAGCTCAGCAATGGTGA
>DFNY01000034.1:436-826 GCA_002376595.1 Jonesiaceae bacterium UBA3555 | reverse complement strand
GGAGTGGAGTTCGCTCCCCCACCAGCAAGCGGCAAGAACATCAAGAACGCGACACCAACAACCGCGGTACCAAAAGCAAACTTCACAGGAGTAGACGGCTGACGGTTACCCAACTTCAACCACAAGGTAGCAAACACACCAGACAGCACGATGATGAACACCGGGTTAATCGACTGCACCCAGCTCACCGGCATCTCCCACCCAAACAAGTTTCGGTCAAGACGCTTGTCTGCATAGTACGTAAGAACCGTGAACTGCTGCTGGTACAGCGACCAGAAAGCAACCGAAGCAATAAACAATGGAATAAAGGCGAACACCTGGGAACGCTCAGCGGCGGAAATTGCCTTGGACGTGAGTATCACAAAGAAGTAGATGATCGCAGCAATGACA
>DFNY01000034.1:0-412 GCA_002376595.1 Jonesiaceae bacterium UBA3555 | reverse complement strand
TTGACGCTCTCCTGCCGGGACAACGGGTTAGGCACAATCGAAGACTGTGGCGAGAGCCCCTTGCGGCCAAACCAATACTGAACAAGACCAACAGCCATACCAACCGCAGCCAAACCAAAGCCCCAGTGGAAGCCCATACGGCTCTGCAAAAGACCCGTCAGCAGAGGGCCCAACAAGCCACCAATGTTGATGCCCATGTAGAAGATGGAGAACCCAGCGTCACGGCGAGGATCATCGTGTGCGTACAGTGCACCAACAGCAGCGGTCGCGTTCGACTTCAAACCACCCGAACCAAACGCAACAAGAACTAGACCAACAATCAGCCCCACATAACCAGGCAGCACAGCCAAAGCAATGTGCCCCGCCATGATCATCAGCGCAGAGTAGAACAGCGTCTTCTCAGTGCCCAACA
>DFNY01000032.1:13724-14416 GCA_002376595.1 Jonesiaceae bacterium UBA3555 | reverse complement strand
CTCTCGTTTCGTATTGCACCGACCCGGCCGAGCCAGAGCGCCCGTGCGGGACCTTGGGCTCATCTTCGGCCAACCTTATTGACACTGTGTCAATAAGGTTCTTAGGCTGTAGTTACCAGCACAAACACAGGTGAGGAGGAAGCCATGAGCAGTCAACGCAACGCACGGGTTGCACCAGATGAGCGCGCCCAAGAAATCGTGTCGGCCACTCGCAATCTGTTCAGCACCCGCGGGATTCTCAAAACCTCGTTCTCAGACATTGCCAAGGAAGTTGGCGTAGCTCGAGGCCTCATCTACCACTACTTCCCAGACAAAGACNNAACATCGACGAATTCGTTCAAGAAGTTCAGGTTTGGGACAGCGGGCGCGAAGTAGGAAACATCGACAAAGCACTGCGTGACTGCATCGCGCTGCTCCGCCGGCAACTACGTTCCATGGACCCCATGTCCACGGAACTTCAACGAGTCGAAAACACCGGCCTCTACAACCGTTTCCTCCACCGCGCCGTCACCGCCATCGTTGACTGCCTGCAAGTCACCACCGTTGAGGCTTACGCCGCTCGACACCACATCGAAATCAACCACGTACGCGAAACCTTCTACGTGCTCATTTACGGCCTCGTGGGGTTGGCTCGCAACAATCCCGCAATTGGCGACGACACCCTCATTGACATCACCCGTCAAGTCCTCCGT
>DFNY01000032.1:3570-13675 GCA_002376595.1 Jonesiaceae bacterium UBA3555 | reverse complement strand
CGTCATGTTCCTTTTCGAGTCGATCTCAGTGAGCCAATGGCTCATGTGGTTCGCAGTACTAGCAGCCCTCATTGGGCTCAACGAACTTGTTCGGTGGTCAAAAGTTGCCGCATACGGCGTCTTCATTGTGCTACCAATCATCCTGACCATCTTTGTATGGCCACACACCGCAGGCGCCGGGTCCTCCACCGGTACCTGGTTCCACTGGGTAAAGGTGTACTCCGCACTCGCCGGATGTATCGGCTTCATGGTGATCCGATACAACCCACGCGTAGCCGCAAACAAGTACGCACTGTGGTTCCCACCAGCAATCCTTGCCATCAACATTGCCGAAGCAGTTGCACGTGACTTCCAAGTCTCACGCATGGCCGAAGGCATGGTGGACGGCGTCTACATGATCGGTGGATCATGGAACGTCATGAACGGTGTAGCCGGAATCATCAACCTCATCACCATCTGCGGATGGGTGGGAATCTTCATTTCACGCGACCGCTTCCAAGACATGCTGTGGCCAGACATGGTGTGGTTCTGGATCATTGCGTACGACCTATGGAACTTCGCCTACGTGTACAACTGCGTAGGAGACCACGCGTTCTACGCCGGCGCCGCACTACTGATTGCCTGCACCATCCCAGCGTTCTTCATCCGCAAGGGTGCCTGGCTACAACGAAGAGCCCACACACTCGCCTTCTGGATGATGTTCACCATGGCAGTGCCAAGCTTCGTTTCGGATTCGTCGTTCTCGGTACAGTCCTCTCACAGCACCACCGCCCTGTTCACGGTTTCCCTGCTGTCGCTGGTAGTGAACGTTGCTGTGCTCGCGTACCAGGTGTACGTCATCGTTACCAAGCGCCGTAACCCACTCAAAGACGAGCTCTACCCAGAGCTCAAGGACTATCAAAAGGTCGCAGCACTTCGTCCCACCGACGAGGCAGCTCCAAGCACCCAGTACGTAGCAACCGGGGCCTAGTTTCTAGGGTTGGTTCTACAACTCACACACAGCGAAAGCGGTGGGGTCTTCCCCACCGCTTTCGTTCGTGCGTAAATAACTCCGGTGCAAGCAATAGCCAGTGCAAACATTAGCCAAATCAAGCAGACAACAGCGCAAACACCCTTACGCGAACAGCGTTTCGCCTAAGTATCCACCCGGTTGGAAGCCTGGTGGGATTGCGAACAGTCCGGATCCGGTGTGTTTGAGGTATTCGGACATGAGGTCGTTTTTGGCCATTGCGTTTTGCATGGGCACGTAGTGGGTGCGTGGATCGGTGACGAAGGCTATGAAGAACAGTCCTGCGTCGANNACACCGGAGTTGTTGGTGGGGTGGGCCACCGCTATGTGGGAGGCGGTGTTGATGAGTGGGCCGTCGCGTCCCGGTAGTGCAAAGTCGGGTTCGGTGAATTCGGTTCCACCAGACATTGGGGCACCTTCGCGTTTGGTGCGTCCCACTATGTCTTCTTGTTCGCGCAGGGGTGCGCGGTCCCATGTTTCGATGTGCATTCGGATGCGGCGTGTGACCATGAAGGTGCCTGCGGCCATCCACGGTTGGCTGACGTTGTGAGCAGCCCACACGTGTTGTTCCATGAGGTCGGTTTGTTCGGCTTTGATGCTGGCGGTTCCATCTTTGAAGCCAAAGAGATTTCGCGGAGTTTTCTGGGTGGTGGAGGTAGATGAGGTGCGGCCGAATCCTATTTGCGACCAGCGCACTCGTGCTCGGCCGAACCCGATGCGCGCGAGGTTACGCACAGCGTGGACAGCCACCTGTGGATCGTCAGCGCAGGCCTGAACTACGAGGTCTCCCCCGGTTCGTTCTGGGTCCAGCATGTCACCTGGGAAGTGTGGCATCTCTATGAGTTCGTCTGGGAGCTGGTGAGCCACGCCAAAGCGGTCTTCTCCGGCTGCGTCAACGAACAGTGAACGCCCAAATCCGATCGTGACGGTCAGGTGGCTGGCACTGAGGTCGCTGGCTTCGCCGGTGTCTTGTGGTGGCGCGTCATAGTTTCCCCCCGTTGCCCCGCCTTCTCCGATTTCGTGGCCTTGCCCCATCGCTTCGGTTGCTCGCGTCCACTCTTTGAGTAGGGCTATGAGTTCGTCGCGTGAGGTGGTTGTGAGGTCAAAGGCAGCAATGTGCATTCGATCTTGCGCTGGCGTAGCTATCCCAGCTTGGTGGATTCCGTAGGGATCTACTGTTTGCGCAACTGGGGTCGCGGCACGGCGCTCTTGGATTACGTTGTTTCCAAGTGCGCCGGCTGCGATTCCCAGTACTGAGGCGCCCGCAAGTCCCAGCATGGATCGTCGGCTGACTACACCACGTTCATGCTGCTGGGAACCGGTGTCCGAGATTTTCTCCTGTGGTTCTTGCGGTTCGCTCATGGTTCTTCTTATTGGTCTAGGGGGTATTACCCGCTATTTCACCACTGCTGCGGTGAGCTGTGACAGTGGTTCGGACAGTGCGTCTACTGCTGCTGCGAGTTCTTGGATCTGGGTGGATTCGAGCTCCGTGTAGAACTTGAAGCCTTCGCCTACTCGGTACTGGTCCAGCAGGGTTTGCAGCGCAGTGAACTTGGTTTCGAGGGCTTCGTTGAGTGCGTCGTCGGTTCCTACGAGTAGTGGCTGTAGGTTTTCGTAGGCGATTCGTGCACCCTCGAGGTTGGCTTGGAAGTCCCAGAGGTCGGTGTGTGACCAGGCTTCTTCTTCGCCGGTGACTTTTCCGGTGGCTACTTCGTCCAGGAGTTCTTTTGCTCCGTTGGCGAGTTTGTCTGGGGTGAAGGTCAGGGTTTGGGTTCTGGTGTAGAGCTCTTTGGTGTCAGCCACCATCTTGTCTGCCAGGGTGGTGCGTTCTGCGTCGGTCAGTGCAGTGTAGTCGGCAGGTGGAAAGAGGTCCTTTTCGGCTCGGTGCCAGCCGGTCCATTCTTGGCCTTCTTCGAGATCAGCTTCACGCGCATCGAGGATTGGGTCGAGGTCACCTTATGATTCGGCTACTGGTTCGATTCGTTCCCAGTGCATGCGTACCGCTGCGTATAGGTTCTTGGCGGTTTCGGTGTCACCATTGGCGAACGCTTGCGCGAACTCTTCGGTTCCTCGTACCAGCTGTTCGGTTTGGTCTTTGACGTAGGCGGCGTAGAGAACGCCTGCGTTTTCTTGGAGAGCCGCGCGGTCTGCTGAGACTTCTTGTCNNGGAAGGCGGCTTGGATGCCGTCTCCTACCATTCCTGGCTTGCAAGCGGTGTAATAGGAGCCCTCTGGTGCGATAACTACGAGGTCGCGGGTGAGGCCAGGTCCAATATTCTCTACTTCTCCTACGATTCGTAGGCGGTCTTCTGCCAGTAGGTAGAACTCGGTGACTTGGCTTCCTTCATTCTTTACGTTGAAGGTGAGGGTTCCACCGGGTGCGGTGGTGGCGCTCAGTTCGCAGGCTGATTCGGTGCTGGTTACGTTGATTGCTCCGCCGTTGCTGTGTGCGGCGTTGTTGTCGGTGCAGCCGGCAAGCAGCACGGTGGCGGCGAGTGCGATGAGTGGTGCGGTGTGGCGCGGGCTCATGAGGGTCCTTTGATACGTGTGTGGGTCGTGTATTTTCCGACGAGTCAGCAGGCTTGTTATCCGGGCTTTGGCCGGGTGAGCTGCTGGTTTTGCGGCGGCGCTGGCGGGGGTGCGGTGCCGCAGAAGTTAAGCAGGGTCAGAGGTTAGACAGCTACCGGGGTTGCGGTAGCAACTGGTGTGGTTCGTGGGGCTTTGAGAGCCTTGAGGTAGAGGTACATCACGGGGATGACGTAGGTCGTCCACACGATTGCTTCGAGCCAGGTTGTTGCTGGTGAGAAGTTGAAGACGCCTTTGAGGAGTGTTCCTAGCCAGCTGCTTGGCGTAATGATGTGGGAGACGTCGAAGGCAATGTTGTGCAGGCCGGGTAGTACGCGTGCTTCTTGGAGGTCGTGGATTCCGTAGGCCAGCACTCCACCAGCCACGATTACTAGGGCAGCTCCGGTCCATTTGAAGAACGTGCCTAGGTTGATTTTCAGCACTCCGCGGTGCAGAAGCACTCCCATCCCTACTGCTGCGGCTATTCCTAGGAGCGATCCAACCAGGGGTTGCCAGGTTTCTCCGGTGGCTCTGGCTGAGGCCCAAATGAACAGAGCGGTTTCGAGGCCTTCGCGTCCAACTGCGAGCGCCGCAACCATTACTACTCCCCAGGTGGGGCCGTCGGCTGCTTTGTCTATTTGGCTTTTGAGCTCGCTGTTGAGGGTTCGTGATGCTTTGGCCATCCAGAACAGCATCCAGGTAACGAGACCCACGGCAATGATGGAGAGGGTTCCGCCAATGATTTCTTGAGCTTCAAATGTGAGTCCGCGTGGCCCGAAAGTGAGTGCTGCACCGAAAGCCAGAGACACGGCTATTGCTAGTGCGATTCCGGCCCACATTTTGGGTATGAGGCGGGTGCGGTTGCTCTTCTTGAGGTATGCAAGAAGCAGAACTACTACTAGTGCTGCTTCGAGTCCTTCGCGCAGGCCGATGAGGAAGTTTCCGGTCATGTTGGAAAGCCTTTGATGCAAATTCTGGCTCGGAGCGGGATGGACCGAGCACACCGTGGGGCCGGGTTGGCTGCATCATGCGGTCAAACAGGGCACAGATAGTGCTTACTTAGGCTAGGCTTACCTGCTTTCAGAAAACAGACAGTGACCACATTGTGGTCAATTAAGGCCTAGTTTTCGTAGGTGCGTGTTCCCTCAAAGTCTTGCGAGTGCTCCGCCCACCACGCAACCAAACGCTCACGGGCTGCCTCGGGGCCAATTGAGCCCTCGTCGAGACGCAGTTCCATGAGGAACTTGTAGGCGCCACCAACCGCACGGCCAGGCTTGATTCCAAGGATCTCCATGATTTGCTCGCCGTCGAGGTCTGGGCGAATTGCGTCCAGCTCTTCTTGCGCAGCAAGTTCACTGATGCGCACTTCTAGCGAGTCGTAGGCTGCGCCAAGGCGCCGAGCCTTGTTCTTGTTGCGAGTGGTGCAGTCAGCGCGGGTGAGTCGGTGCAAGCGTTCTAGCAGCGGTCCTGCGTCGGTGACATACCGGCGCACGGCGGAGTCAGTCCAGGCTCCATCGCCGTAACCGTGGAACCGAAGGTGCAACTCAACCAGCCGCGACACTGCTTTGACGGTGTCTTTGTCGTATTTGAGTTCGCGCAGGCGGCGCGCGGTCATCTTGGCCCCCACGAGTTCGTGGTGGTGGAAGGACACTGTTCCGTTGGATTCGAACTTGCGTGTGGCTGGCTTGCCAATGTCGTGCAACAGCGCTGCCAGGCGGAGTAGTAGGTCTGGACCGGGTACCGCGCCCTCTGGTCCTGTTTCTAAGTCAATTGCTTGCTGCAGCACAGTCATGGAGTGGGAGTAAACGTCCTTGTGACGGTTGTGTTCATCAGACGCGGCCTTCATGCCTGGGAGTTCTGGGAGCACATGGTCAGCCAAGCCGGAGTCCACCAATGCAGTCAATCCGCGCACTGGGTCGCCAGAAAGCAGGAGCTTGTTCAGTTCGTCGCGGACCCGCTCACCGGAGACAATCGCAATGCGGCTAGCCATGGCTACGATCGCGGCAAACGCAGATTCCTCAATGTCGAAACCCAATTGCGCTGTGAACCGGGCGGCGCGCATCATACGCAGCGGGTCGTCGTCAAAGGACTTTTCCGCTTCGATAGGCGTCCGAAGGAAGCCTGCCGCAAGATCCGCCAGTCCGTTGAAGGGGTCCACAAACTCCAGTTCTGGGACGCGGATAGCCATCGCGTTGACGGTGAAGTCACGGCGCGACAAGTCGCCTTCGATGTTGTCGCCGAATGCCACCAGAGGCTTACGTGAGGTGGGGTCGTATTCGTCGGTGCGGTAGGTGGTGATTTCCACAACGATGTCTTCGCCGTCTTTGACAAACCGCTTGGCGCCAATGGTGCCAAACTCCTTGCCAATGTCCCACACTGCGTCCCCCCAGGTATCCAGCAGTGCTTGGGTTTCGTCTGGTGAGGCGGAAGTGGTGAAGTCGAGGTCGTTGGAGACTCTTCCCAATAGGGCGTCGCGCACCGGCCCACCCACAATTGCTAGCTGGTGTCCGGCGGCAGCAAACACGTCACCCAGTTCCACCACTACCGGATTCATGTGTGCCATGACGGCACTCACGCGACGTTGTAGCAGTTCAAGATCTTGGGTGGCTGGTTGCAGTGACACGCAGTAGCTCCGATTCGGTGGGAAAGGTCTGTCAGGGCGAAAACTTGACCATTAATAAACAATAGTGGGCAATTTTCGTGGTGAATGTGGAGGGCTCTCGGGTAGCCGCACCCCAAACCTGCTGAGTTAAAGATAAGGTGGCAATATGTCCACCAATAAGCGCCCCGATGACCGTTCAACGGTCCCAGCGCCTCCGGGTGGCCACCCCTTGAGGATAAACCCCAACCGACCTCGGTACGCACCCGTGGTGCACAACAACCCTTCCGCTCACGCCGGTGACCTGCCCATTGTGGAGGAAACCTCGGCTGGTGGTTTGGTTGTGAAGCATGAGTTCGGAACGTTCTACGCTGCGGTAATTGCGCGGCGTAACCGTGCTGGTCGGTTGGAATGGTGTCTTCCTAAGGGGCACTTGGAGGGCGAGGAAACTGCGGAAGAAGCAGCCATCCGTGAGATTGCGGAAGAGACCGGAATCACGGGTGAGATTCGTCGCGCCTTGGGCAAGATTGACTATTGGTTTACCGGTGATGACCGCCGAGTGCACAAGGTTGTGCACCACTTCCTGCTCGATGCAGTGGGCGGCTATTTGACGGTTGAGGGTGACCCTGATTCCGAGGCCGATGACGTGGAATGGATTGCGTTTGAGCGGCTTTCGGAGCGTTTGAGTTACCCCAATGAGCGTCGCTTGGCTTCTATGGCGTTGGAGCTCTTGCAGCGCAGGCGTGCGGAGAATTTGCGGCGATTGCATGCACCTTTTATGGGGTCGCCGGCGCAAGATGACGAATAACTGCTTTTCCCGGGACAATAGGTAACGATGTCATGGTCTTGGCCCCTCGCGGTTGGTGAGGCGATGAGAGCGCGCCGTGCGCACTCCATCGCCCTTGTTGTGTTGCTCGTTTGTATGTGGGCGCTGTGTGTTCCGGTATCTGGGGCGCAAGCCCTTCCCGACGATTCCTCCGGTGGGCAGGCTGGCTTAGCTTCGTCCGCCTACGGTTCTAGTGCGTATTCCGGATTCACTGCACCATCAAACCCACCTGGTGGCCCAGTCACTCCTGAAAAATCCGATTCCACCAATAAGTCGATGGAATTGGTGTCGCTTTCTCCGGTGCTGGTGAAGGCCAATGACGATGTCACAGTGACTGTGAAGGTGACCAACACGTCTACACAGACCATTTCTGACCCAACTTTGTCATTCCATCTGACTAGGTTCAGGTTCTCCACGCGCACTTCGGTGCAGTTGTGGGACAAGCGCACCCTTGGCGATACTCTGGGAACCAAAATGGGCAAGTCAGTGCGTTCCGCTCCGTTGAAGCCTGGCGAGACCACCCTGTTCTCGCTTTCTGTGAACGCCAAGGACTTCGGGCTTCTCAATGGTGTTGAAGGTTGGGGACCGCGTGGAATCACTTTGACCCTTTCTGGGTCTTCGNNNGNCTCNNGCGCCNNNATTCTCGATTCCTTGGACACCTTCATCTTGTGGGATTCTGCAGGCGATTCGGTAGAACCAAACCTCGATGTTGCTGCTGTAGTTCCATTCACGGGACCGGCGGTTAATCCGCTCAATTCTGCAGCGTCGTCGGTGCGGGTGTTGGAAGCCACCGGCAAGGGTTCACGGTTAGCTGCTGTGCTCTCTTCGGTAGCCGAGGTTGACTGGGTGTCCTACGAGCTAGATCCCGCGCTCATTCAGAGTGTCTCGGACTATGTCAGTGCTCCAGGCGAGTCACAGGACACCACCGATGAGACTCCTGCGCCTAGTGACGGTCCATCACCATCCACAACTGACATCACCGACTCTCCGGTGGATACTCAGACAACCCAAGATCCCGAGATCGGATTTGAACCGAGGGTGGAACAAGTCACTTCACAGTCGTGGTTGGACTCCTTCATGGGTTCACTAGCTGGCCGTGAGTCCTTTGCTTTGCCCAGCTACGACGCTGATTTCACTCCGTTCGCGGCAACTAAAACTAAGGCACCTCGTGCTGATCTAGCTAAGTTCCCGGTTTTGGAGGGACAAACTATCTCACGTGACTTGATGTGGCAGGAACCGGGTTACCTCACGGATCAGACTCTCGCAGCTGGTGCTTCCGCAGGGTATCTGATTGCGTTAGCTCAGCACGGAACTTATGAGGTTAATTCGTTCCTTCCGTACACCGAGTCCGCTACTGTGACCGGTGCTGTGTCCGATGCTACGGATGAATCATTGGCGNNGCACTCACAACCCTGTTGTGGCTCGTCAGAGGTTCGTTGCTGAGTTGGCAGTGTTGTCTAAGGAACGCCCCTCGCTCGTTCGTAACGTGGTGATCTCTGCATCGCGTGACTGGCAACCCGATTCCGCAGTAGCTGCAGCCCAGTTGTCCGTGGTGGAAGAACTGCCGTGGCTTCGCGTCTCAACTCTTTCGCAGATGTCTACGAACGCGAATGAAATCTCTACCAACCGCGACCTACTCCCCCAAGAAGATGTAACCCCTCTGTTTACGGCTTCTTCGTTTGGCTCGGTTCGCGATTCGCTGTCAGCAGTAAACAAGTTCGCGGGAATCGCTCAAGATTCTCAGGCACTGACTGCCCCATTTGAGGCAGGCTTGGCCGCGCTCACCTCCAATGCGTGGCATCAAGATTCTTCTGACCATGCGGCAACCGTGACCTCGTTCGGTCAGGCAGCCCGTGATCTGCAAGGCAGCATTACGGTGGCCACTGGAAGCGATATCAATCTGATTTCCACGGGCTCTGAAATCCCAATAACCGTGCAAAATGGGCTCGACCAAGACGTCAACGTGCAGATCCGCTTACGTCCTAACGATTCACGCCTTCAAGCCAAATCGGTGGTTCCATTGAGCATTGCGGCTGGCAGCAGCCAGACCGCTCGTGTGCCGGTGTCCGCTGTGGGCTCTGGAAACGTTGTGGTTCAGGTGGAGATTCTCGACGAAGACGGCAAGTTCGCAGCAAACTCCGGTGAGTTTAATGTCCGGGTTCGCGCCGATTGGGAGAACGTTGGAACTGGCGTGGTGCTGGCACTGCTCGTGTTGCTCCTTGGTGGAGGAATCTGGCGTACCGTCCGCCGCGGACGGTCCAAGCGGCGCGAAGCTGCTCTAGACACCGAAGAAGCACTGGCAGTGGTTGAAGCCGAGTCCGAGGAACACCAATGAGCCAACCTCCATACTCACGCAGCAACCCACCGCAACCTAACGGACCCAGCCGACGCATCTCGTCGAAAAGCGTAGACCCAGCGCACCGTGCAAGCGCTCAGCGCACCCGCGACGCTGCCGCCAAGGCAGAACGCGCTGCGCAAGAGCAACGGTCACGCTCAGACAAGAACTCTGAAGCCCAAGTCACCGCGCCTAAAACTGAAGCAGCTACCGTGGGTCGCAGTTCCTTGCTTATGGCTTCGGGAACAGCAGTCTCAAGGCTTCTAGGCGTTTTCAAGAACCTGCTCATGGTTGCTGCCCTTGGTGCAACCGGTGCCGCAGCGGACGCTTTCGACATTGCCAACAAGATCCCAAACTTCTTGTACGCGATCATTGCCGGCGGNNGTAAATCCTAGACAAACTCCTCACCCTGACAGCGTCATTGCTGTTTGGGTTGACGCTTCTGTTGACCGTGGGTGCCCCCGTTCTGGTGAGCCTGTACACCACAGGCGACTGGAGTGCGGAGCAGAAGGGCTTAGCGGTAGCTTTTGCCCTATGGTGCATTCCGCAACTGTTCTTCTACGGGCTGTACACCCTGCTAGGACAGGTGCTCAACGCCCGTGGCCAGTTTGGCCCATACATGTGGGCGCCAGCGGTCAACAACGTCATCTCCATCATTGGTTTTGGAATCTTCTTGTGGGTCTACGGGCCCGTAGCCACTGGGGCTGACTTGTCCTCATGGGATGCCCCGAAGATCGCATTCATCGGGCTCACCGCAACCTTGGGAATTGTT
>DFNY01000032.1:0-3547 GCA_002376595.1 Jonesiaceae bacterium UBA3555 | reverse complement strand
CGGAATCGGTCTGCGCACCGCCGGATCGGTTGCCGGCTGGACCTTCCTAGCCCTCGGCCTCGAACAAGTTGGAGTACTTGTGTACACCAACATTGCTTCGGCTGCTCCCCACGCTGCGAGCGCCGGAGTGGATGTAGTTGCCGGTAACGCCTCCTACACGCAGGCCCTGACCATCTACCTGCTTCCGCACTCGCTGGTAACTGTTTCAGTAGCCACCCTTCTGTTTACCGGAATTAGTGCCGCCGCAGCCAAGTCGGACCTGGTCACGGTGAGCGCTCTGGTGTCCAAGGGCTTACGCGTCATTGCGGTCTTCACCATCTTTGCTACTGGGCTGTTTGTGGTTCTTTCGCAGCCCATCACCAAGCTTTTGATTCCNNGCAGAAGTCCCGGCGGTTTCACACATTGTGTTAGCCATGGCCTTAGGCCTCATGCCTTTGGGCGCCATGGTGCTGATGAAATGGGTGTACTTCGCCTTTGAAGACGGCAAGTCCATTTTCTACTTCCAAATCCCAGTCACCTTGCTCCTCATGGCTGGCAGCTGGTTGTTCACTAGGCTGCTACCGGGTGAATGGTGGGTGTTTGGAATTGGACTGTCCATGACTCTGTCTAACCTCATTGCGGTGCTTTTGCGTGTCAACGGACTGAGGCAAAAACTAGGTTCGTTGGATATTGCGCATATTGTGAGACTCCACGTGCAACTCATAGTCGCAGCGGCGATATCGTGCGTGGTGGGCTGGCTAGTTCTACGTGTATGGGGCTTCACTGCAACGGACTCACTCGTTTGGGCCGCAGTGGTATGTGTGATCGTTGGATCCATAATGGGCGCCGTGTACTTCCTAGTGCTACAGGCCATGAAGGTGTCGGAAATGAATGCACTTCTCAACCCAATCATCAGCAAACTCTCACGTTCTCGCGCCTGAAAAGCGCGCCCATTCACGTAGGATGAACAGATCGAGATAATCAAGTTGCGCGTTTCAAACATGCATCCCCACCACGGCGTCGTTCCCAAGGGCATGTGCGAATCCCACCACGGCAACTCTCACAGGAGGAACCAGTGCCACGCCTAACTGCCGGAAACACGATTGTTGCGCGGTATGTAGTAAACGCCCTTGAAACATCTCCGCATGTTGAATCAGAACAATGGCAAGCCACAGACAAGATCTTCGGCCGCGACGTCTACCTGTATGTCATCGATTCATCGGTGCCTGCAGGCGCGATTGACCGTGCACGTGCAAGCGCGCAACTCACAGTTGAGGGGCTCGCTCGCGTCATCGACGTAGTAGACAAAGGCGGCTCCGAAAAGTACATCATTACCGAACGCCCAGCAGGTGTAACCACCGCTAATGCAATCGCCGCAGCACCATTCACCCTGAAGCAGACCAAGGCAGTTATCGGGTCGGTAGCATCTTCCCTTGCCAAGGCAGACTCCGGCCATGGCCTCTATCACGGTGCACTCACCGCTGACTCCATCTACTTCAAAGGCCTGAAGGTAACCCTCGCAGGGCTAGTGCCACGTAATTTCCTTGGACTTAACCTAGACAAGTCACCAGAGGAACTCGCCAGCACAGACGCAAAGGGCCTCGCTGCACTGAGCTACTTCATGCTCACCGGCCTCATGTCCAACTACCTCAGCAGCGAGGTGTCATCACTCCCCCGCCTGGCAGACTTCCTCACTGATGCAGACGGTGATGTAGATGCATTCACCACCAACATTCTTAACAGCGAAGACTCCCCTGTTCGCAGCGCCCAAGAATTCCTTGACGTTCTAGGGCAGTGGTCACCAGACGACCTTCCGTTTGTTGACGAAGACTCAGTCAACGCCGCACCAAAAACCGATTCGGTTCCTCTACCTCCACCAACTCCCTCCGCTCCGCAACGCAAGAGTTCCCGCACCAACGGAGCTACGGTGCCAGGTACCGCACCTGTGGCTAAACCTGCGTTCGGTGCCGTGGGTGCCCTTGGCGCAGCTGGGGCTGGCGGGCTCGCTGGTACGGGCAGTGCCGCTGGCGAAGCCGGTGCTGCCTGCTCCTCGAGTGCCGTAGGCGCTGCCAGTGAAACTGGGACCGCAGCGAGCGCAAGTGAATCGACCGATTCAGCCACTTCTGAAGCCACACGTAAAGACGCTTCCACACCTACAGACGCTTCCACACCAGCGGTTTCCGAGTTTGACGGTGCTTTCGCGCAAGACGATGACACCTCCACCAAAACGAACCCAACCTTCCCCGAAGGTAAGTCGGACCTGCCAGAGCAAGGCATCGTCGGTAAGCCAGAAGACAACACTGAGGCTTCCTCAGAAACTCAGGCCCATGATCTCTCCGCCTTGGCAACAACCGCTGCGGTCAGCGCTGCTGGAACCGCAGACGCAGCAGACACGGCAGTAGCACCTGCAGTGNNGCCGGCGGACCACCACGCTTTATGCCAACCACTTCCGACCGCAGCCTGAACCAGCCGCTCGATGCGCGTCCAGGACCTGCGTACGGAGCGTTTGCGCCAATGAACTCTGCATCATCTGCTGCGTCAAATGGATCAACACAATCATCCGGTTCCCCATCGTGGCCAACTGCGCCGGTGAACGAGAAAACAAAGCTCACCGGTTTCTCTGCTACTCCCTGGGTGCTCGTATTCTTCCTCGCGCTGCTTGGCCTTGGCGGATTCTGGGCACTGAACGCGCTGACAGCTCCCACCGAACCGGCAATTGTTGCACCAACTGGCCGTCCGGTGACTGTTGAACCTGACAGCGAAAACACTACGCAGAAGCCCGAAGAAGTAGTCATCCCCGTTGTGAAGAGCGCGAAGTCGCTGGACCCAATGGGCGACAACAATGAGCACCCTGAACTGCAAGACCGCCTGATTGATGGCGACACCACTTCCGAATGGTATTCGCGTACCTACAAGACCAAGGCGTTCGGCGGGATCAAGAAGGACGGTATTGGGTTCGCTCTTCAACTTGAAACCGAAGCCACGGTGAACTCCCTGCTCATCTCATCGCAGAACACGGGCGGAAAAGTCGAGATCCGTGCCACCAGCGCAGATGACCCTGCGGGCGGCGAACTCCANNACCATGTTCAAGTTCAGCAAGCCGGCCAAAACCGATTCAATCGTTGTGTGGTTTACCGAAATGCCAAAGGATTCGCGCGGTAAGTTCCGAATCTACGTTTATGAAGCCAGCTTGGCGTAAGCCGGGCTGAGAGTGCGCAGGTCTGAGCGTAGCCCGCGCTAGTGCAAACCTGAAAGAACGTGCTCATCTCGCTAGAATCGAGCACTTGCGTTCTCGGTCGGTGCGCGCCATCCTGGCCCACAGGCTTGGGACTAAATCACGGCCAACCCTTGTTAGGCTTGGTGAGGTTCCACAAGACCACGCTTCATTGATTTGAATTGCGTGTGACTGATGGATTTAGGTTGGACCAGAGCTTGCGCGCGAACCGCCTGTGCGTGTGCCGCGACGCTGTTCTGGATCCCCCCTTGCACAACTTTTTGTCTATTCGTTTCAACTAAAGGAAATAGCGTGACTGAGACCGTCATCCATGATGTTGTCATCGTTGGTTCT
>DFNY01000132.1:21703-27040 GCA_002376595.1 Jonesiaceae bacterium UBA3555 | reverse complement strand
CCGATAAGCAGGCTCCTCGCACCCCCCGCAGGACCAACCCCAGCGAGCGCAACCTGCTGCGAGCGCCATGCCCGCACCTCAGCCACGAACTCGATCCGAAGTGCGTAACCCCGCTGCTGCAACACGCGTACCGGCTACACCGTCACGAACCGCACAGGGCCAACCCCCTGTAAGTACCCCGCACGCAGGGCAGACACCAACGCGAAGCAGCAATTCACAACAATCTGGTGTCACAGGTACGCCAAGAACCGGCACCCCAAGCACGCCACAACGCTCTGCCAATGGAACACCAGCAAACACGCGTGCTTCTAGCGGGCAACCCAACCGCGCCACGGCCTCCCCCCACGCACCACACCAAAGTCAACGCAGTGGGCAGCGTACAGAACACAGCGCTCCCGGTAGGAACGCAAACCAACAACACGCAACCAACCGGTCCGCCACATACCAGCCACCTACTACGCAACGAGACCAACAAAACCAGGGGAGTCGTCGTCAAGCGCCTGGCACAACCCCCAACAACCGAGCAACAAATCAGCAAGGTATTGTCCAACGCGTGAAATCGCTAGGATGGTTCACGCTGATGCTCATAGGAATCGTTGTGGTGGTGCTCCTAGCAACCGCCNNATCAGTAGAATTCACTTTTGCCCCCTTTGCGGGGAATGAAGTGGGACAAAACCGCGGCACACTCGGAGTAGAACCGAACGCCGCCCAACCAATTAAGGACGCGCAGTGGTAAACCCCGTACCCCGCACCCTCGCGGGCCGCTACGAAGTCGGTGAGCTCATCGGCCGTGGAGGCATGGCCGAAGTACACATTGGCCACGACAATCGCCTGGGCCGCACGGTAGCTATCAAGATTCTGCGTTCGGACCTCGCTCGCGACCCATCCTTCCAGGCACGGTTCCGCCGCGAAGCCCAAGCAGCCGCGTCGCTCAACCACCCAGCAATCGTGGCTGTCTACGACACCGGCGAAGACACCTTCACCGAACCAAGCGGAGCAATATCGCACGTTCCATTTATCGTGATGGAATACGTCGAAGGACACACCGTCCGCGACATCCTGCGCGACGGCAGCGCTGTACCCATTGAAGAAGCCATCGAAATCACCGCTGGCGTGCTCTCAGCACTCGAATACGNNGAATACTCGCACCACGCGGGAATCGTGCACCGAGACATCAAACCAGCCAACGTCATGCTTACACCAACAGGCGCAGTCAAAGTCATGGACTTCGGCATCGCCCGTGCAGTAGCTGACTCCGCGGCAACCATGACCCAAACCCACTCGGTCATCGGCACAGCACAGTACCTCTCTCCAGAACAAGCGCGCGGCGAATCCGTAGACACCCGCTCAGACCTGTACTCCACAGGCTGCCTGCTCTACGAACTCCTCACCGGGCGCCCTCCATTCACCGGAGATTCGCCAGTAGCCGTTGCCTACCAGCACGTGCGCGAGCTCGCAGCACCACCAAGCTCAATTGCTACCGACGTGCCACCAGTGCTCGACTCCATCACCCTCAAGGCACTGGCAAAGGACCGCTCAGACCGCTACTCCAGCGCCAGCGAATTCCGCGCTGCCCTCGAAGCAGCAGCCCGCGGTGAAAACCCCGAAGCAACTGCGGCGTTCCCAGCCGGAGCACCAACCACAACGGACCCCGACGCCACCCAAGTCATCAACGCGGCGTCACCAGCAACCCAGGCAATGCCGCAGTACAACGCGGCAGCAGCCGGAGTGGGCGCGGCTGGAACATACGCCGCTGCAAACCAATCCCCAGCAACCCAAGCATTCCCGGCAACGCAAGGGTTCCCTGCAGGCCAAGGCTTCCCCGGCGCACCCGGACAGCTCAGCACTACAGGCAACTCTGCTGCCCCACTGCCCTGGCAACAAGACCCCAACGAGCCGTCACTCTTCGACTCAGAAGAAGACGAACCACGCTCCAAGAAGGGCCTCATCTGGGCACTCGTAGCAGTAGGTGCCGTACTCATTGCTGGAATCATCTACATCCTGCTCACCAACGGTGGCGCCAAAGCCCCAGAAGAAAAAGCAGTTCCAGACTTCTCCGGCATGAGTGTTTCCGAAGCCCAAGCAGAAGTGCGGCGCCAAGGATTCGCAGAGCCAAAGGTTGTTCAAGAACGCAACGACACCGTAGCCGAAGGGGAGTTCATCTCATCCACGCCACCAGCCGGAACTATGGCTCCGCTCACCACCGTCATTACCCTGACGTTCTCAACTGGACCAGACGCAGTCAAGGTGCCAGACGTCAAAGACATGACACAAGAACAGGCCCGCAAAGCCATTGAAGACGCCAAACTGAAAGTTGGCTCCATTAAACAGGAGCGTGGCGGAGAGATTGAGAAGGACAAGGTCACGCGCACCGAACCTGCAGCCAACGACACCGTAGCTGCAGGCACCGAAGTCAACATTTGGCTAGCGGACGGCTTTGTGGACATCCCTGATGTCACCGGCGAACTGTACGCCGACGCAGAGAAGACCCTCAAGGCACTGGGCGTAGAAGTCAAGCGCGAAGAGCAGCCAACTGAAGATCTCGATGCCAANNACCGGAGCAGTAGCCACTGGCACTACCGTGACCCTCACAGTCTCGGTAGAAATGGTGTACGAGAAGGTCAAGATCCCTTCAGTAGCAGGAAAGCCACTCGAAGAAGCACTCAACCTGATGCGCAGCGAAGCTGGCCTGAACAACTTCGACATCCGACCTCAACAGGACGCTTCCGTACCAGTTGACCGCGTTATCTCAGTCATCCCAGGTGAAGGCACCGAAGTAACGCCAGACACCAAGATCATTGTGTACGTATCAACCGGATCCGGAGAGACTCCATCACCAGACCCATCTGAGACTGATGAAACCGAAGGCAACGGCTAAGGCGTTGCACTAGGAATAGACGGACTTAGGAGTTATTGAGTCCAGTCGTTCTGATTTATCAGGCAAAGCACCGGAGGGGTGGCCCAGCATTTCTGCTGGGTCACCCCTCCGGTGCTTTGTTTATCTAGTAAGCCGCGATGAGGCGCCGCACAGTGACGCATCGCTGGCGGAACCTAGCCGCTAGCGATAGACGGCGCGAGCTTAGGGGCACGAGCGCAAACTTAGCCGCGCGAGCGGCTTGCAACTATGTTCGAGCGGGTAACACTCCCTGAGCAGGCGTGGTTTCGCCCCGTAAGCGCGAGGTTAGCCGCAGAAGCGGAACCTAGCCGCGCACGAGCGGCGCGAGACCCACCGAACGCTGAACTGCGTCTTGGGCACCGCAGACGGTAAGCCAGTTGGCTAGGAGTCGGTGTCCACCTTCAGTAAGGACCGACTCTGGGTGGAACTGCACACCATACAGCGGGTGTTCCTTGTGCTTAAGCCCCATGATGATGGTGCCCACAGCGGTATCCACCTGTGCTGTTACTTCAAGTTCGTTAGGGACGGTTTCATTCACTACCGCCAGCGAGTGGTACCGGGTTGCTGTGAAAGGCTCAGCAAGCCCCGCAAAGACCCCTTCACTGTTGTGGGAGACCTGCGAGGTCTTACCGTGCATCAGTTCGGGAGCGTGCGTGACCGTGGCGCCGTAGACCTCTGCTAGGGCCTGATGTCCAAGGCAAACACCAAGCATCGGCTTGTCGAGTTCGGCGCACTGGCGGATCACGTTCATGGACTCGCCTGCTTCTGCCGGAGTACCAGGTCCCGGAGACACCAATACTCCGTCATACTGGGACCACTCACTTGACGGCGGCACTGCATCGTTACGGACTACTACTGTTTGCGCACCAAGCTGGTTGAGGTAGCCAACGATGGTGTACACGAACGAGTCGTAGTTATCGATTACGAGGATCTTAGTCATGAGCCCACCAGTGTGTGATGTGTGGCTAGCAATGCGCCCAACTGGGTGCCGCGTCTAGCTGAAGTATTGGTTCTGGAAACAATACCGCTTAAGGCCGCTTCCAGTCTGTAGCCGCCCAATTGCCGAAACATTACACGCGCTGGCGCTGGTCCGCAGAAGGCACGAGCAACTCTGGACTCTGCGCGATTCACCCAACCGCTCCATTCAGCGTTCGGTACAACTTCCCAACCGAAACCACAGAGCACTCGGGACAGATTACCTAACCGCGTCAGCAAGCAATCAACCCAGCGGAACTAGTAAGCCCAGATGTCCACGTCGTCGGGAACTGTGGCGTACTTGAGCGCACCGATGTTCTTTGCTGCCGGCATATCGATCTCGGACTTCTGCTCGAGCTTCCAGCCCAAGCCGATTGCCGAAACGTACTGCTTGTAAATCTCAATTGCTCGGGAATTGTCCAACGCCGCTGTGAGGCGATCCTGGTCGCCGATCGCTTCAACCACATAGGGAGGCGAATACACCTGTCCGTGCAGCAGTAGAACGTTGCCCACGCATCTGAACGCCGACAGCGGGGTGACGCGCTGGCCTTGAAGGGTCATGGTTTCGGCCCCGCCCTCCCACAGTGCACTGATGACGGATTGGAGGTCGTCTTGGTGCACTACGAACTGGTCAGGGTGGAACTCTTTGAGGAGTTCAGGGTCTTGGGGGGCGTCGCTCAGTTCAACGCGCACGCCCGCGCCTCTCACTGGCATGGTTCCGGTGGACACTCCCGATGCTGTGGCAATCGATTCGGGCACCACTGGCTGGGCGTCTTCTTCTTTGTCAGTGAAGGAATCCACTGTAGCTTGCAACGCGGTGACGCGATCTTGCAAATCGTTTTGGCGGGCTGCTTCGAGGCGCACCAGTCCGGCAAAATCTTCCGGGTGGCGCTTCTCTCTTCCGGCGTTGAGTTTGGCGGATGCGCTGAACATAACTGCGGACAACGCGATAACGATCGCAATGGAGACGATTTGTCTCATTTGTGACCGTAGTTTGAGTTGTTTTTCAGCCATTTTCCAGTCCATTGTTTCTTGTGTGATCGCCCAGCAACTAGGCTAGTGCACAAACGGNNTCGACAGGAGTGTTCAAAGTGCCAGAATCGCGCACCCGCAAGAAGAAAGCTAGTGCAGCTACTGAGGTTGAGGAAACCGTAAAGACTCCTCAGAACATTGGCAACCCTGCGTGGCTTGTCCCCACCATGGTTACCTTGTTGATTGTTGGCGCGCTGTGGCTGATCGTCTACTACCTGACTTCTTCCAAGTGGGGTCTCCCAATCCCAGGTTTGAACAACTGGAACCTGTTGATTGGTTTCGGTTTCATGCTTTCAGCTCTGATTTTGGCTACTCGCTGGAAGTAGTTGTTGAGCAGCGACGCTCACGATGTTTTGTTTTGCTGAAGGGCTCTCCCACTGGGAGAGCCCTTCAGCATTTCCGCCTCACCTGCGTTCTCTGGCCTTCCTGCATTC
>DFNY01000132.1:18346-21621 GCA_002376595.1 Jonesiaceae bacterium UBA3555 | reverse complement strand
GGCAGGGGTAGGCGCTGACGGCAGAGACAAAGGCAGAGACGCTCGGTACGGGCAGGGGTAGGCGCTGACGGCAGAGACTTGGCAGGGAAGGTCAGTGCAGAGTCAGGGCGGGTATTGAGGCGCGAAGCAGGGTGTATAGGTGCAGTGACATGGCGGACAGTGTGGAAAGAGGCAGAGTTATCCACAGGCGCTAGTGTGCGTTGTGGGTAAAGGCCTGTGTTCCACGCGGGAAACGCAGTTTTCCACGCTTTGTCCACTGGTTTTGTCGGCTGTTTGCACATGCATGTGGCGGTTTTCCACACGTGCACAGCGAGTTATTAACACCCCTATCCACAGGTGTGAATAACTACAGGGGTGTAATTACGCCACCTGACACCGCATTCTCTTGTGAAGAGACGTCGGCATGCTCTACCACAAAAGCGGATTGACCTGCGAATACTTGACAACCGCTAGGGCCACAAGCGCCACCGCCACCAGTACGCTTCCGCCAATTGAGTACAGGGTGCGCTTTTCGCGTGGGCTGTGAATGTAGATAGCTCCCAGAATTGCACCCACAACCAACCCACCAAGGTGACCCTGCCACGAAATGTTGGGGACAAAGAACCCGATGGCCAAGTTAATACCAATGAGCACATAGATCGATTGCATCGACTGGCCAGTTTTGCGAGTCACTGAAAGCAACGCACCGAAGAGCCCGAAAATTGCGCCTGAGGCGCCCAGCACGCCAGTTACCCATGCGTCGCCCATCGGGTCGGCCAAAAGCAGAACCGCTACCGAACCGCCCACCGCTGAGAGCAAGTACAGGGTAATGAAGCGCCAACGCCCCAGCACGTACTCCAGTTGTGAGCCAACCGCCCATAGAGCCGCCATGTTGAACAGGATGTGGTAAATCGCTCCCTGCGAGTGGAGGAACGCTGAAGTGATGAAGCGCCAAGGCTCTTCAGCTCCAACTACCGGAGCGAACACGTACTTGGACGTGAAGTCACTCCACCCCAATGCTTGTTGGGCCACGAAAGCCACCACACACAAGGCAATCATTGTGTAGGTGACGTAGGGACGCCCAGTGACTCGCTTAGCCCCGGTTATCGTGGTGGGCTGACGAACATTCTTGGCGCCTTCGTTAACGCACTGAGGACACTGAACACCGACCACCGCTGTTCGCATGCACTGCGGGCACACGGGCTCGCCGCATCTTTGACACCGCACGAACGTTGGCACGTTTGGGTGATTCTTGCAGGCAGGGGCTTGGGCGGCCGATGGGACGCTTCCATATGCGTTCTCTGACACGTGGGATGTTCCTCGTCTTAGTGCTGTGGGGATGCGCTGGATTGCTACGTATTTTGGGTAAACGAATGGCCGGGCACTTAGGTGCCCGGCCAATTCAACGCATATCAGTCTTCGATGGTTACCGAGTTGATGACAATGTCCTCGAGTGGACGGTCACCTGGGCGGGTACGCGTGGTGGAGATAGCGTCAACGACTGCCTTCGACTCTTCGTCTGCAACCTCACCGAAGATGGTGTGCTTGCCATTGAGCCACGTGGTGGCGTCAACGGTGACAAAGAACTGCGAGCCGTTCGTGCCAGCAGGCTGACCCGTGATTGGGCTGATGCGCTTGCCAGCGTTAGCCATTGCCAAGAGGTAAGGCTTGGAGAACGTGAGTTCCGGGTGGATCTCGTCGTTGAAGGTGTAGCCAGGGCCACCGGTTCCGGTGCCGAGTGGGCAGCCACCTTGGATCATGAAGTTTGGGATAACGCGGTGGAAGATCAAACCGTCGTAGAACGGTTCGTTGCTTTCTTCACCGGTCTTTGGGTCGGTCCAGGTCTTTGTGCCCTTGGCCAAACCAACGAAGTTTTCAACGGTTTTTGGCGCGTGGTTAGGGAACAGTTCGATACGAATGTCACCAGCAGTGGTGTGAAGAGTTGCAAACATGTTCATTATTCTCCCACGACCATCCTTGTTTTAGGGTGCACGTAAGAATTTTTGCCGGAGGTGGGGAGTTCTACGCTTTGAAATTACTGTGAAGGTGCGGGTGATTAGTAATGCAATCTTGCACGTGAAGTGGCAAAGTTAATGTCAGGATTCACGGAACCCCAGGAGAGATCATGTCTGAACCACTTAAGAAGCTCAGCAAGGCCACCGAGAAAATCGANNGCAAGGACCAGGCATCCGAAGTTGCTGCGGCATTCTCAGAAGGCGCCGCACACGCTTCTGACTATGCGCAGGTCTTTGCCGTCAAGGCACGCGAGGCCGCTCTAGGTGCCCGCGACTGGGGCGCTCCAAAAGTTGAAGCCTTTGTCGAATGGGCTTCTCCACGCCTAGAGAGCGCGTGGAACGAAACCGTTAAGCAGGCTGCTCCTCGTGTGGAAAAGGCTGCCGAGAAGGCAGCACCAGCAATTGGCCAGGCGCATGACAAGTTAGTGGATGACCTCCTTCCAAAGCTCGTTGCCTCGTTCAACGACGCAGCAGAACGTGCCGCCAACGCGGCAACTGACGCTGCAGGCAAGGTTGCAGATGTAGCCGCTAAGGATGGTGTCCCAAACGTAGTTTCGGATGCTGCGGCTTCCGGTGCGGCTGCGATTTCCGGCGTTGCTGCAGCTGCTGTGAAGTCTTCCAAGAAAAACTCGAAGAAGGCTGCAAAGCAGGCCTCGAAGCAGGCCGCTCAGTTGGCTGCATCCTTGGAAAAGGCCTCCAAGAAGGCACCAGTCAAACTGTCAGAGGCTGCAGCGAAGGCTGAGAAGGCATCTAAGAAGTCCGGCAAGGGCTGGCTCGTTGCTGGTGGTGTGGCCGCGGCTGGTGGCGCATACGTCCTGTGGCGTCGTTCGCAGCCAACTACCGACCCATGGGCAGAACCTTGGGAGCAGGACGAACAGGCGCTTCGCTTTTCAGACGTTGTTGATGACACCAAGCACGCACTTGGAGATGCAGCCGAATCATTAGGTGAAGCCGCGGGCGCTACCGTGGTGAAGTCTCGTGAACTAGGCGAGAAGCTCGCAGAGTCAGCTAAGGAAGCCAGCGAAAAGCTTGAAGAAACCGCTGAGGACTTCAAGGAAAAGGCCGAAGAACTCAAAGAGAAANNTAGAAGTTAGAAGACGCCAAAACCCAGGCGAAGAAGGCAACTACACGTGCTCGTAACACGGTGAAGAAGTCCACCGAAGAGGCTACGGACGCTGTGAAGGATGCCGCTGAGGACATCAAGGACGCCGGCGAAGACGTCAAGTAAGTCGGCACCGACAGGCAGGTCTGCAGCGCAGAGGCTTACGCAAGCCGAAGCCC